>JAHCHP010000011.1 GCA_026129765.1 Fimbriimonadia bacterium | reverse complement strand
GGAACTGCGATACGATCTCCCACTTGCAAGCCCGTTACACCATCTCCTAATGCCTCAACGAAACCGATCATGCTGTAGCCCGGTAGATGGGGGTGCTGTAACCACCGGTCCCAATGGGTGTTGGGGGCATACAGTCCGCCTAAGCAGATAAGTTCGGTGCCAGTGCTGATCAAGCTTTTGTCGGCGCGTATCAACACTTGTCCAGCGGTTAAATCGCCGACAGGTTCCATCCGGCACTCAACTTGATTAATCCCTGTGAAGTAAATATTGAGAGAGTTCATGGGCTGAAAACCGATTTCTTTGTAAAAGAAGGGTTTCCTGCCCACGAAAACGTCTTTATTTTTGCTGCACGTCTTTGCGTGTTGACTCGATGCTCTTCAGCAACTCTTTTTGCTCTTTTTCTGGCACTTTGAACTTGTTCAGTGTAGCGATGAGGTCTTGTGCGCCCGCCTCCCATTCACGGTCAGAAATCATCAAGCCCTTGTGTGAATCTTTCATCGAGCGTCCCGAGTATTTTTGAGGACCTCCCGTTGCCTCGCAGATTTGTTCCGTTAACAAGTACTTTAAACCAGCTACCGAGATTCGACCGGAAGTAGCGGACTCCACAACGCGCGGATTGCCTAAAATCACAGGATTTTTCAGCAAGCGGTCGGCGAAGTCATCAACGACCGCGGCTATAGAGTTGACCCCTCCCAGACGCTCGTAAAGACTGCCTTTCTTGCCCATTTTGGGATCACGTTGTCCCTCCTTACGCAGCGTAGGATCCCCCGAGACGATGTCTTTACGTGAACCTCCAACCAGTTGGAACAACTCTTGTTGTTCCCTATCTGGCACTTTGAACTTATCCAATGTCGCTTTTAAGTCGGATGCCGCGGAATCCCATTCCTCATCACTGATCATTAAACCCATGTGAGCCGCTTTCATGTCGCGTCCGATGTATTTTTGGGGTCCTCCCGTTGATTGACATAACATGGCGGTGACTTGGAATTTGATTGCCGGAATAGGAATTTTCGAAAGTGAAGCCACCGTTCTCGGGTTGGAAGCCACGACTTGGTTTGTGGCGAGCCGGTTGACAAATTCGTCAACAACTCCAGCAATTGCATGGACTCCGCCTAATCGCTCGTAAAGGGATTTTGACTGAGCGTGGGCTGCCTGTCCAAACAGCAATAAGCTTGCGCTGATCGCAAAGCAATACTTCATTGTGAATCGCATCATTTCCTCCTAATGAATTGGATGTATAAAGATTGTGAAACATCAGGATGAAATAGAACTGAAACAAAAATGAATATCTTATGAAAGGGTGTTTATAGTCTCTTGGTCAGTAAAGGTATAGAAGGTTCCGTGTACAGTTTCGTAAGGGGGTCTGTCGGACCGTTCTGTTTAAGGAAATCCCGCAAACGCGGGCATAACGGTACTCTGCGCTTTGTTGCACTCCATGGCTCCTTAATAGCAAAGCGCAAAGTGAGATAGTCTGTAATCCAATCCCTTAGGCAAAAACGGCTATACTTTTAAGCATGGGGAACCCGTTTGAGATTACGCCGGAGCGCATGCGCGAAATGGGCTATCAAGTTATCGATGCATTGGTCGATTATTGGCAGAACCTGCCGGAAAGCAAAATTGGCGCGCGCGCCACACGCGATGAGTTGGAGAGCCTGCTGCGTGATCCGCCTCCGGAGCAAGGCGAACCGTTTGAAGCCGTTCTATCGCAGTTTCTGCAGGAGGTCTTAACCCGCGTTATCCATGTAGATCACCCGCGTTATTTCGCATTTGTGCCTGCGCCGAATAACTACGTTGGTGTGATGGCGGATACGCTGGCGGCGGGTACCAATATCTTTGCAGGTACTTGGATGGTTGGGGCAGGCGCGACCCAAGTGGAATTGATTGTTATCGATTGGCTGCGTCAGTGGCTGGGCATGCCCGAGACGGCGGGCGGTTTGTTTGTGAGTGGAGGCTCCATTGCGAATTTAGTTGCGTTAACCGCCGCGCGCCATGCTACTCTGGGCGAAGAGCTCTCGCTGGGAACCGTTTATCTCTCGGATCAAACCCATTCTTGTGTCGCCCGCGCCTTGCGAGTGTTGGGTTTTTTGCCGGAACAGATCGTGACGATGGAAAGCGATAACCAATTCAAACTTTCTCTCTCTGCGCTGAAAGAGCGCGTCGCGCAGGATCGAGAGTCGGGATGGACGCCCGCGATTGTGATTGCCAGCGCGGGAACCACCAACACCGGCGCGGTTGACCCGCTGGATGAATTAGCCGATTTCTGCGCGGAGCAGGGCTTGTGGTTGCATATCGATGGCGCGTATGGCGCAGCCGCGATCTTGTCTGAAAAGTATAAGTTTCTGCTGAAAGGCATTGAAAAGGTTCATTCGCTGGCGATTGACCCGCATAAGTGGTTCTTTCAACCGATGGCGGCTGGCTGTGTGATCGTTCGCGACTTCGATAAGTTAAAAGAGGCGTTTCACATTTTGCCGCCCTACCTGCAAGATAAAGAACGGTGGGGCGGCAGTGTGGACCTTTGCGACTATGGCATCGAGCTTTCTCGCGGTTTCCGAGCCTTAAAGCTGTGGATGTCCATTAAAACCTTCGGCGCGCAAGCCTTTCGCGATGCGGTGGATGGCAGCATAGGACTGGCGGAATATGCGGAGCAAATTTTGCGCGGAATGCCTGATTGGGAAATCGTCTCTCCCGCGACCTTAGGGATATTGGCTTATCGATACGCGCCGCCTCACCTATCGGCAGAAGAACAAGATCGTTTGAACCGCTCTTTGGTCGAGAAAATGATTGAGGACGGTTATGCCATGATCAGCTCGACCGTGTTGAAGGGCAGAGTCGCGTTGCGCTTATGCCCGCTCAGTCCCCGCGCAACGAAAACCGATATCGAGGAGACCCTGCGCCGCTTGAGCGCGTTTGCTACGTCCGCTTAAAACGCTTTTCCAACTCGCTGAGGGTCATGGTGAGCGTGATGGGGCGTCCGTGGGGACAGAGATACGGGTTCTCTGTCTTTGCCAAATCCTCAATCAACTTCTGCATTTCCGGCATACTGAGCGGATCGCCCGCTTTGACCGCCATTTTGCAGGAGGTCGTGGTCCATATTTGCTCGCGCGCGACGGGCAGCCTGCGCGCCACGCTGATATCCACTAATTCTTCAATCATCTCACGCAACAAACCGAGATAATCTTTTTGGGCGATGGCAGCAGGCACTGCCCGGATAAGAAAGGAATCGGTCCCGAAAGGTTCCAGCTCAAAACCGATGCGTTCCAACTCCTGCATTTTTTCTTGCAAGAGAAGCGCGCTTTTGCGATCTAACTGCAGGGGCGCGCCTTCCAGCAGGTATTGTTTTTGGATGGGCATACTTCCACGCTCATCGCATAGCATCTCATACAGCACCCGCTCATGCGCCACATGCTGGTCGATGATGACTAAACCTTTGTTGGTCCAAGCGATGATAAAGGTGTTGGCGATCTGACCTAAAATCTGCAGACCGTCTAACAAATCGGCAAAGGGCAGATGCCGCGGTGCGAGCGGTTCTTCGGTCATCCAAGCAGGGGATGGCTGATTCGCGCTTGAGGCGATATCTGAAGAAGGCTGTTCCCCCGATGGAACTGAGCTGTCAAACTCTTCGTCAAGACGCTCATCCGGTTCGGAAGGCGGCGTGGGAGATAAGCCTGCCCTCTGGAAAAGAATCTCGTTGAGCGTTTCGGAATCGGGCATATAGACTTTCGTTCCCGGCGGATGAATAGTATTTCCGGCAGGCGGCTGAGCGGTCCCGGACGTAGGGATACGCACATCGGGAATCGCGGGTGTTGGTCGGGCAGTCGATTCCGGCGGCAGCGCGGAGGGAATCATGCCGTGGTCTAACAGCGCGCTTCTGACCGCAGCGGCCATCGCGCTGAACACATCATTTTCGCGTTGGAACTTCACCTCTGTTTTGGCAGGATGCACGTTCACATCCACCAGGTTGGGCGGCACCTCGATCATGAGTATACAGATCGGATGACGCTTTTCAGGGGTCAGGCTTTTGTAAGCTCCGTCCAACGCGGCAAAGAGGGTCTTTCCGCGCGCGGGGCGTCCATTCACATAGAACAATTGATACTGGCGGGTGGGGCGTGTGGCGTGGGGCGGTGAAATCAAGCCCGCGATGCGAACATTTTTGTGTTCGGTCTCTACTGCCACCAATTCGCGGGCGATCTCGCGTCCCCAGACCGATGCCACCACCGAAATCAGATCGCTGTTCCCTTGCGTAAAGAGGATTTCTTGGCGGTCGTGCAACAGTCTAAATGAGACTTCTGGATAGGCAAAAGCATAGCGCATCACGGTTTCCAAGATGTGTCCCATCTCGGTGGCGGTCGTCTTCAGGAATTTGAGCCGCGCTGGCACATTGAAAAAGAGGTCGCGCGCGGTGATCGTTGTACCGACAGGCGCGGAGGTTTCTTCCATTTTGACAATCTCGCCGCCTTCCACCTCAATCAGCGTGCCGCTCTCTTGTTCAAAGGGGCGTGTGGTCATTTCTAAGCGGCTGACAGAGGCGATACTGGGCAACGCTTCACCCCGGAAACCCATCGTTTCTATGCTGAAAAGGTCGGCTGCGGTTCGGATTTTGGAGGTCGCATGGCGTTGGAGCGAGAGCAGGGCTTCGTCACGCGCCATGCCGATTCCATTGTCGCGTACCCGCAACATCTGACGACCGCCCATTTCCACCTCGACCTCGATCCGGGTCGCGCCCGCGTCCAGGCTGTTCTCCACTAGTTCTTTTACGGCAGCGGCAGGACGCTCCACCACTTCGCCAGCGGCGATGCGGTTGACGGTCTGATCGTCTAAGACTTGAATGGCTCTACGTTCTTTCATGTGAATGATTTATGTTTTGACATGCTCCGCTTCCTGCAGCCCTTGACGCCATGCTTTGAATGCCTCGCCATCGATCCGATTGCTCATAACTCTATAAGCATACCTCAAATCGGGAAAGGTTTTATCTCAATAATACTCTTCAACCGATTGATAATCCACATAAGCAATCAAACAGGCGATTCCCACTATCAAAGCAGGCAGCAGCACGCGCAGAACCGCTTTTTGACGAGGAGACCACCGGCGGAAGAAGGGCAGTTCGGGGATCCACAGGCTGAAAATGGCGGTCATCATCATCATCAGTCGGGGCATGGGCATTTCCGCATATGCGAACGCCATGATCCCTAACATCGGCAGCAAAATCGCGACGAGCGTTGCGCCGCCTGCGGTGAGGTGAAAAGAACGATTCCAGAGCGATAAGGCGACACATGCGCCCATCATGGAGGCAACCACACCGCTCAGTTGTCCTATGAGCGCGCTTTTGGAGTAAAGAATCGCGCCTGCCGTGCCAGAAGCGATCAAACAGAGGGCGAGCGGCAAACTCATATCTTGAACGCGCTTAGAGAGGGGGATCAGCGCGTTCCATACAGCCAGCCAAAGCGCAGCCAAGACCAGTGTCCAATTTATTCCTGTCCAACCGCTCCAAACGCCTTCGCGCAGGGGCTGCAAAACCAGCCAAGTGGCAACAATCACAAAGAAGATTCGGACAATGGCGGTATGCCAGCGGGGCGGGCGATCTGCAAACTCCAGCATGCCCAGGATAATCCCCACGAGCGCAAAGTAACAAAGCCAGTCGGTCACCTCTATGGGCGGAAAGGAGGGCAGACCCGCCACGAGCCAATGCCCTCCGAAATAGGCGATCCCAAGCGCAAACGCGCTGCCGCCGCCCCGCGGTTTCAACTCGGCTTTACGCGAGAAGGCGCGCCAGATCACCGCCAACAACACACCCGCCATTATTCCTGGCGCGAATGCGCCGGGAATCGCCTGCTCCCACATTACTGTTTGATTGCTTCGATACTGATTGTGAGGGCGACTTCATCGGCTAATCCAGGCAGCCCGTACGTGATCCCGAAATCGCTGCGCTTGATTTTGAAGGTCGTTTCCATGCCAATCAACTGCTGTCCTCGCATTTCGCCCATACCCGTGCGAACAACCCGGACGGTGAGCGGCTTTGTAATGCCTTTGATGGTTAAGTCGCCCGTGATTTCCGCGGTCGTCGCATTGATTTTTTTTGAGGAACGGCTTTTGAATGTCATCGTGGGGAATTGGCGCGCATTGAAGAAGTCTGGACCGCGCAGGTGATCATCGCGGCGCGTATTGTTGGTATCTACACTGTTGGCGTCGATAGTGAAATTGACCGAACTGCGCGCCGGGTTTTTCTCATCGACCACGATCGTCCCTTCGAATTTGTTGAACCTGCCATATGACCAGCCGACATTGAGATGTTTGATTCGGAAATTAACATAGCTGTGCGCGGTGTCTAATTTGTAGTTTTGAGTGAAACCGGTTGTGATGGAAACGCCAAGCGCAAGCGCGGACAATGCTGCCAGCGCTCGCGCCCTGATAGATAGATTAAACATAGCTCCTTACACCTCCCAATAACATTGAATACCTTCCTATACGCGATTGGGAGGCAAAAGTTCCTGTTTATTTGTACGCGCTCGACAGCGCGCATACATTTTGACCCAGTTCCAATTCGTCCGCTTTTTCAGCGTCTGGAGTTAGAAGCCCCGCATTAACGCGCTTGATCTCCACATATTGCGGTGGAAACACGGGCAGGTTTTCCAGCAGGAAGTTGACGAATGTTTCCTTATCCTTGAATTGCAATTCTGGGTTATTGCGTTTCATATTCCCCAAAGTCTCCCAAAAACTACCATCCGGCTGCGCTTCATTGGGTTGCCCGAAATGCGCGGGCAGCACCACCGTCTCATCGGGCAGCGTCAACAGTTTGTGATACAGAGAGTGATAATGCAGGGGCGCCCAAGTTTCTCCTTTGCCACCCAAATCAGGGCGCGCAATGCTTCGGATGAAAATCGAATCGCCTGTGAACAAGAACCGATCATTGACCAAGAACGCCATGTTGCCCAGCGTATGTCCGGGAATGTGAATGCCTCGCAGGTGGCTTGTTCCAAAAGACAGAGTAAAGCCGTCCCACAGCCGCTCATACTCAATGGTGGCGGGCAGCATATCAATCGGGTGAATCCCATCGTAGGGGTGCAGGTAGTAGGGAATACCCAATCGTTTTGCCAATTCGGGTCCGCCGCTGATATGATCGGCATGCGCATGGGTGTCTAACGCGGCAATGATACGGAAACCCTCTTTCTCTGAGAGCGCGATCAGTTCGTCGATGTGGCGGGTGGGGTCGATAACAATGGCTTCATCGCCGCTGCGAACAATATAAACCAAATCACCGCGCGCCACTCGGCTCAGCTGGTAAATTTTCAAATTTGCGCCGGTGTTGGGAATCTCGCGTACCCGGTAATGCTTGCCCCACGCGCTCATGCCCCCTTCTAACTTGGCAGCCTGATAACCGCGCTTAAGCAGCGACTCGGTGATCCCTTCGGCGGTTCGTCCCCGGTTGCACATCACCAGGATAGAAGTGTCTGAGGGAATTTGCGCGCAACATTCCTCTTCCGCGACATCAAACGCGAAGTAGGGAATGTTCAAGGTTTGAACGGGGCGGCGGGCTTGCAACGGCCATTGCTGCGCGGTTTCTTCGTTGCGCACGTCCAATAGCAAAAACGGCTCGCCTCGCTCCAAAATATCGTCTAATTCCTCAGCAGTGATGCTGGCTTTTTTTAGTGTTGTTGTCATTGTTCAATATCCTCCTCCATCTTAAAAGACGGTTCGTCTTTGTCCTATCCCTTTAGAGGGGTCTTGCGAGAAAAAGATTCATCACAACCCCAATTTTACCTGCTTTCTCTTTGTTAACGTATTTTTTACCCATGATGAAAGAGGGTTGTGTCATAATTCATGGGTGGAAGAACCTAACAAAGTACCCGTCTGGCGAAAATGGCTGAACGATGCAGAGTCCCTGTTTGGGCTGTCTGCGTTGGCGTTCACCTTGAATGAGCATGGGCGATTAGCCGTTACGCGCCAAGACATCCTGGTAGAGAATCTTCCTCCCGCTTTGGACGGATTCAAAATTGCGCATCTCAGCGACTTTCACAGCGGTAATCTTGTCGGCGATGCCTACTTGAAGCAAGTCATGGAAACGGCATCTTCGCTCAAACCGGACCTCATCGCGTTGACAGGCGACTTCATTCATAATGCCTACGAACAAGCGGCGCGTTTGGCATCGTTGCTGCCCTTGCTAAAAGCGCGCTATGGTGTTTTCGGCAGTCTGGGGAACCACGATTACTGGTGCGAACAGGTGCCGATGTTGATCAGAGATTTTCAATCGGCGGGCGTGCGCATGCTGGTGAATCAATCGACGCGTATCCAAGTCCGCGACGCGCATTGGTGGATCGGCGGCATCGATGACGCGCTGCATGGGCGACCTGATTTGAAAAAGACCTTTTTGGGCGCGCCAACCGACGCTTTTAAGCTGTTGCTGTGCCATGAACCTGATTATGCGGAAGAAACCGCGTCCCATGCAATTTCTTTGCAACTATCAGGACACTCTCACGGGGGACAAGTCTGCCTGCCCAAACCGATCATCCTGCCTGCCTTGGGCAAGAAATACTCGCGAGGCTTATACCGTGTCTTCAATAGCGGCTTACAAGTCTTCACGACCACGGGCGTTGGCGTGGTTTCGCCACCCCTACGCTTGAACTGCAAACCGGAGGTCGCTTTATTGACTTTGCGGTCAGCAAAATGAGTACAAACCATGAAAAATTTAACCTCTTTTCTGAAAAATGCCATCGATGAGCATGGGGTTCCCGGCATGGCTGCCCTCCAGTTTGATTTGAAAGGAATCACGGCGCAGGGGGTTGCTGGGGTACGCAAAGTCGGTACGGAAGACCTGATCACGATCAAAGACCTGTTTCATATCGGTTCCTGCACCAAATCGATGACGGCAACGATGATTGCGCGCCTTGTGGAGCGGGAAAAACTGAAATGGACATCGACCATCGCGGAGATTTTTCCTGATCTGAAAGCAAAGATTCATCCCGATTACCATGCTGTCCATTTGAAGCAGTTGCTATGTCACCGGTCAGGACTACCGGAAGATGGCAAGCCTGACCCAGAAATATTTCCCAAAGTACGCGCCTTGAAAGGGGATCTGCGCCAGCAGCGGCGTGAACTCCTGCAGATAGTGATGCGTAAACCGCCCGCCTCCGAACCCGGTTCTAAAAGCGCTTATTCCAACTTTGGATACGCGATTGCAGGCGCGATGGCGGAAACGGTGGTTCGAAAGCGTTGGGAAGAGCTGATGCGGGAGTTGATCTTCCAACCTTTAAGGATGTCTGCTGGTTTCGGCGCGCCCATGGGCAAATACGCGCCTTGGGGACATACGATGATGAACAACAAGCGCATCGCAATCCCCCCCGGTCCTCTGGCTGACAATCCGCCCGCGCTGGGACCCGCAGGCACAGCGCATTGTACGCTGACCGATTGGATGAAGTATGCGTCGCTGCATTTGAAAGGCGCATCGGGCGAAAAAAACTTGCTGCTTAAGCCTGAGAGTTTCGCCGCGCTGCATGCAGATGATTACAATCAAGATTATGCGATGGGTTGGGTGACGGGCGAGCGTGAATGGGCTAAAGGAAAAATTCTGTTTCATAATGGCAGCAACACGCTTTGGCACGCGATGGTTGTTCTCTCAATCCCCCGGAAAACGGGATACCTTATCGCTACCAATGATGGCTCCTCAGGGGCGGCTGCCTGCGAATCGGTCTTCAAGAAAATGATTGAGGAGTGAAGAATCCCATCCCCAACGGTCCTCAATCCCCCTTGACAAACTCCTTCATAATCGGGTATCATTTTAGCACTCTCAGCGTGAGAGTGCTAAAAACTACACAAACAGAAGTCAAAAACTGAACTCAAAGTGGAGGTATACAAACCATGTTAAAACCGATTGGTGATCGTGTGGTCGTTCGACCCAAAACTGCCGATGAAGTGACCAGCAGCGGAATCGTGCTGCCGGATACCGCGAAAGAGCGCCCGCAGGAAGGCGAGGTGATGGCGGTAGGAACCGGGCGTCTGATGGATGATGGGCGCGTTGTCGCGTTAGAAGTGAAAGTGGGCGACAAAGTGCTGTTCTCCAAGTATGGCGGAACGGAAATTAAGATCGGCGGCGAAGAGTATATGATCCTGCGCGAGGACGACATTCTCGCCGTGCTGGAAAACTAAAGTTTCGGAGGTGAGACAATGGCTGCAAAAGAGATTTTATACAATGAGACAGCGCGTCAAGCGTTAGAGAGAGGCGTTGATACGATTGCGAACGCAGTGAAGGTGACCTTGGGTCCCCGCGGGCGCAATGTGGTATTAGAGAAGAAGTTCGGTTCCCCCACCGTCATCAACGACGGCGTGACCATCGCGAAGGAAATCGAGCTGGAAGATCGTTTTGAGAACATGGGCGCGCAACTGGTGCGTGAAGTGGCTTCCAAGACCAACGATGTGGCGGGCGATGGAACCACAACCGCGACCGTGCTGGCTCAAGCGATTTTCAAAGAGGGCTTAAAAGCCATCGCGGCAGGCGCGAACCCGATGCAGGTGAAGAAGGGCATCGACAACGCGACGGAAGCCGTTGTGAATTATATCAAAGAGCTGTCGATCCCGGTTGAGGGGCATCAAGCCGTCCAGCAGGTCGCGACCATCAGCGCGAATGATACCGCGATTGGCGAATTGGTTGCCAACGCGATTGACAAGGTAAAGGATGGTCCCATCACGGTGGAAGAGTCCAAAGGCACAGAGACCGTGCTGGAAGTGGTGGAAGGCATGCGCTTTGACCGCGGATACATCTCCCCCTATTTTATCACCGATGCCGAGCGCATGGAGACCGTGCTGGAAGATCCTTTCATTCTGCTTTATGAGAAGAAAATCTCGTCCGCGCAAGACCTCTTGCCCGTGTTGGAGCAGGTGGTTCGCTCTGGCAGACCGCTGCTGGTGATGGCTGAGGATCTGGAAGGCGAAGCGTTAGCGACCCTGGTGGTGAACAAACTGCGCGGTATCCTGAATGTGGCAGCCGTGAAAGCGCCCGGGTTTGGCGAGCGGCGCAAAGCGATGATGGAAGATATCGCCATTCTGACCGGCGGAACCTTCATCACCGAAGATTTGGGCATTAAGCTGGAAAGCGTGACCGTCAACCAGTTGGGGCGCGCAAGCAAAGTGGTCATCGATAAGGAAAACACGACGATTGTGGACGGCAAAGGTTCTCAAGACGCGATCGAGGGACGAATTGGTCAAATTCGCCGTCAGATTGAGACCACCGAATCGGATTATGACCGCGAAAAACTGCAGGAGCGGTTGGCGAAGTTGTCCGGCGGCGTGGCAGTGATCAAGGTCGGCGCAGCCACGGAGACGGAGCTGAAAGAGAAGAAGGCGCGCTTTGACGATGCGATTCATGCGACGAAAGCGGCAGTGGAAGAAGGTATCGTTCCTGGCGGCGGCGTTACGTTTGTCAACGCTTTGAAATCGCTGGAAAACCTAAAGCCGGAAGGCGACGAGCGGATCGGCGTCAATATCATTCGACGCGCGCTGGAAGAGCCTCTGCGACAGATCGCGCACAACGCGGGCGTGGAAGGTTCCGTGATCGTGGAGAAGGTGAAAGGGCTGCCTGCTGGCGAGGGCTATAATGCCGCGACTGGCGAGTTCACGAACATGATTAAAGCGGGTGTTGTGGACCCGGCGAAAGTCGCGCGCACAACCCTGGAGAATGCAGGTTCCATCGCTTCTATGTTGTTGACGACGGAAGCGCTGGTGGCAGAACTGCCGGAGAAGGATAAGCCTGCTGCGCCTCCGATGCCCGGCTACTAATCAGCAAAACGCTTAGAAAGAAGAAACACCGCGCGGCTTGTGAAAAACAGGCTGCGCGGTGTCTTTTTTACAAAAGGTCTTTCAAAACGGGAGGCGGGCGGAGGATTTGAGCCTCCTTGCCTCATTGAAGAGACATCACCGATAACCGTCCTCTTCCGACCCATATCAATGGATAAATTGCAAGAACGAAAAACCCGCGCTCCCGGTAGCCCTGACAAGCAGAGATACAGATAGATAAAACGGGAAGAGAGGGGAAAAAGTTCCCAAGTGATGGCTTCTTCCCCTTGTTTACAGGGGGTAGTCAAAGAAGGGCGTTATCTTTATGAAACATCCTTCCTCCTCCCTAACTCCCTCTTATTTGCCCGTAGAAAGCCCGCTGGGCTCTTCATATTGTTTCTGCATTTCTCCCTGCTTGCCGCCGGGATACATATCCAATCTGCCTTCTACTTTCCCTTGGGTTTCGCCCATGAAGCGGAAAGCGGAGAAGGCAGCCACCGCGATAGCGATAATCACAATCGCCACAAAAAGCATTAACTTGCGTTGGTCTTGCCCAGATGACATCTCAAGCTCTCCTTCTTATTTGAACTCTTCGCTCCAGTGGATCATATTTCGCCGCTTGTTGGCGATGGCGGTGGCATCCCAAGGCCACGCCATGATCGTCTTGCGGTCCATCGCTTTCGCGTGTCCGTCTGCGAACCCAAACGTGGTCAGTTTAGCATGCGCGCCAATGGTCATGCGGGCATCGCAGTTCCCACACCAGTTAAAGCAAAAAGTGTTGGGGGCGTCGGGCCAGCCTCGGTCGGCGATATTTCGGTTGTCCCATCGCCAATAAGAGAAGTGGCGACCATAACTCAAAGTGGTCCACAATTCGTACATCACAATGGTTTCAGCCGTCCGTCCAATTGAAGCCATCGACTTTGAATCTTCTGCAGGATAATAGGCGCAGACTCCAAAGGTTGATTCATGTTCCCACGCGCCTGACTGGAAGTGAGTCCAAGAATAGCTGATGGGGAACCAAGTGCCTTGCGGACCAGTACAGTCATCCCGCGGGACCGAATCGCTGGGACATTTCCAAACCCCTTGATTTTTTACATAAGGATTGAGAACATCCTCTGCGCCGATCGCTTGATCGGGACCGTTGGGGTTGTTGTTCAGCACCCGCGCTCCTGTGAGCAGCCGGTGAAACTTCTCGTCATAATCCTGATTGTACATCACCGCAGAAGTCAGGATTTGCTTCATATTCGATACGCATGTTGTTTGGCGCGCTTTTTCCCGCGCTGCGGCAAACACGGGGAACAAAATCGCCGCTAAGATAGCAATAATGGCAATCACCACTAACAACTCTATGAGCGTAAATCCATGTCTTTTCATACTGTTCCCTCCAAGTGTCTATATTAGAGGTTTCGTTTGAGAATCCTGTCTTGAAATTCAGGAAAAAATGAGACAAACAGAGTCCTATCGTAAAATAAGAGCTATCCGCGAGACAGTCTTAAATATTCAACAGCAGATGCCTCGGCTTCGCTCGGCATGACAAAACAGCAGATGCCTCGGCTTTGCTCGGCATGACAAAACAGCAGATGCCTCGGCTTCGCTCGGCATGACACGATGGACAGATGCCTCGGCTTCGCTCGGCATGACATCGGCATTGTCACCCTGAGCGCAGCGAACAGTTGACTTCTTAGAGGCTATCTAATTCCTTAAACATAAAAATAAAAGGTCTGGAAGCGAAAAATCTTCCAGACCTTGTGAGACGGATTTGACGCGGAGCTTCTCAGCGTTTGCGACGGCGGATCAGCGCGAAGATACCCAATCCGAGCGCAGTCATAGTGGATGGCTCTGGCACGACCGTCACGTTATCGATCAACCCAAAGAGCAGCGCGCGCGCATTGGGGTCGGTGGACGAAGTGGCGTTGACATCGAACTGTCCGAAGAAGATATTTTCGCCGCCGAACGACGGATTATTGACCGTTGCCAGCAAGGTGGTGACGTTGGAGGTGTTGGTCACATGCCACGTAACGGTGTTGCCCGATTTGGTGATTGTCCAGGTATACCAATCCATGCCCAAAGTGCCAGCCGCGGTGGTGCCTGTTTGCTGAGGGAACAACGCGAGCTGCGCGGCAGGCGCGGTTCGGCTGCCCAACCCCTGAGCCGCATAGTAAGGATGCGTGTTGTTCTGCGAGGCTGCATCGTTTCCCGCCGCGTAAACGCCTGAGCCAGACGAAAAAGGCGCTCCAGGAGCGTTATAAACGCGGTAATCCTGCGCGGATCCGCCATCGCCTGTCGCGGCAAAGCCAAGCCCAGAGAACGTTGAGCCAGGGAACTGCACCTGATTTGTGGGCGCGCCGATTCCGCCCATCGTCACTTGGGTGGAGCCATTCCCGCCTCCGGGAAATGGTCCATTGAAGTTCATCCAAGCATCAAAACGCAGAATGTAATCGCCCGTGAACTGCTGATTGAGGGGCGAAACGCTTAATCCGCTAAACACGCCGGTGCCGGGAATGTTTGCTTCCAATTTCAAGCCGCGTGTGCCGGTCCCGTTGGGCGCGGCTGGGATACCGACGGTTGAATAGTCAAAGAAAAAGTTGGCTACGTTGCCTGCGTTTACAGCATTCACCTGCCAGTTGGCGGTGTTGTCCACCTCAAAGTTCTCAGAATAGAACTGGGCGGAAGCACAGGCAGCGAGTGTCAAGGCTGCCAACGAGGCTGCCATACGATGTTGTATTGTCATTTGAAACCCCCTTTTGGTTCGTGCCGCAGAACGATTGAGAGCGGCGCGCATAATCTAATACCTGATTAACTGTTCGACATCCCCTTTGAAAACTCCTTCCTAGTAGAAATGCTGGGTTCTTGTTTTGATGTTAAATGTGAGAGAGAAATGATTGTAAAATCGGGCGAATCATGCTATAATTAGGGGTGTAAGCGTGATAAGGACGCTTCCGGGTCCGCGGAGAGGGCTGAGCCCACCTTTTTATTTACCTTGTTTTCAGTCGCCGACATGTCGCCTGATCGCGGACCGCAGGCAAATTTGCATGGAGGTGACACAATGCAACATGTACCGATCGAGCGTCCAAATCTGGAACAGCTCAAAAAGCAGGCAAAGGACCTGTTGAAGTTATGGCAGAATCAAGACCCCAGCGCGACTGCGCGCATGGCGAAATTCGGTTTCGATAACCGCGAACCCCGTTTACATTTGACCCAGTTAACGCTTGCGCGCGAATTGGGATTCCTCAGTTGGACGCAGTTGAAGCAGTGGGTCGGCTCGTTCGTTTCTAACATGGCGGAGGCATCCGAGCGCATATGCCAGCTCGCGCTGGTGGACTCTGTTCAAACGAGACGCGAAGAGAGACTTAACACCCTGCTGCAACAGTTCCCAGACCTCAGCAAGCAATCGATCTATTTGGGAGCGCTGCTGGGCGATATGGAAACGGTGAACTACGCGCTGAGCCGTCAGCCCGACGTAATCAATCAGAAGGGCGGACCGGCAAATCGCGAACCGCTGTTGTATGCCTGTTTCTCCTGGTTCTTGAAGTTTGATGAATCGCGGAAGCCTGCAATTCGCGCTGTCATCCAGAGGTTGTTGGCGGCGGGCGCCGACCCCAACGCTGCTTATGATTACGACAACGCTCCGCTGTCCGCTTTGTATGGCGTTTCGGGTGTCTGCTTTGACCCGGAAGCCACCCAACTTCTGTTGGACGCGGGCGCGAATGTGAATGATGGTGAAACCTTCTATCACGCTTCGGAAGAGCCGGGCTGCCGCTGTTTGGAGCGAGTGATGCGCCATGGCGGGGCGACCAAAGAGTCGCTGACCCACGCAATCTTTCGGAAAATGGATTATGAAGACATTCCGGGCGTGCGCGTTATTTTGGCGGGCGGGGGCGATCCCAATGCGGTATGGGAGCCTTCAGGCGTAAGCCCGTTGATGCATGCGATTCTCCGTCAACGCAGCGCAGAGACCATCCAGGTGCTGTTGGAGGCGGGAGCCAATCCCAACTTCAGAGACCCGAAAGGTGATTCGCCTTATGCGATGGCGATGCGATTGGGTAGAACCGACATCGCGCAGTTGCTGACAGACAAGGGAGCAGACACAATCCTGTCGCCGGTGGACCAGTTGCTGGCAGACTGCGCTCAGGGAAAACGCCCCGACGATTTGGCAGCGGCGCGCGCTTTGATGGCACAGGCACAAACCCATCATATTTTCGGGATGAGCGACTGGATAGAAACGGCGAGTGTTGAAGCGATGGAGACGCTGTTAGATTGCGGGTTTCCTATCGATGGCGGCGAACCCCCTGATGATAAGGGGCGCGTTCAACCGACCTTACTGCACTGGGCGTGCTGGAAGGGAAGAGTGGACCTGGTGGAAGCGCTGTTGAAGCGAGACGCGGCTGCGGTTAATCAAAAGGAGCGCTGGTACGATTCTGAGCCTTTGGGATGGACTTGTCATGGCTCGTTTCATAGCCGGGCATCCTCGCCGGACGATTATGCTGCCTGCGCGCGGTTGTTGCTCACTCATGGAGCGCACGCGCCTTCTTTAAAACAGGAGTGGTGGCAATATCCTGAAAGCGCGTCGCCGGAGGTGCAAACCGTTCTTGCGGAATTCGCGACAGAGTAGGGACGCCCAAAATTAAACGCGCGGGTGGGAGTGTAATCCCGCCCGCGCCCGAAATTTTATCTTTTACTTCGGCGTGTTATTTAGCAAACAAGAAATGTTCAGCCCAAAATAGCGATTAAAATAGGCGCAATTTACCCTTTGGCGCGCTCATCAGAACAGAGCCAACGATTCCTGCAACCAACATCATGAGACCCTGAATGTTTCGAATCATTTCGCTGCCTCCTTTGGAACCTCCCCTCAAAATCAAGGCGGATTTACTTCTGTTTTACTTCCATGATATATAGACTCCTAACGGAGGCAAAAGCGGACAACTTTTTGAAAAATTCGTTTTGATTTTTTTACAAATTTCTTGGCTGCGCCATGCTCGGCGCGAAATGATTCGCGGATCAAAAAGCAGAACCCCCTCCGTTGGGTTCCCCCTGCAAGCAAGGGGAACCGGGTTGCGCCATGACGGAGCTTTGCCCTTCAACTGGATTCCCGCGTTCAAGGGACTGACATTGACAAAGGGGTTAATTCATTTCAACAATCATTCCGTCATAGGCTAATTCCATCCCGGGGGGCAGTTCCGCATTGACCGTTTCATAGTCGAAGTCGTGGGTTAAGTGCGTGAAAGCGACCCGTTTCGGCTGAAGGAGGCGTGCGACTTCTATGGCTTGTTCGAGGTTGAAGTGGGTGGGATGCTCTTGGTAGCGCAGCGCGTCTAAGATCAAAAAATCTAAGTCAATCAATTGAGCCATCGATTCTTCAGGAATGAGATTGGTATCGGTCACATAGGCGAACGCGCCTATTCGGAAGGCAAGGATCGGCATCGCGCCATGAAACACGCGCAGAGGGCGAATCTCTGCGCTGCCAATCGTCAAAATGTCGCTTTCAATGGGCAGAAATCGGATGAGCGGACTGCTGGAGCCGGGCGGGAAGGGATGCGCCACATAGCGGAAAACGCGTTCCAAATCTTGAATCGCGTCGGGTTCGGCATAGACCGGAATCTGGGTTTGGGTTTGCAAGGTGTAACCTCGAATGTCGTCCATCCCCATGATATGATCGGCGTGCGTGTGCGTGATGAGAACCGCGTCAAGCCGGTCATCCAAGCCGTACTGGATGAGTTGGAGCCGCAATTCCGGGGGCGTATCAATCAGTAGGCGCGTTTCCTCCACCTCCACCATAATGCTGGGGCGAGAGCGCCGATTACGCGGGTTTGGCGAGAGACAAACCGGACAACGACATCCCATCATTGGGACACCCATAGAGGTGCCGCAACCCAGAACCGTGATTTTCATCATTCCTTTTCGAAAAGATGGCGGTCTAATTCCACATCTTCAGGGATCGTAACCGGGTAGTCGCCGTTGAAACAGGCGAGACAGAACTGATCTTCCGAACCGCCGACCGCTTGGAGCAGCCCTTCGATGGTGAGATAACCCAGCGTGGTCGCGCCGATCTGCTCGCGAACATCATCCACTTCTTGTTCCGCCGCGACGAGTTCCGTTTGCGTTGCCATATCGATACCGTAATGGCAGGGGTGTCGGATGGGCGGCGCGGTGATTCGAACGTGAACCTCTTTCGCGCCCGCCTCAAAAAGCAAACGGACAATTTTGCGCGTGGTTGTGCCGCGCACAATCGAATCGTCCACCATCACGATCCGCTTGCCTTCAATTGCCTCCACCAACGGGGTCAACTTTAAGCGGACACTTTGCTCGCGCAGGCGTTGATCGGGCTGAATAAAGGTGCGCTGCACATAGCGGTTCTTGATTAAGCCTTCGCCATAGGGGATGCCGGTCTGTTCTGAAAAGCCGATGGCGGCGGGAATGCCTGAGTCGGGGACGGGAATCACTAAGTCGGCTTCGGCAGGATGTTCAACGGCTAATTGCCTGCCCATATTCCGGCGCGCTTGATGCAACAGTTTGCCGCGCATGTGGCTGTCGGGACGGGCAAAATAGATGAGTTCAAACATGCAGATCGCTTCGCGCTCCGGCACAGAACCCACATATGAGCGCATGCCCTGTTCGTCAAATACCACGATTTCGCCCGGTTTCACATCGCGCAGGTAAGTCGCGCCCATGGGACCGAAGGCGCAGGTTTCCGACGCCAGCACAAAATGCTCGCCCAACTGACCAATGCAGAGCGGGCGAATACCGAACGGGTCGCGCGCGCCCACTAATTGTGAGGAGGTCAGCACCGCCAACGAATACGCGCCTTGCATACGGCTCATGGCATGCGCCACCGCCTCAACGATGTCTTTGCTGTCGAAATTGGCGATCAGGCGGGCGATGACTTCGGAGTCGTTGGTGGTTTCCATCGACTCGCCCGACTGCTCTAATTCGGTTCGCAGGCTGTATGCGTTGACCAGGTTGCCGTTATGCGCGATGGCGATATCGCCGGTTTGGGAAGATAGATAGGTTGCGCGTTGCGCAAACTGCTGGAGCCAGTGGTGGAGTAGCGGGTATGTCCGACGGCGATATGCCCGCGCAACTGCTGCAAAACGCCTTCATCAAACACGCGCGCCACCAGACCCACATCTTTGTACATCCGCACGAACCGCCCGTTGGAGACCGCAATGCCTGCCGCTTCTTGCCCGCGGTGCTGGAGCGCGAACAGACCAAAGTAGGTTAAACGCGCCACATCCTCTCCCGGCGCGAAAATCCCGAAAATCCCACATTCCTCTTTAGGCGACTCGCTTGCGATCATCGGCATGATTGTACCTGCTTTGGTGAACAGGAATCATCCGGCACCTCAGCGAATAGAGCGCTATGCGAAAGAGGCGCGTTTCTCAACGATGGGTGAGCAGCGGGGCAGGCTTGGCGTTGCTTGCGGCGGTTTTGTTTGGCGCGACAACCCCCTTCTCCAAAATTCTATTAAATGAGGTTAGCCCTTGGTTAATCGCGGGTTTACTTTATCTTGGTTCGGGGCTCGGATTACTTGTTATTTGGTTGGCGCGAACCTATGGGTTGAGAAAGCCTTCTTCTGAGGCAGCCTTGGATAGGGGCAGTTGGACATGGTTGGCAGGAGCCGTCTTCGTGGGGGAATCTTGGCGCCGGTCCTTCTGATGTGGGGATTGGCGCGAACGATGGCGTCGACGGCTTCCTTAATGCTCAATTTGGAAGGTCATGACTGCGCTCTTGGCGTGGTTTGTTTTTAAGGAAAACTTTGACCGTCGTATTGCGATGGGGATGCTTTTTATCTTAGCCGGTGGCGTGATACTTTCTTGGTCGAACGACCTTCAGGGAGGCATACCTTGGGGGATATTAGCGATTGCTGGCGCATGTTTCTGTTGGGCATTGGACAACAATTTAACGCGTCATGTGTCGGGCGGCGATCCCCAACAGATCGCAATGATCAAAGGTTTGGTTGCGGGGAGTGTGAACACAGCAATCGCTCTGGGTGCGGGCGCATCGCTCCCTGCGATAGGAACCCTTTTTGCGACGAGTATCGTTGATTATTCGGGTATGGATTGAGCCTCTACCTGTTTATTTTAGCCTTACGCCATATCGGCACTGCGCGCGCGGGAGCCTATTTTTCCACGGCTCCTTTTATCGGCGCAATCTTAAGCGCTGTCATTTTGCGAGAGGTTCCTTCTGCTCCACTCATTGTGTCGGGCGTGCTGATGTTCATCGGCGTCTGGTTGCACTTAACGGAACATCATGAGCATATCCATACCCACGAGCCATTAACTCATACCCACCTTCATTGGCATGATGACCATCATCAACATGAGCACCCACCCGGAACCTCTTTAAAAGAACCTCACAGTCATGAACATGTCCACAGTCAATTGACCCATTCACATCCTCACTTCCCCGATTTGCATCATCGGCATCGACATAAGTTGCGAAAAGGCAAATATCACGCAGAGTAGAACTATAGTGGTTGTCTTGCGCAGACCAGGTTGGTTATCTACCAACCTACCGGTTTCAAAAATATCGGCGCGCGCGGGAATCCCAGCCTTTGATCAGGCGGACCCACGCGCTGCGCTAACGGTGACAGGAGCAGAGACTGCCTGTAATTTCCTGCCAAACAAAGCCGAGGCATCTGCTGTTGGTGTTTCCGCGCGCCTTTTCACATCGATTGGCAGGCAGCCTGATATTCTGTTGACTCTGGGAAGGGAATCTTGGGACAGAAATAGTGTCTTGGGACCGTGTTTTGGCATTGCCCGATGCGCGCTTGTTCGGGTCGGTGGTTTGCCTTGAACCACTTTACATGGCTGTCAAAGAAACTGAAGGTCGCGCCATTTGAGTGGGAGATAGACGGGCAATCGACAAAATTATTGCCGCTGAACGCATAGTAGTAGCCGTCATTCAGCGTTTCCGCCTCATCCAAGATATTGACAAATTCGGCATGACGCTCCACTACGGTTTCGGGGATATAACCTGCGGGCGCATTCATTGCATAGCTCAGTTTCTTCTCTTTGCCCCGCCGGTCCGAGGGGCAGATGTAAACGTCCGCATTCTTGACATAGGGGAATATCGCGCCTTTGGTCACATGCCCATAATGAATCCAAAAGGGATGAACATTGGAGTTAGGGTTAAAGATATCTTGCAGCACAGGATAACAGGGAACCCACTGCGCTTCCAAACGCGAAAGGAAGCCTGTCATCCAGGCGGGCCATTGGGGTTGTGTCCAATACCCAGAACAATGCCCGCTGTCGCCCGGACCGGGATTGATAGCGTCAAAGTCGGCGCGGTACATCGCGAATGCGCTGCCGAGTTGTTTCAGGTTGGACAGGCATTGAGTCTGCCGCGCTTTTTCGCGCGCCTGCGCGAAGACGGGGAAGAGAATAGCGGCTAAAATCGCGATGATGGCAATAACGACTAACAATTCGATGAGCGTGAAACCACGATTAAATTTCATAATAATCAGTCCCTCCTGATTGTTAAAGCTTGACCTGATAAAGGCGGAATCCTGTTTTTTCGGCACAAAGCAGGAATCGAATTTATTGCCCTGGGCGACAGCCCCATACATTGCACTTATTGTATCAGAATTCGGGTCGCGCCTGGTGTTAAGTCTCTCCAAACCTCGTTGGACGATTTCATTTGTGTTTGCCTTCAGAACCTATCGACCATTTCGCGAGCAGGGGCATTTAGAGGTTGAAAAAGCAGATTCTTCGCTCCGCTCAGAATGACAGGGGGCAGAGACTGCCTGTTTTGAAATGCCGAGCGACGCCAATGTGGTCGGTATAATAAAGCACATAGAAACCTTTTGCTCTTATCACAGGCGCGTCGAGCGGCATTGGTCTGGAGTTTGCTCGCCTGTTCGCGCAAGAGAATCATCCTTTGATATTAGTGTCGCGAAGCGAAGAGAAGCTGAATGGAATCGCTCGGGATTTGACTGCGCGGTATGGAGTGCCGGTGACCGTGATCGCCAAAGACCTGACCGACCCCCGTGCGCCAGAAGAGATATTCCAGCAGTTGGAAGCGGCAAACCAAACGGTGGGCGTTTTGGTGAACAATGCTGCGTTTGGCACATGTGGTATGTTCACGGACACTGATTGGAAGGTATATGCGGAAATGATCCAGCTTAATATCGCCTCTCTCACGCGTCTTACCTCATTGTTTTTACCTGCTATGGTTCAGAACAGGGATGGACGTGTTCTGAACGTTGCGTCGCTCGGGGCGTTTTTACCGTCTCCCTTGGCAGCCGTTTATTTTGCAAGCAAAGCCTATGTTTTATCCTTTAGTCAAGCCTTGGCGAATGAGTTGCAAGGAACGGGTGTGACGGTCACTTGTCTATGTCCGGGACCGACAAACACCAATTTTCAGAAGCGCGCCGGCATGGAAAACACAAAAGTGTTCCAAAGTAATGTGCTGAGCGCAAGCCAGGTTGCTAAGGCAGGCTTATGTGCTATGAAAAGAGGGAAGCCCTTGGTCTTGCCTGGATTCAGAACCGCCCTACTTGCGTTCATAACACGTTTCCTTCCCCGGAAGGTGCTGCCCTTGATTATGCGCAATTCGTTGGAGCAGGTCCGCAAGTAAACCTTTTGGGGCAGGAATCTGCTTATTAGGTGTGGAAACAGAATATCAGTTATTGTCAGGAAAATCACACAAACATGAAGCGGTGCGTATCGCGATGGAGCAGTTGGGCGGTTATGCGACTTTAGGTCAGCTTTATAAGCAGGCGTTGGAAGTGCCGGGAGCGACTTGGGGAACGCAAACACCCTTTGCCAGTATGCGCCGCATCGTGCAGCAAAAAAGCGAGTATTTCTTCAAAATACGTCCCGGTTTGTGGGGCTTGACGACGCGAAAAGATGATATTCTTCGTCAATTAAATTTAGGCGAACATGCCACCCTTGAACAGAAGCGAGATTTTGATCATTACTACTATCAAGGGCTTTTAGTGGAGACGGGTAAACTAAAAGCATATCCCTCTTATGTACCTCCCCAAGATCGAGGTAAGCCGTTTTTGGGTGGTTCGCTTGGAGATACTATCAGTTTAGAGAACCTGCCTCCTTTTACTTATGAGCGGTTGGTGAGGCGCGCCAGTACAATTGACGTGATATGGATGAATGAGCGAGGTTTCCCCCTTGCGTTCTTCGAGGTGGAACATTCGACCGATATTCAAAACTCGCTGTTAAAGTTTGTGGAGTTTCAAGATTTTTATGTTCGCTTCTATATCGTTGCCGCAGGCGCGCGCGAAACTGAACTCAAAAGCAAACTCACTCAAACCGCCTTCCAGCCGATCAAAGACCGGGTTCAGTTTCTTAGTTACGATAAAGCTTCCAACCTCTATGAAAAGGAATTGGAAGTGGCGCAAATACGCGAAGAAACCGGGCTTTAAGAATTTGCAAGTTCATTCTTCTTTGCGACCATCTAATGCCAGCGATAATTGGGTGAAGTTCATTTCGTCTAACAAGCGTTTTATACTCAGTTTCGTGTAAATCTCGCTTCGCTCAATGCCCACATAGCGGCGTCCCAATCGCACCGAGACTACGCCGGTTGTACCGCTGCCTTGAAAGGGGTCTAAAATGAGATCGCCTGGACGCGATGCGGCTTGAATAATGCGTTCTAACAAGGCTTCAGGTTTTTGAGTGGGATGTTTTCCGTATCGTTTTTCAAAAGTCTTTGGAGGCGGTATGCGCCAGAGGCTGAGCATCTGTTTACCGGGTGCAGGGTCAGGCAAGGCTTTCATCGTTTCGTAGTCGAAGAAATGCCTTGCTTTCTTATTTTTCTTTGCCCATAAAACGGTTTCAGTGGCATGGGTGAAATAACGGCACGAGAGGTTTGGAGGCGGATTCACTTTGAACCAAGCAATGTCATTCAAAATCATGTAGCCTAACCGCTGCATGGTGTACCCAATACTGTAGATGTTATGGAAAGTGCCGGTAGCGAACAATGTGCCGTTCGGTTTTAGCACCCGCTCACATTCCCTCAGCCAACCTTCGTTGAATTGGTTCATCTCTTCCAAGCTAATCGCTCTGTCCCAATCGCCTTTGTTCACGCTTGCGCGCTTTCCTGAACGGCAAGTTGTACCGTCATTGGACAAAAAGTAGGGCGGGTCTGCGAAAATCAAGTCGAAAGTTTCTGCAGGGCATTTTGCTAATAGTTCCAACGCGTCACCCTGATAGATACATAGCTCATCACCTGCATACAGCACTGGGCGCGGGGTGATCCCCTTACCTTCCGCACTTTCAGTTTTGGGAGCGATAGGTAAAAGCAGTTCGTTTCCATTCCAATCGGTTGATCTTTGCACGATCTGATCCTACCCGATCAGAAAGGCTTTTTGGATCATTTGATGATGCGAGTTTACAACATTTCTGGTACAATTTTGTTGGTATGTTCATTCTGACCAAAGAGTTCACCTTTGACGCCAGTCACCAACTGCCTTATTACGAAGGGAAGTGCGCGCGTTTGCATGGGCATCGCTGGCGGTTGGTGGTCTATTTAGCGGGGGATCAGATTCAGGAATCAGGACCTCAGGCAGGCATGCTGATCGATTTCAACGAAGTGAAACGCAGGGTACAGCCGCTGTTGGATGCGCATTTAGACCACCATCATTTGAACGACTTCCACGAAAATCCCACTTGTGAACAGTTGGCGCGCCAATGTTTCCATCTTCTTAAAGAGTGTCTGCCTAACTTGATGGCGGTGCGCCTGTTCGAAACGCCTACCTCTTCGGTGCTGTATTCACCCATAGAAAGTTCGGAAATTCTCTCGATTCTCGCGCTGTCATGAGGGGAGGCTTTTTATGAAACAAAAAAGCGCAAAGGATGGAGCCGATATAAGTAGAACTTGCAGAATAGCATCTTTGTCTGGTTTACCTGGAAGCCTTTTGAATGCGTACGTCTCTCGTGGATTCCCGCGTTCCCCGCGTTCGCGAGGATGACCAACGGGAATGACGGCATAGCGCGGATTTGAGAGTTTGCTATGTGGCGAGCAACAAAAGCTGGTTTATCTTAGGCAAGATTCCCAAAATACAAGAAAGAATGACCAAACTATCGGGGTTCTATTCTTGCTTGTTGGCAAGGTTTAATAGCGCAACAATATCTAATTCTGAAGCGGTTTCTGGATTGAAAGTGGTTAAGCCCTCTGTTTGAGCAGATTTCAGTAATCGGGTATCAGATGCGAGAAATACAAATGGATGTTCATCAAGACTGAGAAGATGTTCCTGTTCCAGCGCACAACTCAACACAATTGCATCGGTCGCATTGAGCGAGTATTTTTCGATGAAAGAGAATGAGTCTTTGATTGCTTGGTCATCTATTGGAAGTAATCGAAAATCGGTGGAATTGAGGATTTCAATCTTGAGCTTGAGTATTGCGTGGGAATAGGTGTTGAGCGAGATCATCGCGGCATTTCTTCGTCTCACTAAAACAGAAAGACACTCTCCAACACCTATGTTCAAGCCCATCATCTGCTTCATCGGAACTTGCTTGAAGAGAGAATGAATGATGAACGATCCTTGCTCAGCCACGTACTTTTTTACAAGCGCGCTTGCATCGAAATAGAGATAAAGCAATTCTATTCCTCCCTCATTTCTTTGATGCCTTGACTACCGGTACAATCGTTGGGGTCGACCCCATCTTTCAGCATCATCTGGTAGAGTTCTTCATCGCTGACCAAACGAATATTGTCTGGGTCTGTGATACTGATAGAGGTGGAACTAATCGTATCCCCGTTGTTAGATGGGCGAGTTAAATCGTTTTCCATCGTTTCCAGTTCCTGTTGCACCTCTTCTAATTCGCGTCGAATACGCTTGACCTTCTTTTTTAAGGATTCAATCTGCGCCTGCATATTGAGTCGCCTCCAATGGTATTATACCTAACGATTTTTTAAGTATTAGGAGAGAATTAAGGCGCGTTGTCGAACCCTTTCCAGCGTTTCAAGAGCGGGAGGACGCTTTCACCCGCCGCTTCGGACAGATAGCGCGCGATCTCGTCTCGGGTCAGATGTCTGCCAGGATGGAAGACAAGCTCTTCCTTTGCGCCTGCTTTGGCGCAGGCTTTGAAGAAACGCCCATATATGTCGGGACCATACTTTACGGCAATCGCATATAAGACCGGCGCAATATCCTCGTACTGACGTTTAGGCGAGTTCAGAACGTCTCGCCCTATCCGCTCGCCTTGCGCATAGAGGGGGTCTTTCTTCGGGTCGGGTCCGGGATAGATGCCCGGCATCCAGACCATGGCGGTTAAGACCTGCACCAGCGGTTCCTCCAGCCATTTCGGGGATCTGCCCACCAAGAACCAATGGCTCATTTCGTGACACCAGTCGCCGAAAGCCTTATGCATCACCGAGGCGCGGAAGAAGACCCCTCGCATATCAGAAAAAGCGGTTGCGCTTCCGAATGGCCAGAGACGGTCTTCAATGACATTGATTCCGATGGCGACGGTCGGTTCCCAATCGGAATAGTTCTTCATGAATCGGTAGATTTTCTCAAACTCGGCGATGATGCTCTTTTCATCCGGTGTGAAGCGCGCTTGTGCAGTGGCTCGCAGCAGAAAACGCCCCGACTCGGCTTTGGCAATCACCGTAGGGCGAAATGGCACAGGCAAGCGTTCGGGCATTTCCTCTGCCAGTCCCAACACATCGATATCGGTTGTCGTGTGTTCTGCGAGACTGACGAGACGAATCATATGTCTGCCTTTGATAAGGGGCGGCAGTTTCAAGGTAACGGTGTCGTATTCGTCCCAACCGCCGGTATGCGGAAAGCTGAGTTTGAGTGGTTTCAGCGCACCTACAAGGACCTGGAATTCGCGCGGCGGTTTGGAGCCGGCAAAGGCGGTGTATCCTGGCTCATCGTAGGCATAGCGCACGAGCAGAACTGGTTCTTCGAGAGGAGCCGCCAGCTCAAAGCGCCACGTGAGCGAATCGCCCACCGCTTTGCCAAAGAAGCGCGGCGTAAAGAATCCGCCGGAAGCCCACAAATTGTCGCCGGGCTGCGCTCCCGCGGCGCACTTGATTTCCAATGTTTCCGCTTCGGCAACGCGGACCAGACTCCACTGTGTGTACCCATGACAGAAGAGGACGCTCCAACCGAATAGACAGACGAATTGAATCAATCTTGGTTTGAACATAAGGATAACCCCCTTTGTAGGTCAATCTCTCATAAAGGTTGGACGCTTAGCATGGCGGGTGGTTTCTGATGGTTGAGGAGTGAAATTCGTGACTTTTGCGCTCATTCGATGTTGCGTATGTCAAATCAGGTTTTATTCCGTATATAATATAAGCGGTTCTTTTGGGAGGAAAACTTATGCAATCCAAACGACTTTTTTTATCGGCAGTTCTCGCTTGCGCTGCGCTTGGGCTGTTTGGGAGCGCGGTGAGTTCTGTATCCAACGCGGTTCAAACACGACCGAAGCAGTGGCTGGTGCAGCCTCAGGGCGAAAAGAGCGTTCGCTTTATTCTGGATATGGGGCGTCCCATCACGCTAAGCCCCGAAGAGACCCTCGTGGTTTCGGTGGGATTCGATATCGATGGTGATGGCACCTCGGATCGTACCCTCAGTTATAGCCATGGGAAATATCCCCCCGCGAACGGCAAGCCGACCGCTCGGTTGCAGACTCCGCGCGGCTTGAAAGCCGATACTCCCCACACGTTTTCCGATCCTCAAGTCGAGGTCAAAGGTTCGCAGCTCATCTTCTCGACCAGCGAGGGCTTAACGCCCCAATCAAAGGTGACGATCGGTTCGGTTTGGTATCTCGTACAGGACCCCACGATGTCGCCTGCAGAAAAGTACTTCAACGCGATAGGGGCAGGCGAATATGAGATTTTTTCCGGTTCGGAGCCGCCTCCTCAAAAGGGCAGCGTTTTGAACCCGCTGAATGAAACCCCGCTGATTTGGGATATTCCGATTTATGCCCATGCCCGGCGCGCTGATTTTGCGCGTACCGACCGGGGCAAATTGGTCATTAATTTGATCCTGGACAATCCGATGCCCTCCGAAAGCGCGGACGCGCTGATCGTGGAGGTCTATATCCCCGTGGTGAGGGAGGGCAAAACTAAGCTTTACAGTCTGGTCTATAACAGCGGTTCCGCTTATGAATATCCCAGCCTGCCGCCGCTGAGCGCGGGCGATGTGAAGTTGATTGATACTGAAACGGGCAAGGTGGTCGGTCCCGCGTCGTTTGTGACATTGGGCATGCGCTTAATGTTGTCGGTGGAGCAGCGTTTAGTGGGGGATGCCTCGCCTCAAAGCGCGTTGATTCGGTATCTGCCCGGTTCGCTGATCAAGATGAAAGTGCCACCGAACGACTGGATCACGACTCATCTTTACTTTGATCCGCAATACGCGATGGCGCAAAAGATGATGCCGCCCGCGCCCGGAGAATGGAGCAAGAAGTAGAACATCCTCTCTTAATAATCCCTATGACCATGACAACCATTGAACCGAACGCCTTAGAACGCAGGCAGCTTTACGCGCTGATGACCACGCTCGTCGCGCCTCGTCCCATCGCTTTTGTAAGCACCTTGTCGCCAGACGACGTGCCGAACCTTGCGCCTTTCAGCTATTTCAATGCGGGCGGAGCGAACCCTCCCTCGGTGGTGTTTTGCGCCGCGAATCGCCGGGATGGATCACAGAAAGATACCGTCCGTAATATCGAAGCGACCGGCGAATACACGATCCAAATCGTGACCTATGATTTGGCGGCGCGAATGAACCAAACCTCCTACGATTATGAATATGGAATCAACGAGTTTGAGAAAGCGGGGCTGACCCCAATTCCATCGTTGCATGTGCGTCCTTACCGGGTACAGGAGTCGCCTGCGCAAATCGAGTGCAAACTGTTTGATATCGTCCGGCATGGCGAGGGACCGCTCGCCTCAAATTACATCATTGGCGAGATTTTGTGCTTCCATATCTCTGATCTGTTGCTGAAGGAGGGCGCGCCGCTGTTGGATGATCGGGTGGTCGACTTTGTGGCGCGTATGGGCGAGTCTTGGTATAGCCGCGCCACCCCTGAGTCTATGTTCAAACTACCTAAACCGACGGTGGGGTAGATTTAATCGCCATACTTGAAATACTTGAACATCATAATGATCAGCCACAAGCCGCTGAGAAACGCCAATCCGAACGCGCTTCCAATCACGAGCGCGCTCTTGCTGTAGATAGAGATTCCAAACGAGGCAAAGTAGATAATCAAAGTCAACAGCAAGGCGATGAGCATTGGGGTTTGATAGGGGTTTTTGGGGCGCAATAAGACCTTGCAACGAGGGCAGGGCGTGATCTCTGGGAGTTCTGGGTCCAAGACCACGCCGCAATGAGGACACCGCCGCTCGTTCATCCGTGAGAGATGGTGACTGGCGCGCCCTGCCGGACCGACTCGTAGGCTGCCAGCGCGACCTCCGCTGCTTTATAGCCGTCATAGCCGGTCGCAAGGTCTGGCGCGCTGCCGGTTTCAATCGCGTCTAAGAACGCTTCAGTCAAGCCCGCGTCGATGTTGTCGCCCCAGAACGCTTGAGAGATGCGTCCCGCTTTGTCGTTGTAGTGAACCATATACTGCGCGAACATATCCATCTCAATCACGCCTTTTGTGCCGAATACCCCCAGTGTGACATCGCCCCAGGTCGGGAAGGTTTTGGGGCGCGACCAACTGGAATCGAGAGTCGCGAACACTCCGTCTTGAAACGTCATCGTTAGCATTGCGGTATCATCGTAGTTTCCGTGAAACATCCGATTGTTCGTTTCTGCGTATATCTCCGTGACTTCTTGTTTCAACAACCATCGCATGAGGTCCGTTACGTGTACCGTATGGTCAATCATCGCGCCGCCGCCCGACAGCTCGGGGTCTATGAACCAGCCGTGCGGATTGCTGCCCCGATTCGTTCCCCGTATTGCTAAAAGGTCGCCGATTTCGCCCGCCTCTACCATCGCTTTAAGATTACGCATGGCGGGACTGAACCGGCAAGGAAACGCGGTGAAGAGCTGAACATTCGCCTTCTGGCAGGTTTGCATCATCGAGAGTCCGTCTTCCAGCGTGGTCATGAGCGGTTTTTCGCAGAGAATATGTTTTCCAGCCATTGCAGCCTGCAGAGCCAGAGGCGCATGCCGGATATTTTCCGAGCAGATCACTACCGCGTCGACGGGAGCATTCAGCAGCGCGTCGTAGCTTTCAAAGGCTTGGGTTCCGAACTGCTGCGCTTTGGCGCGTGCGCGCTGCGCGTCGTGGTCTGCGATACCCACCAACTCGGCGCGCGGATTGTTTTTGAAGCAGTGCGCATAGCTGTCCGCATGCAGGTGCGCAAAACTCATAATACCGATCTTAATAGCCATTCTTCTCTCCCATTAACTCAGCGAAATCACTTTGCCGGTCTGCGCCGATTCGATGGCGGCGAGCGCGATTCTTGCCGCTTCATAGCCATCCTGCGCCGAAATCATAGGCTGTATGCCTTGTTGGTAGCAATCCACGAAGTGGCGCAGTTCCAAATAGTAGGGGTCTTGCAGCGCGGGGTTATCTGGCACTTCTACGCCGCCGCCCTGCGCGCCTTCCGCGCGTTTTGCCATACGAAGCGCGACCATCTGACGGCTGTCATATTCCAACATACCCGCATCGCCGCAGATTTCAAAAGTGACCCGAAAACCGCCCGGATCGCACCATGTGCCTTCCACATGGATGACTGCGCCGCTCGTTGCGCGCATGGTCACCAGCGTATAATCGAGATGTTCTAAGTTCTGGAAAGTGAGTGACTTCGCGTAGACCCGTTCGATAGGACCGAATGTCCAGCGAATCCAGTCGAAGTCGTGGATAATCAAATCCAACGCGACGCCACCGCTCTTGGAGAAGTCAGCGTACCAGTCGCTGCTGGCTCGCGGGAAATCGCCTCCGCGCCGTGTTCTGACGGCAGCGACATTGCCGACCGCGCCGCCTTGCACCAGTTCATGCGCGCGTTTGAACTCCGGGAAAAAACGAAGCACATGCGCAGGCATAAAGAGCGCGTTATGTTTGGAGACCGCTTCCAGAATCTGCTCGCATTGTTCCATCGTTCGACCTAAAGGCTTTTCGCAGACCACCGCTTTGCCCGCCTCTACGGCAGGTATCGCAAATTCGGCATGCCGGTAGGTCGGCACACAGATATCCACAATTTCGCACCGGTTTAACAGTTCTCCCAGTGTCGTAGCGCCAAAGGTTTGAAAATCGCTTGCGAACGGTTCTGTTCGGACCGGGTTCCGGTCGAAAACGGCGGTGATTTCCACATCAGGCATCTGTTGGTAGGCTTCGGCATGGGTTCTACCCATCGTTCCCAAACCCACAATTCCCACTCGCGTCATTGTCTAAATCTCCTTAGAGGTTGTTTAAGAGGTTGCGCAGATTTAATTCGCTTCTGGGCGTCTGTTTCCTGCTGAGTTGAGGGTGGTTTTGGGGGGTGTCAGGGCGACGAAAACATCGCCCTGACACTTAATTTACAGCGAGTCGCCAATTCTGCCGAAGTTAAACAGAACCAACAGTAAGTCTTGATCGTTGACCGCGCCATCCGCATTGAGGTCAGCGGCTGGTTCATTCATGCCGAAGCTCAGAAGAACGGTCAAAAGATCGATGTCGTTCACACGGTTGTCGCCGCTGGCATCTCCATTGAAAAGGTCGAAGTTCTGGATCGTTGTTCCACTTATTAGTGTGACCGTAACCTTTTTGTTCAAGCCGGGGCGCAGTTGAACCAAGATGTCGACCGATCCAGCCGATTCATCCAACGGTAAAGAGAAGTTGCCTTCTGGGTCTAAGATCACTTCATAGTTGCGAATGACCGTGCCTTGCCGTACTTTGATCAGCGCGACTCTGCCGGTATAGCTGCCGACATAACCGTTTATGTTGATGCGCCCGCTCAAAATGTTTGCGGGGACATCGGGCGCGCCTTGAAGACGGAACATAAAACTGGCAGGCGCTTCTTGGAAGTAGCCTGCGTTATACTCGCCGTCTTGATACAGCACAAAAAGATCGGTGATATTCGGGTCACCCGGCACGCCAACGACCCATGCGCCAGGACGACTCACTCGCACCCCGTGATATGCCGTGAAGTAGTTGGTTCCTTCTTCATTGGTGCGTCCCATTTGCACTGTGAACACATTGGCGGAAGCGTAGGTTCCCAGACGCCATACGCCTGCTTGGGGGACAAAGAGGGTGTGGGGACCTTGATTGGAGCCTAAATAGGGATGGGGGTCTTCGGTGGGTTCCGGTGGGAACTCGCTGCTGCCAGGAGTCCAAAAGCCTTGAAGCGTGTATGCGCCTGCTTGTGGGAAGTAGATGGCTAACTCCACCCGGCTGACCCGGAATCGTCCCACTCCCGACGGGTCGCGAGAGAGAGGGATAAGGACATCGTCCATGATGATGTCGGGTCCGCCCTCATAGGCATAGTAATTACCTGCGCTGGGCCAAAGCGAATAGATCCAGGTATCTGCAGGGAAGAAATCGCCTCCTGAAGGGGGAGGTCCGATCAGTTTCGGGTTGAAAGGAATGAAAGATTGCTTGTTAAGTACCACAGGGGGAGGAACATCCAATCGCTCGATGAGTTCCCAGCCGCCCTCTTGCGCTTGCGCTACATAAGCGCAAGCCGCCAAACTGACGCATGCGTATAATCGCCACATTATAAGGTCGCCTCCTATCCGGTTAAAGAACCGTTTTTAAGCCGCTCCCACCCGATCAGGGAACAGGAGATGCTTATATTATAACGCAATTCTTCGATTCTGTGTATTGCGCGCTTTTCCTATGACTATTTTGAGCCTTGGAGGGTTCCTTTGGTGGGGATAATCAATGCGAGAGCGTTTCATAAACCAACGCAGCCGCAGCGACATCCTCCAGCGCGATACCCAAGGACTTGAAGAGAGTGATCTCTTCGTCGCGTTCTCTGCCTGGCAGAAGCCCGCCCACAATGTCCGCCAACGGTTTTAACCGTTCCCAATTCAATCGCCGAACCTCGTGGGGAACCAGTAGTTCTGCCGCTTCCAGTTTTGCCTGCTCCAGGTCATCTACGGCGATCTTGTCGCATCGCGCAACGGAGTAGGTATCCATCTCCCGGCGCGCCAGAGAGTTTGCGCCAGCCGCATTGATGTGCAGCCCCGGCTTGAGATATTCGCTGCTGAAAATGGGATCGCGGGCATTGGTGATGGTGACGGCGATATCGGCAGGTTCAATCGCCTCTCTCGGGTTCTCCGTTGCCGTCACAGGAATTCCCAGTTTTTTGCTCATCTTATCGGCAAACGCTTTGCGACGGCTTTCATCGCGGCTATAAGCGAAAATGGCTTCAATAGATCGAACGGCGCAGACCGCTTCCAACTGTGACTCTGCCTGCCAACCTGTTCCTAAAATGCCAATGACACGAGCATTTGTTTTGGATAAGTGGCGGCTTGCGACCCCGCTTGCCGCGCCTGTTCGCATCTGTCCCAATTTGTCTGCTTCTATTAGCGCGAGCGGTTCGCCCGATTCTGCCGAGTAGAGCATCACATGAAAACACGCGCCGGTGGGAAACGAGGTGTACGATTTGTAGCCCAAGTAGTTTTTGGCAGTCCAAGCGGCAGACATCAAATGGAGCGTGCCTTTCGGCACATGAACGCGCCTACGAGGGTTATTCGTGGCGCGCGCATGCGCCCAATCTCGAAATGCTGCCTCCACTGAATCGATCAGCGCGGGCATTGAGAGCGTTTGCGAGACCTCGGCTTCGGTGATAACACGCATAGTTCTGAAAACGCGGGCGCGGAGTTCGACGGCCGCTTAGGGTTCTGGCAGGTTGAATGCTTTGAGCCACTCCATCATTTTCCGGCGGCGGGAGGCATCGTCTGTCGGGACCTGCAACGGACGACCGCGTGTGTCCACAATGAGACCCACGACTCCGCCTTCCACTGTTACCTCTGTCGATTTCCCTTTGCCTGCGCCAATATCAAATCCGCGCGCAGGGTTCAGTGTGACTTGTTTGATTTCGCCCGGCTGCAAAGGCAGCACTCGTATTTCGCCCACTTTAAAATTCTCGGTTTTGCCGTCTATTGTCATACTCAAACAGCTTTCGCCCTCTTTGCCGGTCCCGATCGGCGCGACACAGGAGCCAAGACGGATCAAACAGTCGCGATCAAAGACCTGCGAAGCCGCTTCGGGGTGAACGGTAGAGAGGACGCCTAACTGAGGCATCATGAAGATCGAATCCACTGCCAGCATGGTAACGCCTTCCGGTTGATAAGCATCCATCATCATCAGGGCGGACTGAGCGCGTTGGGGCGCGTGGCTCAAGACTCCGCCGCTGCCCACAATCATGTCCAAATCTATCATGTTGACCAGTGTCTTTCCAGTATCATCCTGCGAAAGCGCATCCCCGATGGTGCGCTGTTGTTGCACGCCGCGCAGTCCTCGAGCCAGCTGTTTATGGTGGATGAAGGCGAGTCTTAAGGCTTCTCGCGAGGCAGATTGTTCCAGCAGCAGGTCATGGTAGGTCTGGGGAATCGTGGTCGGACGAATCATTTTGTTTCTCAGGCGGTTCTTGACTTCTGATTCCTCGATGGGGAAGGGGAGCCAACGCGCGATATTCGTCAAGCCCGCTTCCAACATGACATTACAAATGGAGTAGCTCATGCCCAAGTTCGCGCTCACGGTTCGAGTGTAGTTGCCGCCGAACACGGAGAAAACATCGGTGGTCGCGCCGCCGATATCGACCCCCAAAATATTGATGCCGCGCTGCTCAGCAATCGTCAACATAATTTTGCCGACCGCGTTGGGGGTCGACATGATGTCCGCGGATGTCCAGGTCATGAGTTTGGAGTAGCCGGGCGCTTGTTGCATCACATGCTCCAAGAACAACTCGTGAATTGCTTCACGCGCCGGTCCCAGGTTTTCGCGCTCCAGTGAAGGACGCAGGTTGTCCACCATACGCATATCGAATCGGTTTTTGACGATATCTTCCAACGGTTCGCGCGCTTCCACATTGCCCGCGAAGATGACAGGCAGGTCCATGGTTCCGAACCGGGGGCGCGGGTCTGCCGCGATCAATAGCTCGCCTAATTCCACCAGGTGCGTTTTGGTTCCACCATCGGTGCCGCCCGATAACAGCACAATGTCCGGGCGCAGTTCGCGCAGCCGCTGAATTTTTTGGTAATCTTTGCGCCCATCGTCGACGGCGATGACATCCATAATGATTGCGCCTGCGCCCAAAGCGGCGCGTTGCGCGCTTTCTGCAGACATTTGACGCACAACCCCCATCACCATCATTTGCAGACCACCGCCTGCGCTGGAGGTGGAAAGATAGAGGTCGACTCCCGTTTTTTCATCCTGCTGGGGCGTGATGATTTGACCATTCTCAATGAACTTTCGTCCGGTCAGGTCTTCCAGTTCTGAGACCGCGTTCAAAACCCCAATCGTCACGTCATCGAAGGGAGCTTCCACCGTTGTGGGCGCTTCGCCCCTGTTCACAAGGCGGTATTCGTCGCCCTGCTTTTCGATCAATATCGCTTTTGTGGTTGTGCTGCCACAGTCCGTTGCAACAATAGAGCGTATGTTTTGGGTATCCATTATCATATCCTTAATTGTTCAATCGCGTGTTCCTATCTCGCCCTTCCATTATACCCGTTTGAACCTCTTTGAGAGTAATTACTCCAGGGCTTCCTCAATCGCTGTCAAAACCGATTCGGAAAGCTGAACGCCGGACGCGCCCAGGTTGTCTTTGGCTTGGTCAATGGTTCGCGCGCCAATAATCACGCTGGAGACATTGTGCTGGCGCAGGCACCATGCCAACGCCAACTGCGCCATGCTGATACCCAACTGTTGCGCGATGGGCTGCAGTTTCTGGACACGCTCTAAGTTCGCCTCTCGGATGGTGTTTTGCATAAACATATTTTGACGGCTATCGGCAGCGCGGCTATCGGAAGGGGGTGGTTGACCCGGCTTGTATTTGCCTGTCAGGACGCCTTGCGCCAAGGGCGAGAATACCACTTGCCCCAAGCCTTCTTGCTCCGAAACAGGGATCACTTCGCGCTCGATACTTCGCGCCAACATATGATAAAGCGGCTGATTAGACACCGGTTTGGGGGCGTTCATCTGCTCGCAAAGCCTGACTACATTCGTGATTTGGGTCGCGCTCCATTCGCTCACTCCCCAATAGAGAACTTTCCCTTGACGGATGAGATCGTCCATTGCTCGAATCGTCTCTTCCAAAGGCGTTTCTGGGTCGGGACGATGGCATTGATACAGGTCTACATAGTCATGTCTCAATCGCTGCAGGCTCAAATGGAACTGCTCAAAGATATGTTTGCGTGAAAGCCCGCTTTGGTTGGGTTTGTCGCCCATTGGGAAATAGACCTTCGTTGCCAACACATAGGTATCTCTTGGAAAAGGTTTCAACGCTTTACCAACCACCTCTTCCGATCTGCCTGCCGCATAGACATTGGCGGTATCAAAGAAGTTGACGCCATTTTCGTAGCAGTAGCGAATAATTGCCGTGGACTGCTCTTCGTCCATCACACCGCCGTAAGTCAGCCAGCTGCCCAATCCCACTTCACTGACTCGAACACCCCAACGACCTAATTTTCGATAGTTCATTTTCTGTTTATCCTCCTAAACGTTGACGTCTTATACTTTCGCTTTTTTCCAACTACCCCTTGAGAACAGGTAGATCATGGTTAATCCACTGGCAGCGGAAGAGATTGCCATCGCTATCCATGCGCCGTTCGTCTGCAAGTTGAGCCCGAAAGCCAACAGATAAGTAAGCGGCACTCTTAAAACCAACTGCGTGAAAAAGGTAGAGAGCAATGGCTTTTTGACATCGCCCGCGCCTTGCAGCGCGCCTGATAGCACCATTCCAAACGCCAGAAGCGGCTCGGTAATCGCATTGATGCGCAGGTAAGAAACGGCAAGCGCGATGACCTCCGGGTCTTTTGTGAAGATTCGAGCGAACGGGTCTGCGAAGATAAAAAACAGGATCGCCACTGCCGTCATCACGCCGCAAGCCATCCAAGAAGCCGTCCACCCGCTTTTTTCCGCGCGTTTTTCATCCTTTGCGCCCAGACATTGTCCCACCAGCGCTGAGGCGGCAATCGCGAATTGAAAGCCGGGCATAAAGGCAATGGCTTCAGCAGTGAGACCGATCTGCATGGCGGCAATCGCGTTGGTGCTTTGAACGGTTTGGGCAAGCAGTCCGGTGAAGACCGAGCCGCTGGTCACAAAGATTAGGCTGCGAATTGAGGAAGGAACCCCGATTCGCATGATGCGCTGAACCCATTCTCGGTTGGGCAGTTCAGGTACAGCGGCTCGTCGGTGTTCTGAAAACCATTGCTGTGCCCACAGCATCGCCGCGCCGACCCACATCGACGCTGCCATCGCTGCGCCTGCGCCCGCCACCCCCATTTTGGGAAAGCCATAGCGACCATAAATCAACGTCCACGCGCCTGCCACATGCACGAGGTTTGCCACGATATTAGCGTACATCGGCGGACGCGTATTGCCCAATCCCCGGAAAGTGCCGCTGACCCCAAACATAACGAACATGGCAGGTACACCCCAGAGGGCAGGGGTGATGAACTCATGCGCCAGGCGGTTCGCGTCCGGTTTTAAGTTGAACCACGTGAGGGCGTGGGGCAAAAACAGGAACGCCAGCACTGAAATCACCGCGCCTAACGCTAAGGAGAGCCCAAATGACTGCCGCGCGGCATGGTACATCGTATCGAAGTCTCTCGCGCCGACCATTCGCGCGACAATGGCAGTCGCGCCCATAGAGATTGCCATCGCGACGGTCATATTGAGGAACATCAGATGACCTCCCACTCCCGTCGCTGCCAGCGCGGCAGGTCCCAATCCGCCCACAAAGAAACGATCCATGAAACTGTTGATGGTCTGCATGAGTGTCATCACCATGCCGGGCCAGGCAATAATCCAAATGCTTTTGGAAATGGCATGCTGAAGCAGCGGGGGAGTTTCCAGGCGATCCGGTTTGTGTGGATCTGGCGGTTCGTTTTCTTGGGGATCGGTGGCTTGCACCCCAATAGTTTACCCTAATCGTTTTACAAACTGCTTTATCTCAGAAATCAAGTCGTGGTCGAGCACAGGAACCGGCGCGCCAATCGCTGCGCGAATTGATTCAGCATCGCGCAGGCAGCGCGCGGCGGCTTCGATTCGGTTTTGTTTCACATACAGACAAGCAAGCCCTTCTAAGCCCATCGCTTCATACAGCTGGTTGCCATACTCCTTGCATCGTTGGATGCTTTGCTGCAACAGACTTTCCGCGTCCTCCAGGTGATTTTGCGCCAACTGGGTGCGGGCAAAAAGACATAAGACATGCGCCATCCCGGGACGGTCGCCGATAGAACGACGAATAGCAATGCTTTCGGTGTGGTAGCGCTCCGACTGCTCCAAATCTTTCATTGCAAGCGCGCTCCATCCCAGTCCGCAAAGTGTGGCAGCGATCCCTCGTTGGTCATTCAATTCCCGGCGAATCGCCAGACATTGTTCATCATACTGTTTCGAAAGGGCAGGATCTCCGCATAGAATCGAGTTGAATGCAAGATTACTGAACGCCAGCGCGCGCGCTTCGGGCGCTGTGGTTAGGCTTCGGCTCAAGGCTTCCTGTAAGAGTTTATCCGCTTGACCATACTGTCCGCGAACGGACAGCACATGCGCCAAGCTGGTCAGCACATGAGCAATACCGCGGGGTTCTTTCGTTTCGCGCCATAATTTTAAGGACTGCTGATAGAGGGTCGTGGCTCTGGGATAGTGGCATTGATAATGAGCAACCAATCCCATGCTGTGCAGCACGGAAGCGACGCAGGGGTGATCTTTCATCGACTTGCATATCTCAAGAGCCGATTCAAAAAACTGATTGGCTTGATGGTATGCCCCTAAGCGCCATGCGAATCTCCCTGCTTGCGTCAATAAAGAGGAGCGCGCCGAGTCTTCTAATTCAGGTTGCGTCAACATACGCGACAGCCACATTTCGCCCCGCTGCCAGTCGCCTTTACGCTCCCAAAACGGCGTAAGCGCCATCACTAATAATAAGGCGCGCTCCGGCGCATGCTGAAAAGTCCAATCCAAAGCCGCTTCCATATCGGAGCCATCCGAAGGCACAGGCATCGATACGGGCGCGCTGACTGTGGGGGACTGCTGGCGAATCTGCGCAGCCAATTCATGAATGGCAGAGGAAGAACCGGCATAATCTGGCGTCTGGAGATGGTTTTTGTAGACCTCATAATGGCGTAATGCCTGCGCGGGGTTTTGCATCTGGACATAGAGCCGCATGATCTCGATGTGAATCGGTTCATACAAGGGAACCCGCTCCAAAGTCTGCTGGGCGGTTTGAAGGGCGCGCTCTAATTCACCTGCCTGCTCTAAGAGCTGGATAGTGTGGTGTACCGCCCGTGTATACAGGTCTTCTAAACGCAACTGTTGAGGCAAAATCCAGTCTTGATAGAAGCCGGGCAGCAATTCGCCTTGATACAGTTCGCAAGCGCGCTCGTACAAGACCCGTTTTTCTTGGTTGTCTCCCGACTTTTCGGCATTTTTGATCGCCTCCAAGAATAGGTGGACGTCGGTTTGCAAGGCATCGGGATTGAGGCGCGCGTTGGAACGGTCTGCGAGTAACACGCTCCCAGGCTTTGCCTCTTGTTCCAACACTTTTCTCAAGAACGAGAGCGCCATGCTCAAATTATGTCTTCCGCTTTCGGGCGAGACATCCGTCCACAGCATTTCAATCAGTTGTTCGCGGGAAGCGGGATGGGGGGCATGAAAGGCGAGATAGGCTAATAACCCTTCCGTGGCGCGCGTAGGGAACCGATCTACCGGTTGATTCCGCGAGGAAACACGGAATCCGCCCAGCATATCGATGCGCCATAAAGGGGGCAACGCTTTTTGATTCGCTGTGTTTGTGCTCATAATCCGCGGCAAGATTTTGAATTTTAGACCTTTTATATTATGGCATATGTTAGGAATCAAACCAGAATAAGGGGGATTATTGGGAGGTATGGCTGAGCCCCTCTCCCCTGAACGCAGAAGGAAGGGGGCTACCTTTTGACCTCGAATATGCCTCTTCTACGCTCGGCACGACGAAACAGAGTGTAGGGGGTAGACCTGTGTGTCTACCCGATCAGAGGGCGCACACACACGCGCGCCCCTACAAGGTTGTTACCCTGAGCGAACAGATCGGCTTACCGCCAGAAATAGTGCCATTGATAGCTCAGTTCAACCTCTTTACCCGGTTCCAACTTCAGGTTCCATGTGAACCGTCCAACCCCATTGAGATGATGCCACCAATAGGGCCAGCCATACCACCATGGACGATAAGGATTGCCCCAATCGGCAATTGCGCTGGAGGCATCCTCTTCCATGAAATTGATGTTTTGCGCCTTACCGTTGTGGGAGGCAGAGCCTATAATGCCTATCACGTAGCGGTTGATTTCCAATTCCACCGGTTTTTTGAGGTAGTTTGTCAACGTGATTTTTCCGCTCATATTGATTTTCGCGTACCAAGAATCTTGCCATTCCACCGCATTGGGTTGGCGGCTCGGCTCGATATCTTCCCGCTTGACCTTGATATCGGCGGCGGTTGTGATCGTGATGTCCACCTCACCGCTGGGCGCGGTATAGGTCATCATGCCTTGTCCCAAAGCGCGATCGCCTTGAACCAAAAGAGCAGGCGCTGTGGTAAAGGGCTGCTGGCTGCTGTTTTTCAATCGGATCTTATGCTGGACTTTGGGAGCGCGCATCATCCGCTCAATCTCGTCTTGCTGGATATTGCCTGATGAATTCTGCCAAACCTCGCGCGGCGGCGTGATAGGAATGGAGAGTGTGTAGAGGTCTCGGTATGCCATGCGGTATTCCGCGACCGGAATCACCATGCGCTGCCCTTTGCGAAGCGACACATTTTGCACGGTAAATACGAAAAGATCTTCGCTCTTTTCGCCCCCAGTGACTTCGGGGGTTGGAGGTAAGCCCACATTGGTATTGCCCTCGCCCCCGCCGCCGCCAAAACCGTCAAAATCATTGCGCCGCGCGGTTTGTGTCATGATCGCGTTGGAGAATGCGCCCGCAGTTTGCGCGCCGGGTTGGAAATAGGGCGACAATTGCGCGATGGTTTGCTGCAAAGACATCGGGTCTACGGAGCCCTTGAACATGAAATTAGGAACTCCGATCACCAGATGAACGGTTATATTGTCCAGGTCGGTCATCTCATTGAGCAGGGTCGCTTGCAACTGAATTGTCGCGTTGCCTTGTCCGTCCAGGTCGATTTTGTAGCTCGGTATCCAACGGACTCCCTTCTGAAGATAAAGCATCCCAACGCTCGCTTTGGAGGCGGGCGCGCCTTCCCAGTTCAAATTCATAGTCAGGCGGTTGCGCATCTCTTCCTGTTCGATTTTGTTTTGATACCGGTTTTTGAAAGTGACGGACTTAATCTGGTCGATGGGCTTCACCATCACACCCTGCGCGGTTTCCAGCAGGATCACATTTCCTCGCTGAGGGATGCTTTCGCTGGCGCCGGGCGGGTTGGTTGCTGCCAGTTCGTCGGAACTGCGTTCCGGCGCGCCGATGATTTTCGCCTCATACGGCGTTTTGTTCTCTTCCACTTCGGTGATCCAGACTTCTGCGCCGGGATTGCTGATCAGCAGTTCTGGCAGGGTCAGCGCGGTGCGCGCGACTTTCACACGCTGCTGGCTGGCTGTGACCGCCGCGAGTTTCGCGCGTTTGTCGCTGGAATAGGGCCAAAATGCGCCCATAATGGGGGTCGGTAGATAATCTAATTGGACACTACCGTTTTTGTCTACAGGCATCTCTCCCGCATGCATGACAAAGGCATGTCCATCTTTGAAAACGGTGATTTCTTTCACTGGCATGCGCGTTAGAGCGCTCAACGGTTCGGCTGGGTCTGCCTGCGCAATTGTCCATGCGCTGATCGCTGCGAAAAACCCTATACAGCACCCTCTCAAGGTGAAATACAAACTCATTGGCATGTGTCGCCTCCTCACGCGCTTAGACGAATCGCGAGGCGGCGGGTTTCATGGTGAGCCTCATTATGACCCGGTGGGTAAACTTAAAAGCAAGTTACCCTATGTTATCTATTGACATCGTACTCTTGACCGCTTCCGCCTTGTTGCTGGTCAGTATCTTGACCAGTAAGGCGTTAGGGAAATATGGCATCCCTTCGTTGCTGCTGTTTCTGTTAGTGGGTATGCTGGCGGGGTCAGATGGTCCGGGAGGGATTTATTTTGACAATCCTTGGCTGGCGCAACTGCTGGGAGTCATTGCGCTTATACTCATTCTGTTTTCGGGCGGTATGGATACCGAATGGCGGCGCGTGCGTCCGGTGTTGGGATGGGGGATCGCGCTGGCGACCATCGGAGTCTTTCTCACGACGGCAGTCTTTGGTATATTCGCGCGGTTCGTTTTGGATTATTCTTGGTTAGAGAGTTTTCTTTTGGGCGCGATTGTTTCATCCACCGATGCAGCCGCTGTTTTCGCCGTGCTGCGGGCGCGCAATGTTGCCCTGTCTAACCGGACTAAATATCTTCTGGAGTTGGAGTCGGGCAGTAATGACCCGATGGCAGTTTTTCTGACGATTGGCTTTACCCTGATGCTGGTTGACCCTACGGTATCGGTGGCGAATCTCAGCGGAAAGTTTGCGATGCAAATGACGCTTGGCACTTGTATCGGCTTGCTGATGGGAACTGGGATTGTGGCGCTGGTCAACCGGCTTCGCTTGGAATATCAAGGGCTTTATCCTGTGTTGACGTTGTCTATGGTGGGGCTGACCTATGCGGTTGCCTCTTTGGTGGGAGGCAATGGGTTCTTGGCTGTCTATCTGGCAGGCTTAATGACCGGCAGCCGACGTTTCATTCACAAGCCCAGCTTGATGCGATTTCATGATGGCTTGGCTTGGCTCATGCAGATCGCCATGTTTTTGACTTTGGGATTGCTGGTTTTTCCCACACGATTAGTTCCTATTATGGGGACGGGCATTATCTTATCGCTCTTTTTGATTTTTATCGCGCGACCGCTGAGCGTTCATCTCACCCTGTTTAAGGCGCCCATGCCTTTCCGCGAAAAATCTCTGATTGCTTGGACAGGGCTGCGAGGCGCAGTCCCGATTATCCTCGCAACCTTCCCACTGCTTGCGGGCGTGCCAAAAGCGGATGAAATGTTCAATATTGTGTTCTTTATTGTATTGACTTCAGTGCTGCTTCAGGGACCCTCCATTTCTTGGGCGGCGCGTCGCTTAGGGGTAGCAGACGATGCCGAGCCTGATGAATCGACAGAAATCGTCAGCAATCAGTTATTACCGGACGATCGTTATGTAGAGGTTTTTTCTGTTCAGCCTGGAGCATTCGCGATTGACAAGCAGATTGTTGATTTACCTTTGCCGGGCGATACGCTGCTCATCCTCATAAAGCGCGATGAGCGATTCTTGATTCCTGAAGGCATGACGGTCTTGAAGGCAGGCGACGAAGTGTCTGCGCTCGTTTCGAGAGAATCACGCCCCAAAGTCTCTGCGGTTATGAAAGGCGATCTACCCTCTGCCTCGTTTAACGCCACAAAAGGATAGGGCCCTCCTGACCCTTGCGGTACAAGGTGCCGGACTGAACGCCGAGAGGTTGGTTGTTGAATGTGCCTGTCCAGGTAAGCGTCAACGCATCGCGCGAAGGTCTGAAAGTTGGAACATTCAAAAAGATGCGCGCAGGAACCGGCGGATCCAACACCCCGAACATCAACGACCATTGCAGGTTCATTTTTTGTCCATCGGCGATTTCCCAAGGTTCCGACTCGAAGGCGATACTGTCTTTTGACAAAACGACTTTATCGCGACGGGGAGCCGGGGTGTATCGCGAGTCTGAGACGGCGCGATAGGTTTGAGCCTCTTCATGCCAATCCACATAGATACGCTCTTTCTGATGAGCCAAGAGCGTTTCCCGCTCCAGGTCGATTATCAGCAGATTCCCTTGGCGAGACAAGGTAAGAGACACCTTTTCTTCAAGAGGCGAATCATTTTTCAGCGCGCCTTGCCAACTCCCTAGGTAAGGTTCCAACGCTTCGAACGGATCTTTCGCGAAAGCGGAAATCAAACATACATGCGCGATTCCAAACAGTATCCACTTTTTCATGATGAGTAGGACGCTCCATTCCTTTTCGCGTTCCATCAAGGAGGGTAGGTATAATTGCTGTCGGATGGTGAACTGATGCGTTGGAAAAATCGTGAACAGAGTTCGAATGTAGAGGACCGGCGCGGTATGCGTCCCTCGGTCGCGGTGGGCGGAGGCGGATTGGGCATTGTATTAATCGCGTTGTTAGTGATGCTGTTTGGGGGCGATCCCAGCGCGCTTCTGCAAGGCGCAGGCGACCCTTCCGCGACGATGCAGCCGGGACAGATGCAGCCAGGCGGTGGTATCGATGATGAGGGCAAAGAGTTCGTTTCGGTGGTTTTGAAAGATACCGAGGAAGTATGGGATGAGATTTTTCGCCGGATGGGACGCCGCTATCAAAAACCTACGTTGGTGCTGTTTACGGATCGCGTGCAATCGGGCTGCGGAGTTGCCAGCGCGGCGATGGGACCCTTTTATTGTCCTTTGGATCAGAAATTATACATCGATTTGAGTTTTTATGATGAGTTAAAAAATCGTTTTCGCGCGCCCGGCGAGTTCGCTCAGGCTTATGTCATCGCGCATGAGGTGGGTCATCATGTCCAGAACTTGTTAGGCACGATGCGTGAGGTTCAGGGTTTGCAGCAACGCTCTCGCAGCAAAACGCAAGCCAATGAATTGTCTGTACGGTTGGAACTGCAAGCCGATTTCTATGCGGGCGTGTGGGCGCATCATATCCAGAAGAAGAAGAACATCCTGAACCGCCAAGATTTGGAAGATGCCTTACGCGCGGCTTATGCAATCGGCGATGATAACCTGCAGCGACAGATGCAAGGGCATGTGGATCAGTCCTCCTTTACGCATGGCAGCTCCGAGCAGCGGATGTACTGGTTTAAGAAAGGCTGGGAAACAGGCGACATTCGCCAAGGCGATACCTTTACTTCTTCCCGATTATGAAGGCGCGGAATCCCGCTTTGTCTTGGGTGGGGTGGGTCTGGGTATTGATTTTAATCGGCGGCTTGTGGGGCGCGCGCCGTTCGGTGGAATGGATCATCCAGCCCCCTCAAACAAATATTAAAGCCGATCTGGATTGCATCTGGATTATGACCGGCATCGAGCCGACGGAAACGTTTGCTGGGACCTTGCGTTGGTGGACCGGTCCTTGGTGCATGGAGTTTATCCCCTATTATCGCCCCATGACCTCCACGCTTTGGTGGTTCCAATACCAGCTCTTCGGTATGGAGGGTCTGCGCAGTTTCACCGTTGTTCACCTGATATCCCACCTGCTGTTATTGCTGTTGGCAACCCGTTTTTTCATGCTGTTGTTAGGAACAAGAATGGGCGCGTTGGCAGTGGGACTCTATGCGATTCATGCGGCGGCTCTCTTAAGTTTGCCGACCGCGCGCGCCGCATTCCCCGTATGGAAAGACAGTTGCGATATTTGGTGCGCGATGGCGTATGTTGGTTCTTTGACGGCTTACCTGCATTATCTTCGTTCAGAGCGCCCACGATCCCTTATGGGAGCTTATGGGCTTTTTATATTGGCGATCTCTTTTAAGGAAATGGCTTATACGCTGCCCTTATTGGCGGTTTTGCTGGCGTGGTATGAGGGCAAGCTGAAATCGCAGGCGCGTGTGTTGGCGGGGTTCTTTGGGATTGCTGCGGCAGCATGGGCATTTCGCTGGTGGGCATTGGAGGGCTGGGGCTTTCGGACCGGCACGAATGGAGCGTGGCTGCAACGGGGATTATTGGTGATTGGCGGACCGCTGGGTATTTTGGCAGTCAGGAATGATTGGTTTCCTGTTGCGATACTGCTGCTGATAACCGCCGCCGGGTTTGCGATGAAGCGGGGCGGGGGGCGGATTGCGTGGGGGCTGGCAGGCTTAGGATTAATGGCGTGGGTTTACGCCAGCGCGGTCGTTCAACTTTCCCCATTGGACCTCAGTTTCAGGCTGCTGATGATTGAAACGTGGGGACTTGTGCTTTGGGCGGGAATCTTCTTAGTGTTATTTGCGCGGTTTATGCAGCGTCGCGAGCGCGGACAAATTTTGGGTTATGGCTGGGCGGTCATCACTCAACTACCTCTCTTGACACAACCCATTGGCTCGCATGGACTCTATTTTGTCGCTTTGGGTTGGGCGGTGTGGTTAGCCTACGCTTTGACCGATGGATTTGCGATATTGAAGGAGTGGGTTGTGAAGAAATATGCGCCTGCCGGATGACAACTCGGCAGGCGCATGGTTAAGAGGCTTTAGCAGCCCATGCCAAAGTTGAACAGCACCAACAGCAAGTCGGCATCGTTTACGATACCGTCGCTGTTCAGGTCTTCCGCCAAGCAGCCCATTTGACCAAAGGCAAACAGAACTGCCAACAGATCGCTGTCGTTGACGCAGCCATCGCCATTGACATCTCCCATACCGGCAGGCGCAAAGGCGTAGAGGATTTGGTTGTCATCGTTATCACGTACGGAGGAGAAATAGACGGTTCCGTCGGGTCCGACCGATGGCGCCACATTACCAAAGTAGTTGTATGCCAGCGTAAAGGTCCAGAGCAGTTGCGCATCGGGTCCGTTATCGCGTACGGCATACAAGCGCGTGTTGTCAAACGTGACCTGATCGGCTGCATAGATCACTCGACCGCAGGTGACCACAGGCCAACCACTGAACTCGCCGCTATCTTCGGGGCGGAACTGCCATTTGATGCTGCCATCGGGACGAATTGCGGTGATACCGCCGCCGATGTTGCCCAATTGGTTCATGTCCACATTCACGAACTGGTTCGCCAAGCTGCCAGAACGTCCATGCAGTTGGAGACCGTTGACAACGGCAAAGGTATTCAAGAAGTCGATATCGACCGTGATCTGAATCGTGCCGCTGCCATTGGGAGAGACATTTCGGAAAACGACATAGTTCTCATCCTCCACGTAACCGCCAAAGGGTCCGATCGCGCCGGGGAAGACCGTTTTGGTGGAACCACCCACGGTGAAAACCGCGTTCTGGTCATTGGCGATGGGGGTGAAGGTGTAGAGATACAGGTCATAAGTGCCTGCTGGCACATCGGACAAGGTAATGGTTCCGGGACCATTGTAGCCGAGCGCGCCGAGATAATGATAGTCGCGCATCAGCTTGTCGCCGTCCGTTGCAGGGTAGGTGGAAGACTCGGCGAAATCGGCAATAGCCACGTCGACCGTCGTCGCTGAGTCATTGCCCGCGCGCATATTCATGGCAGTCCAAGGGCGCGCAATGGAGTTATTGGCAGTCACTGTATTCCAATAATCGTTCGGATTACCAATTGCAGCTGGACCAACCATTATTGGCGGAGGAGCGACTACGCGCCCGCCGCTATAGATGGTATCGTCACCGCCCACGACCGGGTTCTGGTATTGATTCATACCGTTGGTATTAACATTGGGCCAAATCTGCCATCGAATGTCACCAGAGGCAGTGTCAACGGCGGTAAAGACCGGGTTGCCTGCATCCTGGAAGGAAGTGATGTAGAGGGTGTTGAAATCCAGACTGGCAACGGCATTGCCCCACCAGTGATAGTTCAGACCGACCGCGATATCTTTGCTCCAGACCAGACCTGCAGAGTTGCCCTGATCTTCAATGACCAAAGCGGAGCCAACGACCTGGTTATTCACCATAGCAATCCGGTCACGCCCGTTCGCGGCATTGCGCCACACCGGTCCTACGGTTTGGAAGGAAACGCCAGATGGGAAGGGCGAGGTGTAGATCCAATGCAGCGCGCCTGTCGCGGCGTTCAATGCCACAACGCGGTCGGGGTTGCCGTTGTCGCGCACATAGACGCGGGTTTTGTCGGTGCTGAGCAGCACATTGCCTCGTCCGAAATCTGCGCCCCCGATTCCAAGGTCCGCTGCGGTTCTGACCCAGACCGGCGCGCCAGTGTTGATGTTCAGAGCCGCAATTATGCCTTGACCAGCAGGCTGAGAGCTTCCGCGCCCGCCTGTATATACGCGCCCGTTCTGCTCATCCACCGTTACACCTGCATAGGAAAAGTTACCAAAGCCAATCACGCCTTGGTCGGTTGCCCACATGGTCGCGCCATCCGTTGCGCGCACTTTGAAAACTTGTCCTTGATGGTTCGTTCCACAGGTTTTGAAGTAGAGGAACTGACCGTTGTTGCTAAAAGTGACACTCCCATGCGCAACACCACGCGGCAGAACTTTCTGCCAGAGAATGTTGGGAGTTGCTGAGCGAGTTGCTGGGGCAAGCCCTCGCATACCGTCGCCGTGCGGGGACGAATGAAGGCTTTGCGCAAACCCGTGAGTTGCAAAAACACTGAGGCTTACCAGCGCCATCGCTGTCATCTGCCTTTTCATAAGAAAATACCTCCTGTTGTTAAGGTAAGGAAAAGGGCGCGCCTTGGCGGCACACCCTTTAGATTTAACGACAATAGTTTGTGACCGACGCTCGAATTGCTGCTGAGCAGTCATTGCCACAGCGTTCTATGGTTGTTTCTCCCCATTGCCACATGTTACCTTTGGGAATTTGCCCTTCACACCGGCGTGGCATGTAGGTTTGGTCAGGACGGTACCACTTGGCGTGTCCGTCTGACATGGTATAGTTCGCGCCTCCATTATGAATCAAGAGGCTCGTCCAAATATTCTCATCCAAGTCCTGGTCTCGCCCAGCCTCCGCGCAGACCCAACATTCGTCCGAAATCGCCCACCACCATTGCATATTGTTGGGTACGGGCGTGTTGGTGCCGGGGGCGCGGTGAAGCACTGTGCCAACTCCCACTGACTCGCTGAACATGATGCTTTGAGAGGGCTGTTCGATATCTGCATCGTATCGGATTCTGCCCGGTCCGGCGCGCGGGTAGGGCGGATTCAGCCAGGCGATCACATAAGCGTTCGCGGAGAAGTTACGGACTCCGTAGATGGCATAGAGCTGGTCTGCCGCTTGGCGCGACAGCCCAAAAGACCGGCGGATATAGTTGTAAGCAATCCCCCCTGTGGGGCAGGTAAACAGTTCTAAGCTTTTGACGTAAGGATTGACCCGTTCTGCCCAGTTGGGATTTGCGCCTGTGCCTTCGCCCGCGGGCGGGTAAGCCTGATCAAAGTCCTGAACATACATCATGACCGCCAGACCGATTTGCTTCTGGTGAGCCAAGCAAGCCGCTTGCTCAGACTTTTTGCGAGCATTGGCGAAAACAGGGAACAGAATCGCTGCCAAAATGGCGATAATGGCGATAACGACTAAGAGTTCAATGAGCGTGAAGCCACGTTGCGCGCGCATGTTGCACCTTCCTTACCGGCAGTTCGGGTTGTCGCCCAAATGCACTGCCCATTTCAATTTGACGGGATTGCAGTCAAACAGGGTCTCGTCGTTTTGCGGTCGGATGATCGGGTTGCCCGCGCCGTCTCTCGCATACAGTTGATCGCCCCGGAACCATTTGGCATGCCCGTCTGCAAAAGTAACCACCGTGCCTTCGTCGTGCCGCGTAGAATAGCCGCTGGTTTTGTTCATTGGCAGCGCATAGTTCCGGTTGTCATAACCAAACGGCGTTACCATGAACCCTCCTAAGGGATCGGCAACAGGATCAATGGGAACGCTGTCCATGACTAAGATGGACGCGGCGGGTCGCGTGAGTTTTGTCAACTGCACGACAAAATCCATGCTGGTGGTGTAAGGGAACCCCCAAAACCAGTTCATCCCGTAAGAGAGTTTGAACCGGTTCTCCCAATTTGCGCCGTAAACCGCTTTGCTTTCAGAAGTACATTTGAAAACGCCCTCGTTTTTGACATAGGGCGCAATTAGCTCGGTCCATAAAGGAGCATTGGGGGGCGTTGGGCGGACTGCCCAGGCAACCACCGGCATCGTTTGATCATAGTCGGAAGCATAGGCTAAGCAGGCTTTGGAAATCTGGTTAAGATTAGACACGCACTGCGATTGGCGCGCCTTCTCTCGCGCGCGAGCGAAAACGGGAAACAAGATTGCCGCCAAAATCGCGATAATAGCTATCACGACCAGCAGTTCAATCAAGGTAAAAGCGTTTTTTCTGTGATTCATTGCTTCCCTCCATTGCTTTATGAACTTGATTATACCCTAATAAATCGGAAATGCAAGCAATAATACGGTTTTGACCGATGACTATGTGAGTCGTTCTGAAAATTCCTCTTCAAGATAGAAAATTCTCTTCTCGCGGTGTGCCTCATGTTCAATACAGGTACAATTAAGGAGATAGGGAGGAGCCTACAATTGCAGTTTGTGCTGAAATGGATTATCTTTGCGGTCGCCTTATATTTGACCTTCAAACTTGGCGCGGCGATTGGGCTGGATATGAAGCCCAGCGAGTCTTGGGTGGAGAACGCGATCATGGCGCTGCTCGTTGGGTTGGTGAACGCGACGCTGGTTCGTGTGATTAAATTTATGATCGCGCCGGCGAACTGTTTGACCTTTGGGTTGGCAGGCGTTATCGTGAATGCGCTGCTCTTCTGGCTGTTGTTTTCACTCGTGCCTTATGGTTTTCAAGTAGGCAGTTTTTGGGCAGCGCTGTTTGGCTCTGTGGTGTTGGGGGTGTTGAACGGGCTTCTGAGCGCGCTGCTAATTTCCGACAATAATAAGAAGAAGCGGGATTCTGACCGAGAGACATGAGACGATTATTGCTGGGGTTGTTCAAGATACTGCTGCTCTACGCGTTGGTGTGCGCCTCTTTCGAGGGCGTTGTTCGGGGCGTGGATGCATCGCGTTCACGTATGGAAAACCGTTTTGAAGACCGCTATGGCTCTGAAGTGGTGGATCGTGAGCCACCTTACTCTTGGCGTGAGCGGTTGATTGTCGCGTTGGATATTCAGCCCAGCATGTATTGGCAGGAGTCAGCAGGCATGAGCGCGTTGGCGGGGATTCCGGTTACCATCGGTCTTTTAGGCGCGACGGTTTTCCGTGTTCGCTCAAGACGAGCTTTTCTCATGTTGTCAGGCATTGTGTTAAGCGGCACCATGCTCTATATGCTCTATCGCGCCACCCATTCTGACTACTGGAATATCTCCTTTGTGGGTTATTTGGTGGAAAGCGCGGACGCCGCTTTATTGGCTGGATTGTTGGCAGGGCTTATTCAGGGATGGGTTGCATCGTTGATCTATCCCCAAAAAACGGATGAGCTGCCCCCGCCTATGATAGACCTCTCGAATGGGGCAGGGCATTTCCAATCGGGCAGCGGTTTGGGCGAGTCGCAAGCCTTTGATCATCGCAAAAGCGACAGCGAGGGGGGCGATGGCAGCTAATTGGCTGGTGGTGACAGGCATCTCAGGCGCAGGTAAAACGCTTGCGATTCAAACCCTGGAGGATATGGGCTATCATTGCACCGATAATTTACCTCCTTCACTCCTGCCGGCGATTGCCAGCAAAATGCAGGATGGCGCGCCCATGGCCATCGTTGTGGATACTCGCTGGGGCGAGTCTCTTTTACAAGCGGAAGCATCTTTGCAGGCGTTGAAAGCGCAATACCCTTTGACACTGCTTTTTATGGATTGCTCGGAAGAGATTCTGATTCGCCGCTTCAAAGAGACCCGTCGTCCGCACCCTCTGGTTCATGAGCAGCCGGATTTGGTTCAAGCGATTCGGCTGGAGCGAGAGAGGCTTGCGCCTTTGCGCGCGATTGCGGACTTGACTCTGGATACTACTCGCATGCGCGCTGCCGATTTGCGCGCGTGGATTGCTCAAGAGTTCGCGTTGAACACCGCTCGTTCGCGGATGCGAATTCGACTCATTTCGTTTGGTTTTAAGCATGGGATGCCGGGCGATGCGGACTTGGTCTTTGATGTTCGTTTCCTGAAGAACCCACATTATGTGCCTCATTTACAACCCAAAACGGGCAAAAACGCCGATGTTCTAACTTACATTCTTCGTGATCCAAACACCCAAGTTTTCCAGCAGCATCTCTACAACCTGCTTGATTTCGTCATTCCCGAATACGAGCGCGAAGGAAAAGCCTACCTCACGATTGCTATCGGCTGCACGGGGGGACGGCATCGTTCCGTGGCCATGATAGAAGAACTGAACCGTCGTTTAGAGTCACAGGGGTATGCGCCCACCGTCGATCATCGCGACATCGCAAGGCGGGAGGGATAGCGCATGAAAAGGGACATCACGCGCTGGCGATGGCTACTGCCCGGTATCAAAATCAAGCGATGGCTCTTTGTGTCTGGCCTGGGGGTTTTGGTGATTGTGTTGGGCGCGCTCATTGCGCTGGGCGATGCGCCGCTATTCTGGCTAAAGGAGCTAACAGACTCGCTGAATGCCTGGATACGCGATCATACCATGACCGCCCAGAGCGCGCGCTTGGCGCGTTGGGGGCTTGGGTTGGGGCTGGCAGCCTTGGGGTTGGGTATTTGGTGGTGGGGATTGCGCCGCGCCTGGAAAACAGTGGTACATATTCTACAACCCCGCTCCAGTGGGAGAGTGTGGGACGTGTTGGCGCGCCACAGCCTTACTGCGCAGGGCAGGCATATTGTGGTGATTGGCGGCGGTACCGGATTGTCTACTTTGCTGCGCGGTTTGAAGCGCTACACGGCGAACATTACGGCAATCGTGACGGTGACGGATGATGGCGGTTCTTCGGGCAGGCTCCGAACTGAGCTGGGCGTGCTGCCGCCCGGCGACATACGCAACTGCTTGGTGGCATTGGCAGATGCGGAACCGACCATGACCGCCTTATTCCAATATCGTTTTAATACCAACGCCAGCGGGCTATCGGGACACTCTTTTGGTAATTTGCTCATTGCAGCGATGACCAATCTGACCGGCGACTTTGAGCGCGCGGTCAAAGAGATCAGCAAGGTTTTGGCGATTCGCGGGCGGGTCTTGCCCTCCACGCTGACGCAGGTAGCATTGAAAGCGGAGATGGAAGATGGCAGCATGGTCACAGGGGAGACCGCGATTGTAGAGTATCCGAGTCGTATCCGGCGGATGTATCTGGACCCTCCAGACGCGCAGCCCCTCCAGGAAGCCATCGATACCATTCGAGATGCCGACATCATTGTGCTGGGTCCGGGAAGTTTGTTTACCAGTGTGTTGCCGAATCTGATGGTACAAGGATTGGCGGACGCGCTTCATCATGCCGACGCGACACGCATCTATGTCTGTAATGTGATGACTCAGCCGGGCGAAACCGACCATTTCACTGCCTCGGATCATATCCGCATTCTGGAGGGGCATGTGGGAAAACGCATTTTCGATTACGCGCTTGTCAATAACGCTGCGCCGCATACCGAACTGATCGAGAAATACCGGCAGAGCGGTCAAGAACTGGTGGAAGGGGATGCGGACAGGATACGCGCCATGGGCTACCGCCCCGTATTGGGGAACTATATCAGCGAAAGCGATGTGGTTCGCCATGACCCGCTTCGCTTGGCAGAAGCGATTTTCAAGCTGGGGAAGTGATGCCGGTTCAGTGGCAGGAAAATGTCCCTAAAAGCCAAAATAAATAGGTACTGACAATGAAGTCTGGAGGTCTTCAATCAATGGAACGAAATTTAGGAATGGATTTTATGCGCGCCACAGAGGCGGCTGCCCTGAGCGCAGGGCGGTGGGTAGGTAAGGGCGACCGGCATGCGGTCGATCATGCGGCTTGTGAAGCCATGCGGCGCGCATTAAATGATGTGGATATCCGCGGGGTTGTGGTGATCGGTGAAGGCGAACGCGATGAAGCGCCCATGCTTTTCATCGGCGAGGAAGTCGGCAATGGCAAGGGCTATGATGTGCAAATCGCGGTGGACCCGGTGGAAGGCACCAATCTGGTGGCAAACGGCGCGCCCGGAGCCATCAGCGTCATGGCAGCAGCGATTACCGATGAAGGGCAGTTGTTGAATGCGCCGGACATCTATATGGATAAATTAGTGGTGGGACCTGCTGCCAAAGGCGCGGTCGATATCACGCTGCCAGTGCGCATGAACTTGAAGGTCATCGCAAAATGTTTGAACAAAGAGGTGCAGGACCTGACGGTGGGTGTCCTGGACCGCCCTCGCCACGAGGAACTCATCAAAGACATCCGAAGCTCTGGCGCGCGCATCCGACTGGTATCGGACGGTGACTTGTCTCTGGGTTTAGAGGCATTAGACCCAGAAGGCGAGGTGGATGTCTTGATGGGCATCGGCGGCGCGCCGGAAGGCGTTCTTCAAGCGGCGTCTTGCTTATGTATGGGCGGCGAGATACAGGGCAGACTCATTTTTAGGAACGACGCGGAACGCTCCCGCGCCCAAAGCCTCTTAGGAAGTTCCGATGTGGATCGCGTTCTTACGATGGATGATATGGCAAATGGCAATGTGTTGTTCGCTGCAACGGGTATCACCGGGGGGAACCTGCTCCGGGGCGTGCGTTATACGGGGTGGGGCGCAGTGACTCATTCTATCGTGATGCGTTCCCGGTCTGGCACGATCCGCACGATTGAGACCCATCATCATTTCTCGCAGGACCCGCAATATTAAAGCGGCGAAGAATCAAAAAGGCGGGAGCCTTGAGGGATTGACCCTTCAGGTTCCCGCTTGGAGCCTGCATGCGCAAGCCCCGCCATTTGGAGGGCTTACGCCCGCCCCCTAAAAGGGGCAAATGCAATGGCTTGTGTAGACATAGTCATTCACCTCCTCGGAAAGTAGTCAGAGCGGTTTCCCGTTCTGCCAATGGCTGTATAGACTGAGTTCCCGAAAACGCTAAAGCCGAATCATCGGCTGCCCATCGGAGATAGGCTTGCCGGATTTGACGCATGTAATAGGCGACATTCGCCGAAGTGCAGCCTAATTTTCCAGCCGCTTCGCGCCAAGTGTCTCCGGTAAGCAGGTATTCCAGCAGTTCGCGCTGCTTCACGCTCAACTGGTTCAGGAACTCGCTGCAATCGGCGTGGGCAATGGTATCACTCTCCATATCCTCCAGCCACAACAGTTCCAGATCTTCTATCGGCTCGTGCCTGCGTCTCCGGCTCCATTTCAAATAGTCCAGAATACGCCACTTGGCATGTTTCAAAAGGTACTGGCGCGGATCGCCGGTCTCCATATCCACATTTTTTAGCGCGTCTAACGCGCCTAACCAAGCCTCCTGCATCAGGTCGCCCGAGTCCTCGCGGCAGCGGCTGGCATAGTATCCCGCCATACGCTCGATACGTGTCCAAAGTAAACTTACCAAATGATTGACAGCGCGTTCATCTCCATTTTGCGCTTGTTTGATTAACTCTTTCAAAGTAAATCATCCTCCTGTCAGACAGCAAAAAACTCCGTGAAGCTCGTTGATTGAATAAAGAAACGCCGTAGGGCGCGTTTCCGCTCACGGGGGTCTGTTCAGGGGATGAGGGGGAAATTTAGAGGGTTCTCATCTCATGAGGCACCGAGGAGCGGACCATCGCGCCGAATCCCAAAAGGCGACGGTTCCTGCTTTGCGCAACCTGATTATTGTTTGTAATCTCATCGAATACACCTCCTCGGTTAGATTTTCGTCCGTATAAAGACGATACCATGATTATACCGCATGACCTCTATAGAATGAAGGCGTCGTTTTGCTAAAATTTTCCAGAAATATTTGCAACTTTCACGCGAAAATCGCCGTCAAAGGGGGGAGGGAAGCATCCGATACGGGCTTGGCTCTTGAATGAAGAGGGCTGATGCGCTGTTTGGCGGGAGTTTTAACAGAAAAAATAGAAGCAAACGCGCATGCTGTTTGGAGAGGACTGCTGGGCGTAGACCCAAGTCTCCTCGCCCTCCCTTGAATGGCAAGGGAGGGGAGAGCCGTCTTTGTCAGCGGTAGTTGTTGAAAAGCGCGCTGACCGATTCATCGATGTGGATTCTTTGAATGGCGTTGGCGACCAGCGGAGCCACTGAGAGGGTTACCAGTTTGTCAAATCGCTTGCCGGGCGGCATCGGAATGGTATCGGTGGTGATGACTTTTTCGACGCAAGAATCGCGCAGCTTTTCCGTCGCATTCCCTGAAAAAACAGCATGGGTACATGCCACAATCACCCGTGTCGCGCCCCTCCGCTGGAGAGCTTCCGCGCCTTGCACCACCGAACCGCCAGTGTCTATGATGTCATCGATCATGATTGCCACTTTATTGGAGACATCACCGATGATTTCCATCACTTCCACTTTGTTGGGTTCGGGGCGTCGTTTCGCGATGATGGCAATCGGCGCGCCCAACATCTCCGCCAACGCGCGAGCGCGAGTAACGCCCGCCACATCCGGCGACACAACCACAATGTCCTGCGCCAAGATTCCGCTGTCAATCAGGTATTGACCGATGATAGGACCCGCATACAGGTGATCTACCGGCAGGTCAAAGAACCCTTGAATCTGCTCCGCATGCAGGTCCAGAGTCATGACGCGGTGCGCGCCCGCCTCGGTGATGAGGTCAGCCACTAAGCGCGCAGAGATCGGTTCGCGCGGCTTGATTTTCTTATCTTGACGCGCATACCCATAGTAGGGAAGGACGGCGGTGATCCGCCGCGCAGAGGCGCGCCGGAAAGCATCGAGCATGATCAGCAGTTCCATGATGTTGTCGTTCACGGGCGCGCAGGTGGATTGCATCACAAAGACGTCGTTCCCGCGCGCGCTTTCCTGAACCTGCACGCGCACCTCGCCGTCCGCGAAGCGAGTACAGATCATTTTCCCGACTTCGATGCCCAAATGTTCTGCGATTCGATTGGAGAGATCAGGATTAGAAGTTCCTGCAAAAAAAAGCAATTCATTTCCGTTGGTTTTGCTATTCATCGATTAACCCTCTTTTTTGCTACTTTGTTCGCGTCGTTTGGCTGCCCATCCTTCTTTTACGGTTTGAAAAGAACGCGCAATGGCCAGAGCATCTGGCGGAACAGGTTGGTTGATCGCGCTGCCCGCGGCGACATAGGCGCCATCGCCAATGGTCAGGGGCGCGATGAGCGTGGAGTTGGAGCCGACAAACGCTCCGGAGCCTATCACGGTTCGATGCTTGCGCGCGCCGTCATAGTTGCAAGTAATTGTTCCTGCGCCAATGTTCGCCCTGGCGCCTACCTCCGCGTCGCCAATATAGCTGAGGTGCATGGCTTTTGCCCCTTCGCCGATGACCGCGTTTTTGATTTCCACAAAATCGCCGATTTGCGCGCCTTGTTTCAAGCAGGTTCCCGGACGCAGGTTTGCGAAGGGTCCCACCCGCACATGGGATTCGATCTCTGCTTGAATGATATGGGAGCGCAACAGTTGGCAGTGGTCGCCAATTCGGGAGTCTTGAACCAATAGGTCGGGACCCAGCACACAATCGGAACCCACCACTGTATTGCCCCGCAGGTGGGTATTGGGTTCAATGACGGTGTCCACGCCGATTTGAACTGCAGCGTCTACATAGGTTGTCAGAGGGTCCACAACCGTGACGCCTTGCAGCGCAAATTGTTTGAGCAGCCGCTCTCGTAAAATCATCCCTGCTTGCGCCAGTTCCCAACGGTTATTGACCCCCATCAGCAGGTTGGGATCGGGCGCAACCCATGCGACCACCGGCGCGCCTTCTTGGGCAAGCATCGCGATCACATCGGTTAGGTAATATTCGCCTTGCGCGTTTTGGTTGCTCAGGCGGGGCAGGGCATCGCGCAGAGCCGCTACTTCAAACACATAGAAGGAGGTGCAAACCTCTCGAATCTGTTTTTGTTCAGGTGTCGCGTCCTTTTCTTCCACAATGCCTGTGACTTGCCCTGTGGAATCGCGCAAAATCCTGCCGTATCCGGTGGGGTTCTCTAACACCGCAATCGCTACGGTGGCGGCTGCGCCCGATTCGAGGTGCAATTGGAGCATGGAAAGAAAGGCTTCGTCCGTTACCAGCGGTGAATCGCCTGCCGCGACAATAACCGTTTTGAGATGAGGCGCGATGAAAGGAATGGCTTGTAGGCAGGCGTGTCCTGTGCCTAATTGTTCTGTTTGAAGGGCATAATGGAACTGTTCGCCCAGCGCTCTTTTGACCTCTTCCGCGCCATGACCAACGACCACGATAGGGGGTTCGGAGCCTGCGCTTTTGAGAGCGCTCAGCCCATGCATAGTCAAAGGCAACCCTAACAAAGGCATCAGCGCCTTGGGCTTTTCCGACTTCATTCGAGTCCCTTTACCAGCTGCCAAAACGATCCCTGTAAACGGGTGTGGCTGCGACATCCATTCCCCTCCTGCTCAGCGTCTAATTATACCCCACAGACCTTGTTCATCACTCAATTTGGGCTTTCAGAACCGCCGCCTCTGCAATCGCCTCTTCTTCGACTTCATAGGGCGCAAATTGGGTGATATTTTTATGGGTGATTATGATTTGATATTCAATACCGCCTCGATGTTGGCGCGAGAAGTAGGGAATGTTTTCTGCCTCAACACTGGACAAAACCCAGTACCTGATTTTGTCTATCCAGACGCCAACGAATAGAAATACATCGCAAAATTGGGGTTTCAACTGCTGGAAATTCATTAAAAAAGGAGCCTGTTCAGTTGAATGGAGGGCTTTCTCTGAAAGATTGGTTTTTGCAAATTTACGAACTGCTCTTGAGGCTTTTACTTCTACACGTGCGCGTTCTATCCATAAATCGTACTCTCCATCATAGTTGGGGTCTATCGCTTTGTTTGGGATTTGAAAGCGCAAGTCTAAAGACCTGATATGTTCATGCGCCCAAACTTCGCCGAAGACTCGCGGGGCAAGCCCGAAGAGATCAAGATACTGGTTTGAATCGATGTATTTCTTTCGCAGCTTCAGATAGTCATCCCAGCGCATGGCGCTGTTTGCCAGTAGGAGCGCAATTTTGAGCTCGACCTCGTTAAAAGGATAAACGGCGCGATAATGCGCTTCTTGAGATTGGAGAATGTTTCTTTGACTTTCCGGGAGTTGAGCGATCCACTCATCAAGTTTGTCGTGCAGATCACTCAACCTCATGGGTGAATCTCCCATTCAGGAAAAGGATTTTGCCACTGCCAACCCGTTTTGCCGGTTGCCCGAAAACGCTCCAATCGCCTGATGGTCAGTTCTGCGAAAACCGGTTCGATATCACAAGTGAACACCCTTCTACCCAACCGCTCACCCGCTATGAGCGTTGTGCCTGAATGTGAGAAGAGGTCCGCCACACCCTCCCCTGCGCGTGTGCCAGAAGCGATGATCCGTTCTATGGACTTCAAGGGTTTTTGCGCATAACAGCCCGGCACGTTCTCTTCAAGGCGATAGAAAACCTGCTGGATATCGACCCAGACATTACCGGCTCGAATGAATTCTGACCGGCTTCGTTCACTGGTTTCAATCGTTTCGCCTCCCACATCTTTATAATATCCGCGCAGGATACGAGGAATGTCGGTATATTCCGCTTCCGGAAAGAAAGGCGGGTTTCCCTTAACATAATAAAGCAACTCTTGACGAACCCACATCCAATTCTTTTGAGTTCCATAGCCTCGCTGATTGCGCATTGTGATGAAGTTGCGCGGCACAAGCTCTGGGAATTGCCGTAGTAGCAGCATTAAATCGGGTAATGGCTGGAAGCCGTTTTTAATGTCCGCGCCTGTCCACAAATAAAAAGAAGCATGGTCTGCAAGTTGGCTTAACAGATTCTTAATCCATAATCGACTAAATTGAATATACTCCTCTAATTTCTCAGACGATAAAAGCGTAGAGTGTTCGTTGCCAATGCGAAAATTGTAAGGGGGGTCATTAACAGCCATCACAGGATTTTCATTTTGCATGAGGCATTGAAGCGATTCTGGGTCAGAGGCATCCAAGCAGCCAACCCTGTGGCCGCTCACGGGGTCAGTCCACACATCACCCGGACCCAACCGGCAAAACCGCCTTAAAGAAGTCAATAATGCCAGATCAGTATCTAAACGCGGGAGTTTTTCCAATCGCTCCTGGGAAATTTTACTCGTTGAGAGCGAGATGCGATCTTCGACTTCAAATAAACTGTCTGTTCCTTTACGAGAATTCAATGTTGTCTCCTTAAAAGTCGAAATGACAAATGAATTATACCCGTAGCGCGTTGCAGAAGAATCGCAAGAAATGTCAAGCCAAAATAAACGAAATAAGGTATAATTATGTTTACAAGGAAGAGCGGAATGCGAAGGGAAACTCAGACACATTATCAGGAGATTATTGGGCGCGTCATCGAGCATATCCATTGCCATCTGAGTGAAGAATTGACGCTGGGTAGACTGTCGAGAGTCGCTTGCTTGTCGCCTTACCATTTTCACCGGGTCTTTCAGGGGATGCTGGGGCAAACGATATCGGACTATGTGCGGCAAGCGCGGCTGCAGCAGGCAGCGCAGCAATTAATCGGCTCAGAGACGCCCATCGCCCGGATCGCTTTGGAAGCAGGTTATGAGTCGCATGAATCGTTTTCCCGCGCCTTCAAAACGATGACAGGCGTTTCGCCCAGCGTATACCGCAATAATCCTTTTGCGATAGCCGCACTTTCAATCCAACCATTGCAGGAGACAGGAGGAATTAAAATGGATGTACGAATTGAACAATGTCCCGACCGTTTAGTGGCTTTTGTGCGACATACTGGCGCTTATTATAAAATCGGCAGCGCGTTCGAAAAACTGGGTCAGTGGGCGCAGACCAAAGAAGAATTGAAAGGACCCCATGCGGAGATGTTGGGCATCTACTATGATGATCCTGAAGCCGTTTCTGAAGAGGAACTTCGTTCAGCCGCCTGTGTTACCTTACCGGGTGAAATCGCGGTCGAACCCCCTGTAGAAATCGGTCCGTTAAAAGGCGGCGAATATGCGGTGGCGACTTATGTGGGACCTTATTCGGGTTTGGGCGACGCTTGGATGCGCGCCTTCACGGAGGCTCTCCCTAAAACAGGCAGACAGCCCGCGCCCATGAATGATCCCGAGGCTGGACCCTGTTTTGAAAAATATGTGAGCGATATGAGTGTTACGCCGGAAGAAGAACTGATCACCGAAATCTGGATACCGCTCGCGCCCGCTTATTAATCTCGTTTTCCAACACAAAAACACACCTATCAGGGTGAGACCTTGCCCCTGCTTGACCGCAGGGGCTTTTTTAAGTTTTGCGGCCAAGCGCAGAGAAAAGACTTGACAAATCCTAAGTCCATTTGTGGTATAATCATGGATAGTCGGAGGGTTGCCTGAGTGGTCGAAAGGGGCCGCCTGCTAAGTGGTTACAGGGGTGTAAAGCCCTTGTCCTGGGTTCGAATCCCAGACCCTCCGCCATCTTAACCTCATGAATGTCTCCCGCGCGCGCTCGGCATGGTGGATCGCAATCCTCTTTTTCACCTTCATGGTCGTTCTCAATTCGGCGCAATTTATTTGGCTGCTTCGTGAGCCATCTAAAAGCAGTTCCACCCGCGATACTTTTTCGCTGATAGCGACCGATTTTCAAGTTCTTTCCCTGTTGGGCTTGGGGCAAAAAGAGAACTTGAAAGAGGTTCAACGCTCGTTGTATGAACTGTGGGGAACCGATTTAGAAGGGGAAGCGCGCCTGCGGCAGATCGTGATGGAGAGGGAATGGCAGCCTAAAACCTCGCCTGTCTTTTTACGCGGCATAGAATCTCAGTTTCCCAACAAAACTCAATCGGAACGCGCGCAAATCGCTTACGCCATACATCGTATCTATGGTTCCAACCCGCTGACACCCGACGAAGTGCCGTTGCTCATCGATCAGTTGTCGCTTGCGGGCGAAGGCTGGTGGTTGACGCTTGCCAGGGCGAAGGCTTATGAAAAGGCAAAGCAGGAGGATAGGGGGCGGTCGTACCGACAATCTTTTCAATTGGAAGCCCAATACCAGCTTGTTTCACTGGGAGTGTTGATTTTTGCTGGTCTTCTGGTTTTGGTGGTTGGGGTGGGGTTGTTAGTGTGGATCGTCGCAACGCAGTGGTGGAAAACGATCCCATTGAAGCCGTTCCCTGACTTGCCGTCTCACGCCTTCGATGGGAGCTTATCTGGCTTTAACGCTTTCTTTTGGGGGATGCTGCTGTTAGATATTCTCTTGATTCGAACCCATTGGGAGTCGCAGGGCTTGTTTATGCAGTTTGGCGCGCTGGTGATTTCTCTCTATTTTTTGTATCGTTGGCAGCAAATGGCGAACCCGCCTGTGGACTGGCTGGGACTGCAAAAGGGCAGTTTCTTAAAAAACCTTTTCCAAGGCGCGATGGCTTATGGCGTGATGGTTGCGCTCGCGCTGCCGGTACTATTCTGTTTGGGGCTTTTGATATTGCCTCACCTACCAGAGCAATCGAACCCTTTGATTGAGGAGGCGTTTACGACCCAAGACCCTTGGCTGAGGTGGCGGGTTTTCATACAAGCCGTGATCTTTGCGCCTTTGATTGAAGAGATCATTTTCCGGGGCGTGTTGTTCCAGGTTTTGTGGCAGCAAACGGGCAAGGTCTGGCTCAGCGCAGCCATGAGCGGATTCCTTTTCGCGGTGATTCATCCCCAGTTTTTGGGGGGATTAGTGCCAGTCGCGCTTTTGGGAATGATCTGCGCGATTCTCTTCGCCAAGACCCGTTCACTCGTTCCATGTATCGTGTTACATGCGATTAACAACGGGGTGATTGTTGGTTTTTCATTGATGATCCGTTGACAGCGTTTCGAATCAGGGTATAATATTTAGCGTCGTTAAATAAATGGATACGAAAGCTTCTGCCTTAAGCCATATGAGCGAAGTAGAGGCTCAGCCCGGAGCGCGCTTGTTGTCGCGTTCTCGTCATTATGTGCTGTTTGAGCGGCGCTTCTATTCTGATGACCCGCTCGCCTGCGCTGAGTTTGCCGCCGCGCCTGATTGGTGGGAGTTTGTCATCAGCCTTCGCCCGCCCGACCCCGCCGTTTTGACCTGTCCCCGAACGCGCATGTCCGAACAGCGTTGGCTGCATCATCATTTGGTGATCCAAATTAAGCCGGAGACCCTGCGCGATTGGCTGTTGCCTGACGCCGACAAAGTCATTGCCGAATTACGGGGTTTTGTCCGGGCAGAAGTCGCTGCGCCTGAACGCGTTACGCTGGCGGCGCATGCCTCTGCGCTCTGTGTGTTGGTGGACCAGATGCTGACGCCTCCCTCGGTGGGCAGCCTGCGGCTGTTTTATGAGGCAAAAGTGCGCGAGCTGGTCTCTCATCTCTGTTTTGAGCGACCAGAAATCCAAGTCGCGCAAGAAGAAGAACGCCTGCGGCAGGCGATGGATTATTTACAAACCCATCTGAGCGATCCTTACGCTTTGCAAGGCGCGAGCGACTGCTTGGGGGTCAGTTCCCGTCAGTGTCAGCGTCTTTTCCGGGTGGCGGTGGGATGTTCGCCTTCCGCTTATTTAACCGAACTGCGCTTACGCCGGGCGGCTTACTTATTAGCCCATAATGCGATGTCGGTTTCGGAAATCGCGTTGGAGGTGGGCTATTTGAATCTCAGCCATTTCGCGAAAGCGTTCCGGCAGCGATTTGGGCAGCCCCCCAGCCAATTCCGGCGAGCGCCCCATCCCGTTTGGGATGCCGCCGATTCGCAGAAGCTGTAAACAAGGAACCTTTGACACGATCAATCGTCAAGAGAGAGTATATGCGCAAATACAGAACGAAGTGGAGTTCAGGCATCGCATGGCTATTCAGCCTATGGCTGGTTATCGCGCCTGCGTTTGTCTTCGCCTCGTCCGATTGCGCCTGCGATGTGGAGGCTCGCGGAGGATGCTGCGCTTCAACCCCAGCAGAGAACGCGGGATGCTGCGCTTCAACCCCAGCAGAGAACGCGGGATGTTGCGCGTCTGAGCCTGCTGCGCCCTCTCAAAAGAGTTGTTGCAGTACGGACCTCTCAGAAGAATCTTCATCCGATCCCTCGTGTTCCGATTGCAAACTTTGTTCAAAGACCAGCGAACCCCAGCGATGGGACCGCGCCGAACGAGTAGAACTGAAACGATGGTTCTTCCAGGCTTTTCTGCAGGAACCGCTCGAATGGCAACTTGCGCCTGTGCCTGCTCCTATCGTTGCGCTCGATGAAGTTGCCAATCATTCCCCCCCGCTCCCATTGCGCCCCTCTCGCGCTCCTCCTTCTATGGGTATTTATTCAACATGAACTCAGATGCCTGCCCTTGGGCATGGCATTCAGCAGTCTGTTTTTTACCCAATAGGAGGAATTAACTCATGAATTTGAAAGCAATCTTTATTTTTGCGTCTTTATCATTCGCGTCTGCCGTTTTGAGTCAAGAGGGCGGGGGATGTCCCGCATGCACCGTTATCCAGGCTCAACAGCGCGGTTCGCTCGATTCAGGACACTCGCAGCTGACGGTTCCGAAAGGCGAGCTGAATATGTTTACGATGATGTCGCCCAACTCGCAAGAGAATCGGACCCGCCTCTTTCTGAAAACAGGCATTACTGACCGGTTCGACACGGGACTCGGATGGTCGCGCAGCGGCAATCGCGCTACCCTGCAATTGACTTGGCAGGCGGTCGACATGAACCAAAGCGGCGCGCCGTTCAACCTGCTGGTCGGCTATGGTTTTTCATCGACCTATGCTGACACACAGGAAGGACTTTACGCGATGGCGGTTCGCCCCATCGGACGCGCTTCGGTGATTGTAGGGGGCGAACGGTTGAGAAACGGTAGAAATATCGGGTTTGTCGCCAGCTCCTACCAACTGAACCAGAAATCGGGCTTGATGTTTTACTCGCATACCGGCGCGATGTCGGGCGACCCCACACTGTATAACATTTCGTTTGTCCACCGGTTTGGCACCTGGCAGGCGGGAATTTGGTACTTCCATCCCAGCCGGGAAAAAACGGTGGGGCTTTCGCTGTCGCGTCAGTTCGAACTGAAGTAGGAGAAAAGAACCTCAATAGTCGGAGTAAAAAAGGGCGAAACCCAGATTTCGGGTTTCGCCCTTGCGATTTGTTCTTAACCTACGCTTACCGAATAATTTCTTAGACGCAGGTCAGAAACGAAGGTTCAGGCGATTACTCGCAGCCTTCGCCGAACGCGAACAGCACCAGCAGCAGGTCGGCATCGTTAACGACGAAGTCGCCATTGATGTCGCCCGGCAGACCGAAGCCGAAGTCGCCGAAGCTAAAGAGAACGATTAACAGATCGGCGTCGTTGACACAGCAGTCGCCATCAACATCTTCTTCAGGACACGGAGGTCCTTCGTCGCAACCTGCTTCGTCCACAAAGAATGCGCCCCGCATGGCGATGGTGTACGCGCCACCAGCCGCCGTTGTGCCGTCCCAACGGCTAACAGGATTCGCCGCGCCAGGACCGTCAGGCGCTCGCTCCACGCCGAACGGAGTATCGTTCCAGAGAGCATTGCCATCCGCGTCAAGCGCGTCGCGGTCATATCGGCTGACAGCCAGCAGGTAGATGCCCGGCTCGGTGATGAATTGACCCGTAATCGTGGACTGTAAGCCAACGGCGTCATCGTTAAAGGTCACGCCCGTGCCATCACATCGGAACAACCAGAGCTGTGTATCCCACGTTGCGCCGCCGCCCGTAGATGCTTGGAAGCTGGCAGGATCGGTGATGCAGATGATATACATGTCTACATCGTCCGCGTCGTGAGTACCCGTAATGCGAACCTCTGTTGCGCAAGGATCAGCATCCGCGGCGTACACTTTCTGAGCAGTTCCCGGCAAATCACCGGCGTCGCCGCCGCCGTTGCTGGCTTCATCCCAAGTGCGCGGAGGCGGAGGGCAATCAGCAGGATCATCGCCCAGCGGAGAAGTGTTGCAGCCCGTCAAGTTAATGATATAGGCGCCACCTTCAGTCGCTACTGCATTTACCCAGCCAGTTACGCGACTTCCAGCATCAGCCCCATTTGGAACCGTATTTACTGCCGAACCCCAGATGGTGGCGTTACTGCAACCGACCGCATCGCGATTGAATTTGCTGACCGCAATGTAGTAAGTACCGGGCTGCATACCTGCTCTACCCGTAATCAGCGACTGTAAACCGTCGCCCGAGTCGTCGTCATGCTTCACGCCTTTGCCATTGGCATCAAAGAGCCAAAGCTGCGTATCCCACGGCGTTCCATTTGTATTGGCTTGGAAGTTATCCGGGTCCGCAATATAGATCGCGTACATATCCACATCAGCCCCTGGAGAGTTGGTACCCGTAATGGAAGGCAGAGCCGTGGTCGTATTGGTACCGGTCGCTTGTGCGGTTTCCGGCATGTCGCCCGCGTCGCCAGATTCAGCATGCTGCGCGTATGCGGACAAAGTGAGCGCGGAGCCTAAGACCAGACTCGCGAAAAGAGATTTTATATTCATAAAACAATCACACCCCTTTGCTTAGATTTTTGATCGCCTATGCAATCACGTTTTATATTATACACCCTTTCATGCCCGAATCCTGCAAAACGGGTGAAACATTTTCCGGTTTTACTTAGGAAAGCGCGCGAATCGCTTCCACACTGCTGGGATTTTCTAAGGCTGTCAAATCTCCGGTCGGTTCCTTTAAGTAGGCGGCTCGTATCACCCGGCGCATGATTTTGGCATTGCGCGTTTTGGGCAGGTCGGTCACCGCATGGATTTGTTTGGGCATCATCGGCTTACCCATGCGGTCCGCAACCAATTTGAGCAGTTCCTTCGCCAAATCGTCTGAGAACGCGTTGCCGGGTTTGAGGGAAACAAACGCGACGGCGGCTTGCCCCTTCAGATCATCCGGCACGCCAATCACCGCTGCCTCCACCACCGCGGGATGTTCTACCAGCACCGACTCGATCTCAGCCGGTCCCACGCGCTTGCCCGCAATTTTTAGGGTGTCATCGGCGCGCCCCACAATATACCAAAAATCGTTCTCATCCCGCAAACAGAGATCGCCATGATCCCAAACATCGCTCCAGCGGCTCCAATAGGTTTCTAAGTAACGGTCAGGATCGCGCCAAAACCCGCGAGTCATGCCGGGATTACTGTTCATCACACAGAGAAAGCCCACTTCGTCTTTCACTGGCTCCCCATGTTCATTTAGCACTTCTGCCCGAACTCCGGGAACTGCCGTGTTGAAGCTGCAAGGTTTCAGCGGGCGCAATGCGGTGCAACCCAAAATCCCGCCCGATATTTCGGTTCCTCCCGAATAGTTGAGGATGGGCGCCCGATTCTTACCCACGTGCTGTAAAGTCCACAGCCAGGGTTCTGGGTTCCAAGGTTCGCCCGTTGAACCCAGCAGCCTCAGCGAGGTCATCGGGTGGCGGTCGGCATACGCCTCATCTTCCCGCATTAAAGCGCGTATCAGGGTCGGGGTCAACCCCAAAATCGTGATCTGATGGCGGTCTACCATCTCCCAAATCCGGTCGGGCGCGGGAGTGTCGGGCGAACCGTCGTACATAAACAGGGTTGCGCCCAAAGTCAAACCCCCCATAATCAGCCAAGGTCCCATCATCCAGCCGATGTCGGTCAGCCAACTGATGCGGTCTTTGGGCTTGACATCGAACAGGTGGAACATATCTTGCGCGGCTTTGATGGGAAAACCGGCATGGACATGAACCGCGCCTTTCGGCTTACCGGTCGTGCCGGAGGTGTAAATCATGAGGCATGGATGGTCTGAAGGGAAGGGAGGCGCGGGTTCTAAGGGTTGCGATGCGCCCAGTTCCACGACCGCTTCCCAAGTGAGGTCGCGTCCGGGTGTCATCGGAGTCTCTATGCCTATGCGGTTGACCACAATCACCTTTTGCAGGGTTTTGCTCCCTCTCAACGCTTCGTCCGCGACTGGTTTCATCGCGACCGGTTTACCCCTGCGCCGCGCGCCATCCGAGGCAATCAGCCATTTCGCGCCCGCATCGCTCATGCGCGCTTGAATCGGTTCCGGTCCGAAACCAGAGAAAAGCGGCAGGGCAATCGCGCCAATTCGTCCCACCGCCAGCAGCGCAATGGCAACCTCTGGCGCAAAGGTCAGGAACAGCCCTACGTGATCGCCCGGCTGAACCCCCAAGGCAAGCAATCCGTTGGCAAACTGCTGGGTTTCTTCAAGCAACTGTTGGTAGGTATAGGTTTTGACTTCTCCCTCTTCGCCTTCCCACACGAGCGCGAGATGATCGCCGAACCCTGCCTTCACATGCCTATCCAGAGCGTTATGAGTCCAGTTCAACTGTCCTCCTGCAAACCATTGCGCCCATGGCTTCCTCTGACTCAGGTCACAGGTCATCGCGTAATCGGTAAACCACTCAAAACCGGTATCCTCAAAAAAGGCTCTCCAGAACCAATCGGGGTCGTTCCACGAACGCTCTAAGAATGACTCGTAAGTCTCAATACCCCGGCTTTTTATCTGTTGGAACAGGTTCGACGACTCGATGTCACTCGGTGATGGCTGCCATGCGATGGGAAAATCAAACTCTTTCATAACAATGTTTCACACTCCGAGTTGGAATTATACTCCAAAATCGATGTATAATATACTCTGTAATGTGCTTGCTGGGCGAGATTCTCCGCGAGCAGGCAGTGAACTGCGTTCACAAGGAGACATTCTATGCGACATATGTTAAAGGGTTTTCGTTGGATCGCAGCGCTCAGCGCGATAGCGGTCGTTACGCTGTGCGCCGATGCGCAGACCAGCCGAATGTCCTATCAAGGTTATCTCCGGGATGGCGGCGTCCCTGCGAATGGTCAGTACGATTTTCAATTTGTTCTTTTCCCTGGCGGCACAATCATTGCAGTCAATGATCTGCTGGTTACGAATGGTCTTTTCACCACCGAGTTAGATTACGGCACTGCCGTCTGGACCGGCGCAGACCGAGAAATTGAGGTGCGCGTTCGTCCGGGCGATAGTGTTGGCTTGTATACCACCTTGACGCCCCGCGTGCCTATTCGTTCCGCTCCCTATGCGATACGGGCGTTGAACGCTAACACTGCTACAACTGCCTCTGGATTAACTCTGCCATTTTCTGGTTCTTTGGGCGCAGCAGGCGCGCTCATTGCCGTTACAAATACTTCCACTACGGGGTTAGCCTATGGTCTTTTTGGACGAACGGACAGCAGTTCCGGTTTAGGCGTCTATGGTTACGCCTCCTCCTCCATTGGCACGAATAATGCGGTGGCAGGTATCACCGAGAGCGCCACCGGGCGCGGTGTTTATGGTCAAGCCTCTTCCACGACCGGCTCAAACATGGGTGTTTATGGAACTTCCAGCAGCACAGCAGGGCGTGGCGTTTTTGGGCAGGCTACCGCTACAGAAGGCGTCAACTACGGTGTTCAGGGATCTTCCAGCAGTACATCAGGGCGTGGAGTTTATGGGCTGGCTTCCGCGAATAGCGGAACTAACGTTGGTGTTTATGGCGCAACCAACAGCACGGACGGCTACGGCGGTTACTTCCCGGATCGGGTTTATGCGTTTCAGTTAGGGGTTGGCACGACCTTGCCCGACGTTAAGCTGCATGTGGCTGGCGGCTCCGACACGTCGTTAGGTGGGGGCGGTTTCTTGCAATTGGGACCGACCAACGGAGCCAATGTTTCATTTGATAGCAATGAGATTATGGCGAGGAACAATGGCGCTGCTTCTCTTCTGGCGTTGAATGCGGAAGGGGGCAATGTCACACTTATTCAGGGTGGCACTGGAACAGTGGCCATTGGAACCGCCTCTCCTGCCAGTAGTAAGTTGCATATTTTCTACAATAGTGCTACCTCCAGCCCTCACATTTGGTTAGAGGAGAATGGCGCAGATTATGCGCGCATCAACTTCACCAACACCACCAGCTCGCGCTTCTGGGCAGTGGCAGGAATCGTCTCTGGAACGAGTACCACCGAGCGATTGAACTTCTTCCACAGTGTCACCGGCGACGTTATGACGGTGCGAGGCGATGGGCGTGTGGGCATTATGACCACCAACCCCGCAACCACTTTGCATGTCAATGGCACAGCGCGTGTAGATGTGCTTGAAATTGTGGGCGCGGACCTGGCGGAGAAATTCCCTGTGAGCGAAGAGACAGAGCCGGGCATGGTAATGGAGATTGATCCGAACCATCCGGGACAACTTCGATTGGCGCGCGGCGCGTACAATCGCCGAGTGGCAGGCATTGTCAGCGGCGCGAATGATTTGTCGGTTGGCGTTGTGTTGGGGCATCGACCTGAGAGCGAAGGCGGCGCAGCGATCGCCATGAGCGGGCGCGTCTGGGTCTACTGTGATGCATCTGAGCGCGCGGTTCAGCCGGGCGATATGTTGACCACTTCGAACAAGCCGGGACTGGCGATGGCGGTTCGGGATATGAAAAAGGCGCAGGGCGCGATTATCGGCAAAGCCATGACCTCCCTTGAGAAAGGGAAGACAGGTTTGGTGCTGGTGCTGGTGAACCTGCAATAGGAGACTCGCATGAAAACGTTCAAATATCCATTTCTATGCTTGGCTTGCGGGCTGATCCTCAGCGTGCAGCCTTGTCTTGCCCAAGAAGAGGAAGGCGAATATCAAGAAGCCTTTACAGATGGGATAGAGATTCAAAAGGAACTTTGGGCAGGTATGCCTAAGCTTCGGTTGTTGCCTGAATTAAAGGCAAATCGCGTAGAGTTGCCCCGCACTGACCGACCGACCGAGCATGGCGGTTTTGATGGCGATGTGGCTCAGTTCCAACCGGCGGGCTATGCCGCGCCTGCGCCCCCGGATTTAATGCGGCGCATTCGCTGGCAGCAGCAACAGGATGGAAGCCATATCGGCGCGATAGAGTTGCGTTCGCAAGACGCGACTGCCTTGAGAATCCAGTTTACCGGCGACTTTGGGCGTAACGGCGAAGAGCTGCGCGTATATGACCCGAAGGAAGGTTATACTTTTGGACCCTACTCGCTGCCGCGAATGAACGAGGACGGCACCTGGTGGACCACCATTATCTTTGGCGAGCATATCGGCTTAGAGTTCTATGTGCCGCCGGGCGTGGCATCTACAGGGCTGCCTGAGTTGACCGGTATCGGCTATATGTATGCGGGCGGTCCCAGCGATTTCCATCCTGCAGGCTGCTCGCACCGGGACGTCGCTTGTGAAGCCGCTTGGCGGGATAGTGAGGCGCGCGCTGTGACGATGCTGTCGACGCTATCGGGGAGCAATGTATTCGGGTTCTGTTCCGGCGCGTTGATCAATCGCAGTCCGTCCGATTTGGCGCCCGTTGTCATGACCGCGAACCACTGTATCGGCACGCAAGGCGCAGCAAACAACACGACCTTTGTCTGGAATTTCCAGAACGCAACCTGTAACGGCACACCACCCGCCGCCAACTCGCTGCCGCGCAGTGTGGGAGCCATTCTGCTGAAACGCCATTCCAGCAGCGACTGGAACTTGCTGGGGTCTTATGAACAGCCCGGCGCAGGTTTCTATCTGGGATGGGACTCCAGCGATAGTTATTCCAATGGAAGCGCGGCGAACGGTATCCACCACCCGGGCGGTACGTTTAAGCGAATCTCGTTCGGCACGAAAACCGGCAGTCGTAATCAGACTTTCTGTGATTCTAATGGGCAGAACTGCTTCGACGCTGATGTGTGGGATGTGGACTACACCACAGGGTTTACACAGCCGGGTTCTTCGGGCTCACCGCTCATGGACGGCTCGCGGCGCGTGCGCGGCACCCTGACGGGCGGACCTTCAAACGATTGTTCCGTTTCGCGCTACGGGCGTTTCCACAATGCCTTCGGCACGATTCGGTACTTCCTCTTCGAGATGGCGAACCCGACCTATGTCAATCGCGCGGTCGCGGGTGATGGAGCCAACAACGCCGGCGCGTCCGAGCGAGGAACTTCAGGCAACCCGTTCAATTCGGTCTATGAAGCGACCTTCTGTGTGCCGAGAGGCAACAATGTGCAAATCGTTCCGGGCAACTACAACGAGCGATTCACGATCTGGCGCGCCATGACTCTCCGGCGCGAAGGTTCCAGCGGGATTGTGCGAATCGGTTCCAACTGAACAAAAGGCACAGTCAGGTTCCCCTTGCTTGCAGGGGGAACCCGATTGGGCAGGCATGCCTCCCCAATCAACAGCAGACCTATTCGCTTCGCTCAGGGTGACAACCTTCGTGTCATGCCGAGCGCAGCCGAGGCATCTGTTGCTACTGTAGGCGTGTAATCCGCCCTGTTAAGCAGCGGCGAAGATGGAACTTCGCCCTCCATTTCAATTCCCGCATCATCTCATCGCGCTTTCCGTCGTGCCGTCTGGATAAACGCGCAGGACTCCCATCAGCACCCAGCCGACCGGCTTTACCGAATGAACCGGCGAGAAGAGATGCATCACGCGCTTTTCGAAATCCAATTCCTGAATCGTTCCCATTCCGAAGGTTCGCCCGGAGTGGTCCATCAAGCCCACAAGCAGGTTTTGATAGGCTCGGGCTTGCAACACATTCACTTGTTCGGTCTGGGTTATCCAACTGAGAGTCGAGATATGCTCATCTGAAAGGGGTTTGCGGGCAATCACGTGCAGAAATTTGCCGATACGCTCTATATGATAAATCCGGGAAACAATCGCAGTGTCGATTCCTTCCAGCGTTTCCGGTTTGATTAACTCGCCGGAACCGAGCCGGTGTCCAATGAACCGAATATCTTCCAACGGCAGCGTATGCTTGGTCGCGTCCGCAAAATAGCGCGCGAAGCCAACCTTCCGATGCTGCGCCCGGAAAGCGGGCGATTTGGATGAGATGACCTCTGGCACGGGCATCCGTATCACCTGCCAATTGCTCCGGCGCGCCAATGTATCTGCAATGGGTTCCATTTCTACCGCGCGCTGCAACACAATGATATGAGTGGGCGCAAGCAAATGCATCAGCTCCAATTTGAATTCGCGCGCATGGGTTCCCCGCGTATAACCGCAGGTATCAATCAGAATTGTGTCGGGCGACTCGGAGACGACATCATCCAACAGAGTTCGCGCGCCGCTCAGAATACGGGGAATTTGATTAACCGGCTTATAATCGCCGATGAATGCCATCCCTCGAATCGACAACGCGCTGATCTGCGTGAAGTCGGGCGGGCAGAGGGCGGAAGTCAACAGGGCAGGCGGTCCTAATTCGCCTTGACCAACATCTAAATCAAGATAGGCAGATTGTAGTTTCTGGGATTGCAACACCCGGAGCAGCCAGGTACAGAAAGTAGTCTTACCACTGTCTACCCCGCCCAAGACAGCGATTCGGGCAGGCGTTAAAGAGAATTGATTCAGCAGGGGAGACCATTCGGGAAACGGCGAAGAGGGACTCATAGGAGAGAGAACGAGAATTGCCTGCAGGTTTTCCGCCTGCAGGCGCGATTTCAAAGATTACTTACCCATATCGGGCGGTCCACCCATACTCATACCGCCCGGCGCGCCTAAGCCCATGCCGCCGCCCATATCGGGATATCCCCCCGCGGCAGGCATGCCACCGCCACCCACTTGCGGGTTCTCCAACTGGTTCCGAACTTGCTCAATCGGGGGCATTTGAACCGCTGGCAACGGGTCAGGCATCCGGTTATTGCCAATAAAAAAGAGCGCAATTAACGCGATCACTCCAAACACGATCACGCCTATCGCTACCGCATCCACACCTTTTTGCATCTGTTTTCTACCTCGCTATCTAAAAGATTCCCTCTGTTAGACGAGAATCCTGCCAATTTGGTTCGACCTTTTCTATTTTCGGCTTTCTCAGACGACGTTTACACAATTTCCGCATCGACATCGATATGGACATCGTCCCGCAGGGAGTTGGAAACGAAGCAGCGCGATTTGGCATCTTTGGCGGCTTGCAAAATCGCTTCTTTCTGCGCGTCGGTGGCATCGGGCGCAACCGTCATCTGAATCTCGATGAAAATGTGCAAGAACCGGGTCTTTTTAGACTCAGGGTCGCGTCCTACCTCGCCTTCCAAACGCATGGTCTGCTTGAGGAGGGGCAGCTTCTTTATCTCACACATGAAAGCGATGGTGATGATATAGCACGAGGCGAGCGCAGCCAGCATCAACTCTTCCGGGCTGCAGTGTCCGCCCGGACCCTTGAATTCTGCCGGAACCGCGCAAGTCGTGTGCAGCCCGCCGGGGGAGGTAACGGTTCCAACGCTGTCGCTGTTTCCTTCCCAGACTGCGCTGGCTTCAAAGACATGATTTTCCATATGTTTCTATCCTCTCTTCTGATTAAGTTTTGTTTTTTTCTATTACAATTCAAGGGCTTCAATCGCTGCGCGCGCTTGCTCCAACTTCCAGGCGCGTTTGCGCTCTTTGTCCTTGATCATCGGGATCGGGTCGGGCAACAACCCCCAATTCGCGTTCATTGGAGGGAACTCTTTATGCGGGTAGCTGGCAATATAGTGCAGCAGCGAGCCAATGACGCTTTGGGGCGGTAGGCTCAGAACGGACTTCCCCTGCGCCCAGCGCGCGGCGTTGATTCCCGCGATAATTCCAGAGGCTGCCGATTCGACGTAGCCCTCCACGCCAACCAACTGCCCTGCGAAAAACAGACTTTCCTCTGAGCGTAATTGAAGCGTAGGGTGAAGCAGACGCGGCGAGTCGAGATAGGTGTTCCGATGGATGACCCCATATCGAATAAACTCGGCATTCTCCAGACCGGGAACCATCCGAAAGACTCGCTTTTGCTCGCCCCATTTTAACCGGGTTTGACAGGCAACTAAGCTATAAAGCGAGCGTTGCGTGTTCTCAGGTCTCAATTGCAGTACCGCATGAGGTCGCCTGCCGGTTTTGGGGTCGGTAAGACCCACTGGCTTAAAGGGACCAAACGCCAGCGTGCGGGGACCGCGATCCGCCAATTCTTCCATCGGCACACATCCTTCAAAAAAGCGCGTCTCTTCGAAATCGTGCAAGGGGACGCGCTCCGCTGAAATGACCGCCTGCCAAAATGCTTCGTACTCCTCTTTCGTGAAAGGGCAGTTAATATAGCCTGGATCGCCTTTATCGTACCGGCTGGCGATGAACACTTTGTTATAGTCAATTGTGCTGGCATCCACAATCGGCGAAACCGCGTCGTAAAAGTGCAGTCGTTCGGAGCCTGTTTTCTGGGAGATTGATTGTGCCAATGCGTCCGATGTCAGCGGTCCCGTCGCGACAATCAGCGGGCGTTCATCGGGCAAGATCGTGACCTCTTCGCGAACAATCTCAACGAGAGGTTCGTTTTCAAGGGCAGCCGTGATTTCCGCCGCGAAACCCTCGCGTTCAACCGCTAAGGCTTCGCCCGCAGGCACCGTATGGTTCAAAGCGGTCGGTATCATGAGGGAGCCGAAATACTGCATTTCCCATTTCAACTGTCCCGCAGGCGTAGTGGGCAGCATCGATTTGAAAGAGTTCGAGCAGACCAGTTCCGCCAGGAAACCCGTTTTGTGAGCAGGGGTTTGCTTGTGAGGGCGCATTTCATACAGGCGTACCGGCATGCCCATATGCGCCGCCGCCCAAGCCGCCTCCACGCCCGCAAATCCGCCTCCAACAATTGTTATCCGCTCCATAGACTATCCACAATTCTACCCGAAAGGTCAAACCCCCACATTAACAGGGAAACTATGTTGATTGGCGAATAGGGAACATTCTATGATAGAATCGCCGCAAACCGTCGCTTCCAGCGCGCCGCCGCCGTTTCGCGCGGGGCGGACTTTGTTGGTTGGCATTTTTGGCACGCTATTAGTTTCCGCGATTGTCGCGTCCGCGGAACTGGTGGCTCAAACGATCCAGATCGGCATGATGCAACTGCCGCCCGCTGCCATCGCGCTGCTGTTTGGGCTTGCGCTGGTGAACCGGGTTTTGGGTTGGATGAACCCTCGGTGGGCATTGAGCAGCCGGGAAATGGCAGTCGTTTTTATCATGATGGCGTTGGGCGCGCTGATGGCGTCGCGGGGCTTAATGGAGCGGTTGATCCCGATCCAAGTCGGCGTGAGTTACTTTGCGCCCGCCAACAATTGGGATAAAATCTATTTCCCCTATATCCAGCCTTTTATGGTGCCGTGGGACCCCAGCGCAACCCAACCTGAAACCCAAGTGCAATGGTTTTTTCAAGGTATCCCTTACGGCACAACACCCCCTTGGCAGAACTGGTTGACCTCCAGCGCGAATTGGTTGATGTTGGCGGGGGCGGTCTTTTTCGCGTTTCTTTGTATGTCGACCCTGCTCAGAAAACAGTGGGTCGAAAACGAGCGGTTGCCGTTTCCGCTGGTGCAGTTGCCTCTGGAGATTATGCGTGGCGGCGGTGAATTTTTGGGCAATCGCTGGTTCTGGTTTGGCGTGCTGATTCCGGTACTGGTTTTCACCTTAAATGGGCTGCACAAGAATTTCCCAACGATTCCCGAAATCACACTCAACTATCCATTGAAACCGCTGTTCGCGAACCCGCCTTTAGACCGGATCAGCACCTTCACAATTTACCTTTCTTTCGCGGCAGTAGGGTTCTTTTTTCTGATACCGACCGAACTTCTTTTCAGTTTTTGGTTCTTCTATCTCTTGAGTAAAGCGCAGGAAATCATCTCGTTGAGCCTGGGTCTGGAGATGGACGCGCGGCACGCCTCGGCGGGCGCAATTATTAAATGGGAATGTTCCGGCGCGTTCTTTGCTTTAGCCGGTTATATCTTATACACGGCGCGCCATCACTTGCGCGATGTTTGGCAGATCGCCATTGGGCGCAAACGGCAAGAGAATCCGCGCGAAGAAATGATGTCTTACCGGGTCGCCTTTTGGGGGCTATGGATCGCGCTCTTTTTCATCGTTTTTTGGTGTATGCGGATGGGCATGAGCCCTTGGGTCGCGCTGGCGGTCTTCGGTATTTACCTGTTTGTGCAGGGGCTGGTGATGGCGCGCTGCACCGCAGAGGGCGGATTGCTCATCACCGAGGGCTGTTTCACGCCGATGGATATTTTCACGATGGAGAAATATGCGCTGCTGTCACCGCGCAATCTAACCGTGATGGCGTTTGTGGATGGCTTGTTTACCCGTGACTTGCGGGGGATCACCATCACCGGTTTTTTAGACGCGCAGAAAATCGGAGATGAGGTGCGGCTCCAGAGGCGAACCTTATTCAAGACGCTGGTCTTCGGGTTGGTTTTGGCGGTGGGGTGCGCTTTTGTGATTCAACTTTGGCTGCCCTATCAATATGGCGCGTTGAACCTCTACTCTTATGTTTACCAGTCCGCCTCTGTTCAATTCTTCCGCGAAAACGCGCCTTTCATGAGCGGCGGGCAGGATGCGTCGATACCCTGGATGCGCCCCGCCTTCTTTTTGATTGGCCTGCTTTCTACCGTGCTGATTGCCGCTCTGAGAACCCATTTCACCGGATTCCCGCTCCATCCCTTAGGGTTCGCGATGAGCGCGAGCTGGGGCGTCGTGATTCTTTGGTTTTCTATGCTGGTCGCTTGGCTGGTTAAAGCGCCGCTGCTGCGATACGGCGGTATGGCGATGTTCCGGCGGGTGCGTCCTTTCTTTCTCGGTATGATTTTTGGCGAGTTTGCGATGGCGTTCCTCTGGGCGATTTTGGCGATGGTTTGGAATGTTCAGGCGCCTGACTTCCCTTGGCCCTAAAAAAGGGGCAAAAAAGGGCAAATTTGCAAAACTGTTCACAATACGTGTCCGGTTTTGGGTGAGTTTGGCGTATATATATATTGGAAACGGTTTTTTTTCAACCGTATCTGAACCTTCCTTCCTATGAGTGGCGGCGGTCACTGCTCTGAGCGCTGCCACTCTGTTCACCACTGCCTGTAAAAAAAGCGGAGAGCAAAATAATTTTTAGATTTTTCACGCATTTTGCTAAGATTGGCACAAATGTGCTTGACATTCCGGGTATACTATTCAATTGCGAGTATCCTCTCGCATGGAGGTGATTCCAATGCCAAATCTAAAATCCTCAAAGAAAGATGTCAAGAAGTCCGCGGAGCGTAAGTTGCGCAATACCGCGACCAAATCGACGATCAAAACCTTTACGCGCCGGTCTAAGGAAGCGGCGACTCGAGGTCAGGCAGAGGACGCCAACGCGATGCTGAAGCGGGCAGTCAGCGTTATCGACAAAGCGGTTAAGCGCGGTATCCTTCACCGGAACACCGCAGCGCGCAAGAAATCCCGATTGATGATCGCGTTAAATAAGCGTCTGATGCAGATGAAGGATGGAGAAAAACATTCATGAGTAGCGACAGTAGTAAACCGGACCCTAAACAGCCATAGGGAAGAGCTAAAACTCTTCCCTATGCGCTTTTTCAGGGCAGGAAACGCCCCCTTTCCGCCGAATTTTCCCCCTATCATCACTTTTCCATCAGGAGACCATCACCATCATGAAAATTGCTTGTCAGGAGGGGCTTGCGCCCGGCGACAGCTTAGAAGAGCGTTTAGAGCGTCTTGCCGAATGGGGCTATGAAGGCATTGAGTTTTGGGGCGGAGGCTTAAAAGACCGCTTGCCGCATATCCAATCGGCATTGAAAAACAGCCCTGTCAGAGCGAGTACTATTTGCGCCGGTTTCCGGGGCTGCCCGCTGGATGCTGACCCAAAAGAGCGCGAACTGGCATTGTCCGACATCAAAGACCTGCTGTATGCGGGCGCGGATCTGGGCGCGGTCGGTTTGATCTTTGTGCCGATTTTTGGCGGTCCGCGTATTCCGAACTTAAGTCCTTTAGGCTCGCCAGAGCAGATGGAAAAGGACTTGCTCTGTCTGTTATTGGAAGACCTATGTAAAACCGCTGAGAAGGCGGGCTGCTTACTGCTGCTGGAACCCCTGAACCGGTATGAGACCCACTTGATACGACGGCTCGAACAAGCGGTCGAGATTTGCCAGCGCGTCAATCATCCCCACCTCAAAATCATGGCAGATTTCTTTCATATGTCGATAGAAGAGGCGAACCTGCCCGCCGCGATTCAAACCACAGGCAGTTTGATCGCGCATGTTCACCTGGCAGATAGCAACCGCTTGCTGCCTGGGCAGGGACATACCGATTTTAAGTCGGGGTTCGATGCGCTCAAGGCGATTGGATACACAGGATACATGGCGTTGGAGTGTGGCATTGCGGGCGATCCGCTGCAAAAACTGCCAGAGTGCGCCCAGTTTCTGAAAGGACAGATGGCATGAAAGCGGTTGTGAATTATGACCCGAAGCCGGGCAGCGTGGAAATGCAGGAAATCGCGGAGCCGACGCCCCGCGCAGGCGAGGCGTTGATTCGGGTGCGCGCTGTGGGGGTATGCGGTTCCGACCTGCACCAGTACCATGGCACGCAATCGTGGCATGTCAACTATCCGGTCGTCTTGGGACATGAATTCGCGGGCGAAATCGCCGCGCTGGGCGAAGGCATGGAAGGCTGGAAGGTCGGTGACCGTGTTACCTGCGAGACCGCAGCCTCTATTTGCGGCGACTGCCTGCTGTGCCGAACGGGACGCTATAACCTTTGCCCAAAACGATTGGGCTATGGCTACGGCACGCATGGAGCCATGACACGGTTCGCGCGCGCTCCTGCCCGTATTCTGCATCGTATCCCTGAGAATGTTCCTTATGAAGATGCTGCTATGACGGAGCCATGTTGTGTCGCGGCGAATGCGGTCATTGAGCTTTCCAATCCTAAACCGGGCGATTTAGTGGTTGTATTCGGAACTGGTCCTATTGGGCTGTTGTGCCTGCAGATGGCGCGTCTTTTCAGCCCCCGCCTTACGGTTTTGGTCGGTTTAAGCGAGGATGGCGCGCGCCTTCAAGTGGCGGAAGCGGTCGGCGCAGAGCGTATCTTGTATTTTGACAAAGAGGATGTGGTTAAAATCATCTTGAACTTGAGCGATGGCATGGGCGCGGACCTGGTAGTGGACGCAGTCGGTTCGTCTGCGGTTTTGGAGCCATGCCTTAAAATGACGCGTCCCGCAGGGCATATCAGCAAGGTGGGTTGGGGACCAGAACCGTTGGGCTACAGCCTGGACCCGTTGGTGCAAAAGGCGGTCACTTTGCAAGGCTCCTTCAGCCACACCTACGCCACTTGGGAGCGTGTGCTGACCTTGATGAGCGCAAAGAAACTGAGCCTTGCGCCCATGCGTCATCTGTTCGGGCTGCAAGATTGGCAGCCTGCGTTCGACGCGATGGAAAAGCGCGCGACAGTCAAAAGTTTACTGATACCCGATTGAGAGGATGCCTGAGGATAACACTTATGATACCGAAAACAGTGACGATTCATGCGAAACAAGGCGATTGGAGGGATGCGCCCGTTTGGGCTGCGCTGCCTCAGCCCGTCAAACATGGTGAGATGTGGCTGGTTGAGCGCGGAACGCAGGTCTTGGCTCAGGTGGTCTCGCGTGATCGACAGTCCTATTTAGTTTGGCTGCAAACCCTGTCCAAAGGACAGCGCAAAACCTGGAATCTCGCCGAAAAGTCGCGGGGAACCAGTCCCAGCCCCATCGAAGCCTCGCAAACCGATCAGGCAGTGGAATTTCGTATCGGTGACCAGACGGTCGCGACGTTTGTTCTCAAAGGCGCGCAAAAGCCGTACATCTACCCACTGTTGGGAGCCAACAACAAACCTATCACACGCCATTTTCCCATGAAAGCGGTTTCGGGCGAAACTATCGATCACCCTCATCATCGTTCTATGTGGTTCACGCATGGGGAAGTGAACGGTATCGACTTTTGGACGGAAGGCGCAAACCGGGGGCGGATTGTTCACCGGCAAACAGAGACCCTGCATGGCGGTCCTGTGCTGGCACGATTAGTGACGATCAACGATTGGATTTCGCCGGACGGCAAAAAAGTACTGGAGGATACCACTGAGTTCAGGCTTTACAACACAACGGACGGCAGACTCATCGAGTATGAAATCGAATTGCGAGCCACTGAAGGCGATATTTTGTTAGGCGACACGAAAGAAGGCACGTTTGGCATACGAGTTGCTTCCAGTATGGAGGTAACCCGGAAAGCGGGCGGTCAGATCGTGAATGCCCGCGGACAGCGCGACCAAGCCACCTGGGGTAAGGCTGCCGAATGGTGCGACTATACCGGACCGGTGGAGGGCGACGTCGTGGGAATCGCGATTTATGACCATCCCCAGAACTTGCGGCATCCCACGACTTGGCATGTGCGCGATTATGGTCTATTTGCGGTGAACCCGTTCGGTTTGCACGATTTTTCGCCGGGCGTGCCGGACGGAACCGGCGATCACACGATCAAAAAGGGCGATTCGCTGAAGTTCCGCTACCGGGTTTGGCTGCATAAAGGGCGAACCGAGGAGGCAGGCGTCTCGGAACGCTTCGATTCTTACCGATTGACGCCTGAAATTAGTTGGAAGTGAGCATTTTTCAGAAACACTCTGCAGAAAAATAGGGTATACTTTGATTGGAGGAAGATACACAATGCCGGTTTTGGGTTATATGGGTACTCAGGAATGGATGATTTTGTTGGCGATCGTTGTCGTGCTGTTTGGCGCGTCGCGTCTGCCTGCTTTGGCGCGCTCGGTGGGCGAAGCGCTCGGCGAATTCCGCAAAGCGACAAAAGAATCGATTGAAGACGAATCGCGCGGCAGCAACGCCTAAGCGGCGGCTGCCTGCGCCTCATAATTTTTGACAGGAGGGCATCCGCCATGCGCGTTGCCCTTTTTTGCTATATGAAAACGCTTCCCGCACTTTCACAGTCGCTCCCCACACTGATCGGCTGGCAGGGCATAAGCCTGCGCGCGCCGGAGGGCTGGTACCTCAACGGTGTGCATGGGACTTGGCGTGAAGGCGTGTTCCAAGTCGCATCACGCGGGGTGTGCGCGGTCGATGTGAAATGGGTTCGCTCGCAAAAAGCCTCTGATTTACGATACCACTTGGATCGCTACCTCTCAAAGATGGAAAAGGATGCGCGCAAACGCAAAAGTGGTTTCTCAGGGAAGGTAGAAAAGCACTCCGACGAATCGCTCAGTTTTACTTGGAAGGCAGACCGCAAAGCGGTCGGGATTGCGCGTCGGTGTCCTGAATGTCGCTGTATTATCCTGGCGCAGGTAAGCGGCAGCCGCACCGACTCCGTCAGCACGCTGGCTTCTCAAATTTTCAGCACACTTCAAGATCACTCATCTGACGGATGGTCTACCTGGTGCTTGTACGGGTTGCATACCCAAGTGCCGGAAGAATATCAACTGGAAAAACACCGACTGCTAACCGGGCAGACGCGATTGCTGTTTCGGCACCGGCGCGAGGTGTTGCAAATCGAACGAATCGCGCAAGCAGAGCAGTTGCTGAATGGCAACTTGCCCAGCCAATGGGGACAGTTTTACCGGGAGTGGCGAGCCTACAAAGGCACTTGGGAAGAGCGCGCTTATCACAGGCATCCGGGAGCGCATTTTTCGGGGCGTCTGAAGATGTTTCCATTGGTAAGGGAATGTGAACAGGGATTAATTCGGTTTCAGAAACCTGCCTTGAAGGCGCATATCGCCGTGTGGCATTGCGAACCACGCAATATGCTGGTTCATGTGGTCGCGCAAGGCGGAAAGAAAACGCAGTCGCTGTTGGAGCAAGTAGCGGAGAGGACCCAATGCCATTGACAGGACTGTTAAGGGGATTGTTTTTTGGTCGCTCGCCAAGGCAGCCGGTCTACAAGCGCGGGCAACTCCTGAGCGCGCGCCCTATGCGCAATGACTCGATCCAGTGGTTGATGGGGGAAGAGGAGCCGATTGTGACCTTGTTGGTTCCTATGCGAAAAAAGGGCTTTTTTCACTGGATCAGCAGGATTTTCCGCCTGCCTGCCGAACATCAGGTGGAGTTGGACGCGCTCGGCAGCGTCGTATGGAGTCTATGCGATGGCAAGCATACTGTGAGCGCAATCTTAGAGCGTCTGATGCGTCAATTCAAATTAGAGAGGCGCGAGGCAGAGGTCTCGCTGTTCGCTTTTCTCAATACGCTGGCAAAGCGTCGTTATTTGGCGTTTCAGATATCGAAAGAGCCAGCCGCAAGGAAGAAGCGATGAACTCAACCCAACCCGAATCGAAAACGATCCGAAAGCAGATTAAACTGCCTCTCTCGGTGGCATTGCGAATCAGCCTCCAGAACATCAAAATTCGGTTCCTGCGCTCCATGATCACCGCTGCAGGCATTTTTCTTGGTATTGCGTTCTTCGTTTCTGTGCGCGCCACATCGCTCATGACTCCCGCCACCAATCCGGGTGATACCGCTGCCATCGAGGCGGCGAACCGGCAGACTTGGCTGGTGGTGATGAGCCTGCTGATGTGTACGGTCGGAATCACGAACTCGATGCTGATGGCAGTCACCGAACGCTATAAAGAAATCGGCACGATGAAATGCCTGGGCGCGCTCGACTCGTTTGTAGTGAAACTATTTTTTATTGAGTCCAGCTTCTTAGGATTTTTTGCGTCGGTTTTTGGCTTTTTGGGCGGCTTCTTATTGGTGTTCTTACTCAATTTAATCCGGCAGGGGGGCGAGGTCTTTAGCGTGATCCACTGGGGGGCAGTGTTTGCGCTCTTTGGGATATCGGTATCAATAGGGGTCGCCTTAACGGTGGTGGCGACGATTCTGCCCGCGATACGCGCCGCAAAAATGCCTGCCGCCGCCGCCTTGCGCGTGGAAGTTTAATGAAATCGTCGGACAACGGAGATCAACGGATGAATGCAACAGAATATGTGGTGCGTGTGCGCGATGTCGTAAAAGAGTATGAGATGGGCAAACTCACGGTGCGCGCCTTGGCAGGGGTCAACCTCGACATTATTCGCGGGGAGTACCTCTCCATCATGGGACCGTCTGGTTCTGGTAAAAGCACCCTGTTTAACATGATCGGCGGATTGGATAAGCCTACCAGCGGTTCGGTGTTTATTGACGATGTGGATATGGCGCAGTTAGACGCGCAGGAACTGGCTTATCTTCGCTGCCACCGAATCGGCTATATTTTCCAAACATTCAACCTGATCCCTGTGATGACCGCTTTAGAAAACATCACCCTGCCCATGATTTTTGCGGGCGTGACGGCAGATGAAGCGCGGGAGCGGGGCGTAGAATTGTTGACCTTAGTGGGGTTAGGCGGTCGCGTTCAGCACAAACCAACCGAGCTATCGGGGGGACAGCAGCAGCGCGTCGCTATCGCCCGGTCGTTGGCAAACAACCCCAGCATTATCTTGGCAGATGAACCGACAGGCAACCTTGACCTGAAAACAGGCAAAGAGATTATCGAGCTGCTGAAACGCCTGCAAACCGAACGCAACGTAACGATTATTTCTGCGACTCACGACCTAAAAATGCTGGACATCTCCGACCGCATTGTTTGGATCCGGGATGGACGCATCGAGCGTCTGGAGCGCAGGGAAGACCTCGACCTGCAAGTGGGTGAGGTAGAAGGCGTTTCCGGTTAAAACCATTATTTCGGAGAGATTCATCAGGAGAAATTCACATGATAAAAATGAGAACCGCGCTCGCATGCGCGCTTGCATTATCGATTTTGAACAGTGGCTGCGCGCAGCAAACCACAACGGCTGCTTCGCATAGCAAATATGACGCGGACCTATTGTTTGGGTACGATAAAACCCTGCCCCTCTCGCCAGAAGAGAAACCTCTTAGGGAAACATCGGCTTACGAAGTGTTTCGCGTTTCCTATCGCAGCGCGCATGACCAGCGTGTGCCTGCCTTATTGGTGCTGCCGAAAAAACGCGAGGGTAAAATCCCTTGTGTGATGTTGATGCATGGGTTGGGCGGCAGTAAAGACCAACTCTCCATGTTCTTTGACCCCTTAGTTCAGGCAGGGTATGCCTGCTTCGCGGTAGATGCGTTTGCGCATGGCGAGCGAAAAAGCGCAGACTCGCTTCCCGTGTTTGGCGCGTATGCCTATGCCACTCGCGATGCTTTGGCGCAAACGGTGATCGATCTGCGCCGTGGAATCGACTACTTAGAGTCGCGCCCAGAAATCGATGCGAGTCGTGTGGGCTATATCGGAGCCAGTATGGGCGGTATTCTTGGTTCTATTTTCGGCGGGGTGGATACACGCCTCAAAGCGCCGATTTTGCTGGTGGCGGGCGGCAACTGGAAAGTGTTGATGGAGCAGAGCAACCTAAGCCCGCTGAAGCAAGCGGGGATTACAGAGGAACAGAGGAAAGACGCGCTCCGAGTGATGGACGCGGTGGACCCCATTCATTGGGTGGGCAAAATCAGTCCGCGCCCCGTTTTGATGATCAACGGCGACAACGATCAGGTCGTGACGGTCGATTCGAACAAGGCGCTGCATGCTGCCGCGAATGAGCCCAAACAGATCATTTGGTACAAAGGCGATCATGTGCCGCCCCCCACCGAATTCCTGAACCTGATCACGACAGTCACAAATTGGCTCAACAAGAATGTGAAAGAGAGCGCAAACCCCGCTGGGAAATGAAAGCGTTAATCTTGTCCGGGGGCAAAGGCACACGTCTGCGCCCCATCACTTACAGCATGGCGAAACAGTTAGTGCCAGTCGCTAACAAACCCGTGCTGTTTTTTGGTTTAGAAGCGGTTCAAGAAGCAGGTATACGTGAGGTCGGCATCATCGTTGGGGAGACCGCTGCTGAAATCGAGAAAGCGGTCGGAACCGGCGAACGATGGGGCTTGCAGGTGACTTACATTCCTCAACTGGAGCCATTGGGCTTGGCGCATGCGGTTCTAACGGCAGAGCCATTTATTGGCGAAAGCCCCTTCGTGATGTATCTGGGCGATAACATCGTGAAGGCGGGAATTGCGGTTCTTGCGGATGAGTTCCGGCGCGAACAGCCCAACTCCATGATCTTATTGGCGGAGGTGCCAAACCCCCAAGATTTCGGTGTTGCGGAACTGCAGGGCGACCGCGTGGCGCGCTTGGAAGAAAAACCGGCTCAACCCCGATCTAATCTCGCGCTGGTGGGTGTTTATATGTTCGACAAGCATATCTTTGAGGCGGCGCGCGCAATCAAACCTTCCCAGCGCAACGAATTGGAAATCACCGACGCCATCCAATATCTAATTGATCAGGGGTATGATGTGCGCTCCCATCAAGTGACAAACTGGTGGAAAGACACGGGCAGTTTAGACGCGATTTTAGAAGCGAACCGTTTGGTGCTGGAAGACCTGGAAACCGATCTGCAAGGCGCGATTGAGAACTGCGATCTGCACGGGCGCGTGGCGATTGGGAAGGGAAGCATCGCGCGAAACAGCGTGATCCGCGGACCGGTGGTGATTGGAGAGAACTGCGAATTGGAGAATTGCTATATCGGTCCCTTTACGGCGATAGGGGATGGCGCCAGTTTGAAAAATTGTGAAGTGGAGTATAGCATCCTGCTGGAGGGCAGCCGTATCGAGCAGATCGAAAGCCGTATTGAACACAGCCTGCTGGGGAAAAATGTGATGGTTCAAAAGAGCGATTCGCGCCCGCGCGCCCTGCGTTTGATGTTGGGTGACAGCAGTTCATTGACGATTCCTTAAACGAACCCCTCTATAAAGAGGCGTTTTGATGATATAATATAAGGTATAGTAGTCAGTTTCGCGATTATTCATTGTTTTGGAGGAGGCATTATGCGAAGAAGTAAAGGATTCACCTTGATTGAGCTGCTGGTTGTGATTGCAATTATCGCGATCTTAGCGGCGATTCTGTTCCCTGTTTTCGCGCAGGCGAGAGACAAGGGGCGACAGGCGACTTGCAACAGCAACATTCGCCAAATCACCATGGCGTTCATGATGTATATCAATGATTATGATGAGACCTTCATGATCTGGAACAGCGCTATCAGTGTTCCCGGCACCTTTTGGCCCTATTGGAACTATGCGGTTGATCCTTATATCAAAGGTCAAATGAACGCTTTGGAGCGCAAAGGCATTTGGATTTGCCCCAGCGCAACCAAACTGTCCAATGTCAATATGACTTATGGCTATAACCATGTGAAGTTGGGACGGCTTTCAGTGACAGGCGATCCCGCTTATTTAGCAGCGACGGGCAATGCCGCCACGCTCGCCTCCCTTCAGGAACCGGCAAACACGGTGGTGGTAACCGATGGCTTGGAGTTTGCGCGCCCGCCTTATGGAGTATTGGTGATGGGCTATCCTGATACGATTACGGCTCCTCACACTCAGAAGGGATTGCTGGGCTATTTTGCTGGTGGCAGCGGCAACATTCCGATGTATAAAGACCCCGATGGCTTTGTTTCCGTGGGTTGGGCAGATGGACATGCGAAGCCGATCAAACGCCGCTTGTTGACGCCTCGCGGATTGAACCGCGCGGGCGATGTCGCGGGCGATGCTTGCAGCGACGATCTGTTTGACCGCGATAAACCCTCTCCCTGGCGTATCACTGGCAACGGCTGTTGATGAGATGAGTAGTAACGAGTTCCCTCTGGCGCGCCAGGGGGAACCAAACACTCCTTCCCCCTGCGTTTTGGCTCACAACCTGTCTCATAGTTGAATCGCGAAACATGGGAACTTTGGATGTCGATCATCCATCTAAGACAAAGGGGTATAATTAGACCTTTTGAAATTTTAATCAGCGGGGTACGACTATGAACTGTCCCAATTGTCATCAGGCATTGTCTCATGAAGCGCAGTTTTGCTCGCGGTGCGGGCAGTCCGTTCGTCCGCCCATGCATACAACTTCTCAACCCTCTATGCCGCCGGTGTCTGCCGCGCCTGCGCGTAAATCCAATGCAACCAAGTGGCTGGGCGCGCTGGTGGGCGTGTTTTTGCTGGCGGCTTTGGCGTTTATCGTCGGTAAATCGGGGCTTCTGAGCGCGTCGGGCAAAGAACCGAATGGCCCCAGCGTGCTTCAGGCGGAAAGTCCGATGCCTGAGGGTCCTAACCTCTTACAAGCGCAGGCGCCTTTGCCAGAAGGTCCCAGCTTATTGCAGGCAGAAGGTTCGCCCGCTGCGCCCCCGGAGCCGCCTCCCCAGGATATTTTGAATTGGCTGGAGCATTTGAAGCGGATTGAGCGCGCGCGTCAAGCGATGCGCAACGACTTCACACCCGCTATGGATATGTTGAAGAATGCGCTCAGCTTAAAATCAGAGATTGAAGAAGACCAACACGAGGAAAAAAAGCAAAACATAGGTGCAGGCTACGAAGCCTATGCTCAGAACTGGTACAAGTTGCAGCGAGACTTCGAGAGTGTGCCGCCGCCGCCCTCGTGCAAAGTCTTAGCGGATACCTATCATGTCGCTCTGCAGAATTATATTGTGTTGATGGTGAAAATTCAGGAATCGATGGCTAAAGAGGATATTGGCGGGCTGATGAATATGCGTGGTTCGGCTCAGGGCAATGTGGATCAGCAGTTGATCCAGTCCGATGTGGAGCTGACAAAGCTATGCCGACAATATCGCATTCCCAAAGACTTTTCCATCGAGTCTGATACCGATACCAAGAGCTTACTCGGCTTAGGCTTCTGACCGTTTGTCTTGATTGACTTGGGTATCTTGCCCTTTCAGCGGGTCCCTGGCTGAAGGGGAATTGCCGGATTCCATTGGAACCGGTTGGTTTGAAAGAACCCTTTGACCTCGTCGTCGGTCATTTGCGCAGGGTTCAGCGGTAGGTTCGCACGTTGGACTTGTGCAGAGAAGAGCATCTCATCGCTGACTTGTTGCTGGTCCGGCACAAAAAGAGTCACGCGAATGGTCATCAGTTCCGGCTTCAGTTCTAAGGCGGTAAACGCCGCCATCAACACCTCTCTCAACACGCGCTCTTCCGTCAGCGCGCCTGTATCGATTCTCAACCTCAATGCCCATTCGCCGGAAAGCGGGTTCGTTAGCGCGATGACCCGCGAAACATTCAGCTTTTGTTGAAGCGCGTTGCTGAAGGCGATTTCAGACGGATTCATCAAAATCGGGATCGGCGCACCCGGGAGGGGTGGCGAAACCGGAGGCAGCGCGGGGTTGGAGGGATTGGTATTCGTGGACGGAGATGGGGGCTGTGATGCGGCGCGGTTGGTATTTGTTGTGTTCTCCAGCGGCTGCTTGTCTTCGCCCAGCCGTCTGCCTGTTAGAAACGCCGATACGATTAAGATCAACGAGACGATGCCCAAGAGCGCGTAGATCCACAGACGAGCGGAAGGCGTGTACGGAACGTTGGTGGGCGCTGGTTCTGCCGCTGGCAGCTCAATGGGCGGTTTCAATCGTTGTTCCTCTTGAGCGGCGCGGTAGGCGCGCAGTTGGTCCAGTTTTGCGCGATACATCACATTGGCAGGCGCCATGTCCGACACCATTTCATACCAATGGATGGCATCATCCAGTTGTCCTTGATCCAAATGAATATCGCCCAGTAAAGCATGCGCTGTTTCGTTTCCGGGATAGCGGCGCAAAATGCCGATGCAAACCGCTTCTGCCTCTGGGTATTGTCCTTGCATGCGCAACAGGTTAGCTTTGGCAATTTCAGGATAAACTTCTCTGTCTGATCCTTCCGAATAAAGACTGTCGACGGTATCCTCTTTCAGGCGCGCGCCGCACTCTGAGCAGAACGCGCTGGTCTCCGCGATTTCCGCAAAACATTTGGAGCAGGTCGTGGTTGTCATCTCTCGCATCGAATGGATTCTACCATGTTTGAGGCGCGAAGTGAGGTTCTTGTGGGAGAATCTTTGAAGGTTTGAGTTAGATACTTCTTGACATAGACTGTTATTGGGCTTCTCAAAAACGCCTATCCTTCAAGGCGGTTTTTGTGGATTCCCGTGTTCCCCACTTTCGCGAGGATGACCAGCGGGAATGACGACGCCAATGCAAAGAAGGGGTAGATACCTTAGGTATCTACCCCTTCTGGTCTCTCTCTTTCTAAGAGCTAATTAATAGCCGCGCAGGATGATGTCCGGTCCCAGAGGTGGACACTCGAACGGATCTGCGCCTCGTTTCCGCTGGTGAACGCCGTACCAAAGGACTACATTCTGGTTGGTGATGTCTTCGTAGTTGACATACTGGTCCAGATTGGCGTCTGCGCCAGAGGACCCATTCAACTCGGAGTCGGTGGTTCCAGTGCCTTTGTAGCGCAGGACCCAAAGATCGCCGCGTCCAGTGTTCAGCCGCTCGTGTTGACCGTCTTTGGCATTGGCACGGATTTCCGCGACTTCGCCAGACATCGTATTGCGCACACGCCATGCTCCGCGCGGGTTGCGGCGATAAAGCTTCGCCTCACGCCGGATCGCGCGCCAGTTCGGGTGGGTCGTGCTGTCGGTCTCTTCCACAACCTGGTTGTCCGTTCCGTTCAGGTCGAAGTCGAGTCTCCAGTAGGCGTTATGCAGGCGTCCGTAGCAGACACATCCGCTTTCGGTGTAGCCATACAGGAACCGCGGTTTGATAATTCCGTCTTGCGTAAAGTACCAAGCGGTGATATAGCGATACCAACCCGCGCTGCACTCGCTGACCAAGACCAGCTCGCCATTTTCTTCGTAAACCGCCACACCGCGCCATGCGCCCGCATCGGTAACATCATCACAGATCGTGGCGACGTTCACGCCCCATCGGACACCGCTGCCTAAGTCGGTTCCAAGCGCGCAGTCAAAACAGGTTTCGCTGTAGAGCCAGTCTCGGTAGGGACCGCAGGCATTGCCATCATAGAAGACGTTCAGAACCGGCATACCGGCGCGTTTAAGAACTCTTTTGCCGCGATAGAAGACATTGCGAATTTCGACGCCCGATCCCGCAGGTTGATCACCGGTCGTAGCCGAAGGTCGTAAAATCTGGAACGTCCAAATTGGGTTCGATTGAGGCCATTGAATAGTGACGAGGCTGGTTCCACTCGTGGTACTGCAGGAGCCGCCACTGGGGGGACCTCCACAAGCCGCAGGGAAGAAGTCGCTGCTGGCGGTTCCAAAGCCTGCCACCTTTCGCTCGATCATATCCACATAGTAATGACCGACCTGTCCATTTGAATTGCCTGCGGTAAAGTTCATCACCAGCGCCAATGTTCGGTTTGCTGGGGGCTTACCGCCGATTGGCACGCCGTCGAACCGGATATTAGAATCGAGAGGCGCGGTAAAGTCCAAAACAGGAGGCATGCCGGGCGTGCAGAACGCTTTCCCTTCTCGCAGAGGCGCGCCATGCTTGGGATCTGCCATCAAAATCTCGATAGCCTGCTGAAATTCGCCTTCTGAGGAGAAGGGTTGTTCGCGCAGTTCGGTCACTTTCACGTTTCGCCCATCGGGGAAACTTGCCATGACCTCAAACCCGCGGTTAGTGGTGTAATCATAGAGCGTGATGCGCGCTTTGTCTGGAGGCGGCACTTCGCCTTCGCGATTAGAGAAGGGATAGATTAAGCCAATATCCAGAACATTGTAACGCGCATTCTCCAAGAACCGGAGCGCGGGATGGTTGGTTAAATTGCGCGCAAAATCAACAGCCTCTTTTTCCGAGAAACTGTGGTGCAGCACCGCGCGGATGTTTGTGCCTTTTACGGGGACCGCATCTTTCACGCGGGGACTGATGGGCAGTCTCTGCGGATTGTCGGTCACCATTGAACTGAGAGCATCTAAGAATTGCTTCATATGTTCCTCCTGTTGAATGGACTAAAACTCCAAAGTGGTAGCGCTTACCTGCGCGCTTCGCGCAGAGCGGTTTTGATTGCTGTCAATCGCATGCATATAATACTGGTACGTTGTATTGGGATGAAGTCCCGTATCCAAAAATTCCGTTTCCCCACGTAATGTGGTCGCGATCCGGCGGAATTTGTCTTCATAAGGCGCCTTTCGCCAAATCTCATAATATATTACCCTATCATCGTCCTGAGAAGGCTGCCAGTGTAGGCGGATGCGAGAAGTGTTTAGAGCCGCCGCTTGAGGCGAACCGGGTCGGGTCGGCGCGTTTTTATCGGAGGGGTAGGTCAAGGTCGCGATGGCAACCGGCGGCGCCTTGTCAGATGCCAGCCAGGCAGCATAGAGTCTCTGACCCCAATCATCCGTTTGATTCTGGTCTCTGAGGAACTCAATATACTCCTTGAAGATAATTTGGTAATAGAGCGTTACGCGAATACGAGCGGTTCCTGTGGGCGCGTTGTAGAGCGTATCATCCCAGAATTGACCATCGCGATAGTTGGCTCCGACAGGCGCCATTTGGCGCGCGGCAAATTCGCTGCGTTTGAACCCTTTGGGCGGGATACGGTTATCCTTGAAGAAGGTGTCGTTGCGCGCTAAGTGGAAGGTGGGACCTTCGCCTGTGACGCCCGGTTTCGCCTCGTAAACTTTAATTCCCGCATCACGGATCAATTCGCCTGTGTTAAAGTCATATCGTCCCGACTCGCCGATGACCTGTCCGTTGGCGTTGAGGAACTGCACATGGAGCCACATGCGGCGCGCTTCTGGGTCGCCGGTGGGCAGCTTATGCCCGGTCAAGTTCTTGACGCGCACTCCCATTGGCTTGTTTTTGACGGGTTCTTGAATAACGGACATTCCCGCGGCTTTTCTGAGCGAACTGACCGCGTTGTATCTCGCTTTTTGCAAGGCATCCCATTCGCGCTCGGAGTAGTCCCAGAAAAGAGGAAGAATTTCGGGAACCCAGTAGTTGCTGCCGGCGAAGCCGTGGGTCGCTAAATCGGGGCGGGTTTGGACATGGTCATAGGCGCAGGATCGCCCTTGTGTGGCAGGCATATGGCAAGATTGACAGCTGCCATCCTCACCTTTTTTCGCGAAGTCACTCAGTTGCCATTCGCTGAAGGTGCGGGCAATCTGAGCGTAACTATGGGGCGGTTGGTTCATCCGATCCGTCGCAAAAACAGGGTTACTCACTTCATGACATGTTCCACACATCTCGCTCTTTTTGTGGAAGGGAGAGTAGATAAATTCGTGGTTGGACTGGGCATCGGCGCGCGGTCCGCGTTTCGCGCTGTCAGGCGAAATGACGTACATGCCGTTCCCAAACCCGGGAACTGGGTGATCGACCAGGCTTTGCCCTTCGTCTGTGCGCGGGTCCACCATCCGGTGGCAGGAATCGCAAGAGACGCCCTCCAGGTCATTTGAGGTGAAATTGGAGCCGTCAAACGGAACGGAACGCCCTTCCAGCCAAGCCGAGGGCGAGTGGCAGCGCCAGCAGAATTCGCCTACGCCGGGAACATCTTGTTCCGCGATAGTGAGGGCAGCCCTGAAGAGCGGGTCTTTCGCGGATTGCGCCATCATACTGCCGCTCCATTGAAAATGCGGCTCATGGTCGGTATTAAAGGTGGGGCTGACACCGCCTGTGTCCATATCGTAGGCGTACTGGCTGTTGCCATGGCAGTAGGAGCAAAGCTCTGCAGACTGAAATTGGTAGCCTTCATCGACATTGGGCTGGGAACCCGGTAAATCGAAATTTCCACCACTCAGGATCAGCAGCGTCGCTGTCGGTAAGCAATATAAAGAGATCAATAATGGGCGCTTCAGTATCATTAGTTTCTATCCTTTTGATTTTCAGCGTGAACCTTCCGATTCCTGCCGATAAATGCTCATTTGAATCTACAGAGAGATTTCCTTCTTATATTATAACCTAATTTTGGGCGTGACGGGCGATTTTTTGTCAGTTTTTGCCCTTAATTTCTTTTTGCCCGGCTCATTTGCAGGGCGAGCGCCGCGCCGCCTAACACCCCCGCCTCCTCCAATTTCTCTGCAGGGGTCACCCGGCAGACCTCATAGAGCGAGGGAACGGCGTGGTCGCGGGTGGCGCGTTCAATGGCATTGAACAAGGGCACGCCCGCTTTCGCGATCTGCCCTCCAATCGCCACGATTTCCGGGTTGAATATGTTGATGAAGGTCGCTGCCGCCACCCCCAGGAAGGTGCCGATTTCTTCCCAGACTTCCAGCGCAAGGGTATCCTGTTTTTCTGCGGCTTCGGAGATGAGGCGCGGCGTGATTTTGGTGAAGTCGCTCTCACAGAGTTCCCACAGCAGGCTTTTGGGGTTATGTCTCATCTTGGCGATGGCGCGCTCGATGATCGCGTCGCGTTTCGCCAATGCTTCGATACAGCCATTCGCGCCGCATCCGCATTGGGGACCGTTCATGACGATGATGGCATGCCCCAGTTCGCCCCCGCCTCCGTTCGCGCCAACCAGCAAAACCCCCGAATCCCAGAAGGCGTTGCCTTGCACTTGGGCGCGCGTCAACACAACTCCGCCCCCAATGCCTGTGCCAAGCGTCAGTAGGATTAAGCCCTTGGCGGTTCCTTTCCCGCTGCCATACATATATTCCGCCAGCGCAGCCAGGTTCGCGTCGTTGCTCATATGAACCGGTTTGCCCAATTCGCGCTGGATCGCTTGCGCCAGGGGGACGTCGTGCCAAATCTCAAAGCGTTCGCCTTTTTTGACGCCAAAGTTGGGCGCCCACCGCACGACGCCGGTTTCGGCGTCCACATGTCCCGGCACAGCCATGCCGATGCCCGCTATGGCGTTTTCAGAGACGCCCGAACGACGTATCGCTTCTTGGATGGTCTGGAGGATCGCTTGTTTCGTGCGGTCGAAGCCTTCTTGCGCGAAGGAGGGGTTTTGAGCGGGTTCGTGGGTCAGGCTGCCGTCCGATTTCGCGACTGCCGCGCGCACATTCGTGCCTCCCAAATCCACCCCGATTACAAATTCTGTTTCGTTCATCATCGCCAACAGAATTTTACCCGTTTTTGCTATGGCGGTGTTAGGGACTCAATAGCTCATCTCTCAATATTGCTGGCATAATAGGAATACGCTTGAACATGGGATCTTTTGTAAGGATTGCATCACAGTGAGAAACAAAAGCAACAGATGCTTGAATCGCGTCTGCTAATCTCAAATTGTATTGCTGACGCATCTGAGCGCTTCGGACTGCGACGGTCAATGTAATATCTATAAATTCTGTGTTGGCTGAAGTTGTCAAAAATTCAGTATAGAACTTCACAATTTGGTGATCCTGTGCGCCAACCAAGCATTCTGCAAGGGTTATTGGAGTTGTCACAATCGCTATTTTCCTATTCACAATCTCCCGAAAAAGCGGTTCTGTGCATGACCTATACTTAAAATCACCTTCAATATAGTAAATAGCAGGCGCGGTATCCAAAAGGATTCGTGATGTATCTCTGAGCGCTCGGTCAATTGTCATTCTTTCAATCTTTCTTCCGATTTTTGCCTGGAGTGTGAAACCCACTCCTGCGCGTCGACTTGGCGTTTTGGATTTGGCGCAACACCGAAGAAATCTGTCAAAGGAGGGGCAGCGTCTTGTTGTGGGTGAGCAGTACTTAACCGCTTCGCCAGAACACCGATGAGTCTACGCAACTCTTCTTCCGATAAATCTTCTATCGCTTTTAAGGCTCGTTGATAAGTTGTTTGTGCCAAAGTATGTGTCACCTCTTCAAACTATTGATATTGTACCTTGCATCATCCCCGTTTTTGTTCCCAAAGTAAAAAAGCGGGAGACGAGGTAAGGCAGTCTCCCGCAATAGACGGATGTTGCTATGAGAAAAAAATCGCGCTTTATCCGCAACCGTAAGAGGTTCCGCAGTTCAAGCAGCTGTGACATGCGCCCGCGCGAACCATGATCATGCCGCAGACCGGGCAGGGCGGGGCATCCGACTGCATGGAGACCAGCTTAGCCATTTCTTCGGTAATCGCATGAGTTTCTGCTGGGCGCGAGGCGAGCATGCTGGCGCTTTGGTCCTCTGAAGTGTCCGCAGTGTTGAGCAGACCTGAAGGGCGCGCAGCCACGAAGGGAGGTCCTTCTGATGGGAACTTGGAACTGAGCCATCGGAAAAGATAGTCCACAATGGAGGTCGCGAACGGCACATCGGGGTTGTTGGTGAAACCGCTGGGCTGGAACCGGGTATAAGAGAATTTCTCAGCCAACTTTTCCAACGGCACACCATACTGCAGCGCGAGTGAAATCGCTGTCGCGAAGGCGTCCATCAAGCCCGAAATCACAGACCCTTCCTTCGCCATCGTGATGAACACCTCGCCCGGTTTGCCATCTTCGTACATGCCGACCGTGATATAGCCCTCATGTCCTGCGATGCTGAACTTATGCGTGATACTGTTTCGCTCATTTGCCAGGTGTCTGCGGATGGGTTGAGAACCGCTGACCGCCAATGCGCCTGGCGTTTCGGTGTCTGACTTCTCGCTGCCCGCCTGTTCCGAGGGCTTTTTCGTGGAGAGCGGTTGGGTGCGTTTGCTGCCGTCCCGGTAGATGGCAATCGCTTTAAGCCCTAACTTCCAAGCCGTGAGATAGATATCCTCAATCTCTGCCGGGGTGGTGTCCGCAGGCATGTTGACCGTTTTAGAGATCGCGCCACTGAGGAAAGGCTGGGTGGCTGCCATCATTTTGACATGCCCCAGCGGTTCAATCGACCTCGAGCCGTTCGCGGGTTTGAAAGCGCAATCGAACACGGGCAGATGTTCCTCTTTCAGGTGAGGCGCGCCCTCAATCGTGTCATTCATGTCAATGTATGTTAGAATGTCCTCGATCTGTTCGCTGCCATAGCCCAATCGCTTGAGCGCGAGGGGAACCGTGTTGTTGACGATTTTGAGCATACCGCCGCCCACCAAGGTTTTGTATTTTACCAGCGCGATGTCCGGCTCGATACCGGTCGTGTCGCAATCCATAAAAAAGGCAATCGTGCCGGTGGGGGCGATGACTGTGACTTGCGCGTTGCGGAATCCATGCTTTTCGCCTAATTTCAGCGTATCTGCCCAGATCTCTCTTGCCGCTTTCAACAGATCGGCAGGCGCAAGCTGGGAATCGATATGGTCCACATGTTCTGCATGCATACGCATCACATTCATCATCGGTTCGCGATTAATTTCGTGGTCTGGGAAGGTTGCGCCGCAATCTCGCGCGATAATCGCCGATTGCCGGTTGGCTTCGCCATGCATAATCGCGGTCAAGACAGCCGCATAGGCGCGTCCCGCGTCGCCATCATAAGGCAATCCACTGGACATCAACAGCGCGCCAAGATTCGCATAGCCCAAGCCGAGTGGTCGGTATTTGTGGCTATTATCGCAGATTTTCTCGGTGGGATAGGATGAGTTATCCACGATAATCTCTTGCGCGGTGATAAGGATACGGCATGCATGGCGATAAGCCTCCACATCGAAACCGCCCTCTTCGGTACGGAATTTCAGCAAGTTCAGGCTGGCAAGATTGCACGCGCTGTCGTCCAAAAAGACATACTCGGAGCAGGGGTTGCTCGCGTTGATGGGCGCCGTGTTGCTGCAGGTATGCCAGTGGTTGGTGGTATCGTGGAATTGCAGTCCTGGGTCGCCGCATATCCAAGCGGACTCCGCGATTTTGCGGAACAGGTCTCGCGCTTTGAGGCGCGTCATCGCCTCACCGTCGGTTCGCGCGGTCAATGCCCATTCGCCATTGTTTTCCACTGCGCGCATATAGGCGTCGGTGACTCGGACGCTGTGGTTCGCGTTTTGGAAAAAGACGGAGTCATACGCGCCGCCCGGCACATTAAAGCCCGGATCGTAGCCCTGTTCAATCAGCGCCCATGCTTTCTGCTCTTCGCGCGCCTTGCAATCTACAAAATCAACAATGTCGGGATGGTCGACGTTCAGCACCACCATTTTGGCGGCGCGCCGCGTTTTGCCACCGCTCTTGATCACGCCCGCAAAAGAGTCGAATCCGCGCATGAAAGAGACCGGACCGGAGGCTTTCCCGCCCCCAGAAAGAAACTCGCGCGAGCCGCGAATGTTGGACAAGTTCGAACCGGACCCTGAGCCGAATTTGAAGATCATGCCTTCGGTCTTCGAGAGGTCTAAAATCGACTCCATCGTATCTTGTACGGATACGATGAAGCAGTTATGGACTAACACCGCGTTTGAGAGGTATTTTTCGCTGAGTGTCTGGATATCGTAAACATCCATTTCGCCCAAGGGTTCAATAGACGCTATTTGCTGAAATCTTGTTTCTGGGCAACGCTTGCCGGGTGTTTGCAGGGATGCTTCTAATTTGGCGCGTTTGTTCTCAGAGATAAAATGTATCGCTTCCGCAAATTTTTTGCGCTCTGAAGCGATGGATATGTCGACTTCCCAAAGATCATAACGGTCAGGGCGTTTTTCGCGTTTTTGTCGTACCCGCGAATAGAGACCGAACCGTGTCAGCAGGAGCTGGATATCTTCCGCCCATTGACGTGAGATCACGGCAAACGCGATATGCGCGCTCAGGTTGTGGGTCGCCGCGTATCCATCGGCTTGAAACAAGCTTTTCAAATAAGCCGCGATCGCATTATTGGGCGCTGTCCAGAGAACTTGAGGAACGCGAATCTGATCGCCTCGCGTCATCAATTGGTATTTATCTGCGAATGCGCGCAGCTCATCGCCGTAGAGACGGATTCTTAAGCACTGATCCTTGATTGATTTGGTTTCGACTTCGCGAATGTGGTAATGATGATCAGGAAACACGCGCTTGAGATGAGACATGACCCATTCATGCTCGGCTTCTCCGACCGTCATAAACTCCATCGTCAGCGAGCGATTGGTGCCAGTGCTGTATTTTCCCACGAATCCGTCTGCCTGAAGCCATCCCGCTAAAGCCGCTTCTGAGACAGCTAATTCATCGGCATCAGGCATATAAGTTCTCGGCGTCTGCGAGTGAACTCGCATCAGCATGCCGGGTGTAAGCTCGTCTACCCGCCGCCACTCATGACGGAATGTCCTGCGAGTGTGGTGAGCGCAAACTAAATGATCGCCCGTCGCTTCAATGCTGAATCCGTCGTTGAGCGTGATACGGTAGACGTCCTTACGTCCGTTGTGTTTTACCGCGATCACTGGCGTAAGACCTTTATCATCGTAAACAGGTAAGCCGATCAAGCCCCTTTCAACGATTTCTCCGATGGACATCGGACCTATCAGTGTGTTGATTTTCGCATGATAGGGTTGGCACGCCGAACACTGGGCTCGAGGCTCGATTCCGACATTGAACCAGACGGGACTGTTGAAGGCGGCATATTGATAAAGCAGCAGGTGTTTCAATTCTTGTTGGAAGGCGTCTGCGTCCTCTTCGGAGGCGAAATAGGCGCGTTCGCGTCCCCAGTTGGAAATGGTGGTCGTCACGCGTCCGATTAGCTGTTTGACGCTATATTCGCGCTCAGGGGAGCCGATCTGCCCCCGGAAATACTTAGACGCAACGACATTGGTCGCCAATTGCGACCAGTAGGCAGGAACTTCTACCTCTTTTTGTTCAAAAACCACTTCGCCACGCTCACCGGAAATAACGGCGGAGCGTTTTTCCCAAGGCACCGTGTCAAAGGGATCAATGCCCGTTTTCGTAAAATAGCGATTAAAACGAATGCCCTTACCTGTATTGATATTATCAAATTTTTCTTTAGGAATAAATCCTCTTTTGACCGGAGGGGGATTTTCCGCCGGTGAGGTTTTTGCTTCTGTTGACTCGGTCGTCTCTTGGACTCCAAGGTCTAACAAACCCTCTTTTGGATCGGTCATTTTACTGCCTCCTTCTGTTGTTTTTTTCGTTTGGGGGGTTGAGTCAGCATGTGGACAATCTCCCCGAACTGCTGCGGGTCTTGGAACTCCTGATAGACCGACGCGAACCGCACATAGGCGACCGGGTCGATTTGCAGCAGTTTTTGCATCACAATCGGACCGATTTCTACCGAATCGATTTCTGGTTCCATCCGATTATAGATTTCTCTCTCGATCTCGTCCACCGCATTTTCGATAATTTGCATACTGACGGGGCGTTTCCGACAGGAAATCATGATTCCTTGTTGAATCTTATCAATGCTGAACGGCTCGCGTCTGCCATCTTTTTTAACGACCATCAGCGGGCGTTCCTCGATTCGCTCGAAAGTGGTAAAACGACGAGAGCATGTGAGGCACTCGCGCCTGCGCCGAATGGCTTTCCCATCATAAGTGGGACGTGAATCGATGACGTGATCTTCGTTCGCTGCGCAATAGGGACATCGCATCTATGTCTCCCAATAGTATAGAATTTGACCATCTGTCGGGGCAAAATAGAATCATTCCCCAACATGTTGTGGCGAATGATTGTACCCTATTCTGTCGCGTTTGTCAAGGCATGAGATAGGAATCTCAAAGATTTTCGTTTTTCGGGTATGATTCATCAAGCAGCGATGCGACTGAACGATTTGCAGAGTGACTCTTTCACAAAGCAGGTGGAGGGATAGATAGCGCGTATGGAACCAGAGATCAATAAGCCACATGGCAAGAACAAGCGTGAGGAGGAGCCGTCCCCTTACGCGGAGGTTCGAACCAGCGGCACATGCTTATACCGTCTCTATTATTCATTCCTATTTTTTACAAAGGGGAGGCAGCCTATTTTGGTAGACGCTTTAGCGGAGCGATTGCCCTCGCTGCTGAAAGAGATTTGCGATCATTATGAGTATGATCTGGTGGGTTGCTCGGTGCGCCCGAACCAGTTGCAGATCGTGCTGGGCGTCAAGCCGACTGCTGCGCCCTCCGAGACGGTTGGTAACATCAAACGCGGCGCAGCCCGCTTAATGTTTGAACATTTTCCCGACTTAGAGACACAATTAGGTAAGCGCACCCTCTGGGCGGAAGGCTATTTTGTGGAGAGTTATCATTGGAAGGGGATCGAGCCGTTGTTGCGCTCGTTTGAGAAAGGCAGCGCTCCCCACGCAAAATCAGAGGAGAAACCAGTCAATGGCGCGCCCTCCCCGAAAACGGAACCTTTGGCAGAAGCGGAAAAGAAGTCATTAAGCCCGCGCTTGGTTGAGAGCCTGTTGGAACACTTGCTCCCTACCGAACAGCAGGTGCTGACACTGTTGTATGGACTTCGAGGCGAACGCGCCCGCCCTCTGGAGCAGGTGGCGGTTATTTTGACCATGAAAGCAGAGGAAGTGAAGCAGATTGAGGCAGATGCCATCGAGAAACTGCGGGAGTTGGTCACGCGCAAGAAACCCACCCGCGTGGCGGCTTCCTAAGACAAACGCAACATTCTGAACGACCATGATTCAACCGATTTCCATTCAAAACGTCCGGTGGACGGGCGGTTTTTGGGCGCAGCGCGCCGAAACCAACCGGAAAACCACCCTCCCTGCGCTGTTCAAACAGTTGGAGAAAGCGGGCAATGTACGCAATCTGGAATTAGCCGCGGCAGGCAAGAAAGAGGGCTACTCTGGTCCACTGTATATGGATTCTGACCTCTATAAAGCCATGGAAGCAGCCTCCTATGCGCTGATCCATCACCCCAAGTACCCCCTGCGTAAACAGCTGGATTCAATCATCGCGACATTGGCGAAAGCGCAAATGCCGGATGGGTATCTGAACTCTTTCTATCAGGTCTCGCAGCCCGGCAAACGCTGGACCAATCTTCGGGACGCGCATGAAATCTACTGCGGTGGTCATATGGTGGAAGCAGCCGTGGCTTATCATGAGGCAACAGGCGAGACTCGATTCTTGGAGATTGCTCGACGCTGGAGCGATCATATCGACTCGATGTTTGGCGATGGGGCAGGGAAACGTATCGGTTACTGCGGTCATCCTGAGGCGGAAATCGCGTTTATGAAGCTGTACCATGCGACGAAGGAGAAGCGATATTTGGAACTGGCGCGCCACATGGTGGAGAAACGCGGGAGCAAAATTTTTGCGGGTGAGCATGGAGTCCAGTTAGAGCATTACGATGGAACCTACTGGCAGGATAATGTGCCAATTCGCCATCATACGACGGCTGTGGGACATGCGGTTCGATTCGCTTACCTGATTGCGGGCGCGTTGGATTTGGCGATGGAAACCCATGATAGCAGCCTCTTGGAGGCGGCTCGCCTTATGTGGCATAATACGGTGAACAAGCGCGCTTACATCACAGGCGGTATCGGCAATTCGGCTCACAATGAGGGTTTCACAGCGGATTATGACCTGCCCAACGTGAGCGCATATCAAGAGACCTGCGCGTCGATTGCATTGTACTTATGGAGCTACCGGCTGATGATGATGACGGGCGAAGGGCAGTATGCCGATGCGATGGAACTCGCACTCTATAATGGGATTCTGTCAGGTATCAATTTGCGAGGAGACATGTTCTTCTATGTGAATCCCTTAGCGAGCCGGGGCGAACATCACCGGCGCGAATGGTATGCCTGCGCATGCTGCCCGCCCAATATTGGTCGCTTGATTGCCTCGCTGAACCAGTATGTCGCAGGTGTTTCGGAGCAGGCGGTTTGGATTCATCATTACGGGTCGTGCGTTATCCATGCGGAAGCGGCAGGCGCGCCTGCGCGATGGACAATGGAAAGCGACTATCCATGGCGCGAAAAGGTGTTGTTGCGCGTTGAATCGGATTCGCCCCGCGCCTATGAGTTGAGGCTGCGCGCGCCGGGCTGGTGTCCGAAGCCGTCGGTCAAAGTGAATGGCAGCGCGGTTCGCGCCTTGCTGGAGCGCGGTTATCTGGTGATAAAGCGCGAATGGCGCGATGGCGATCAAGTGGAATTGACTTTGCCGATGCCGGTGACGAAGCGGGAAGCGCGCCCGGAAGTCGCCGCGGATCAAGGGCGTATCGCGTTGCAGCGCGGTCCTATGGTGTACTGTTTGGAAGAGCGGGATCAACGCGCGCCTTTAGAGCGCATTCGGCTGCCGTTGAATGCGAAATTAGAACCGAAATGGGAGCCTCATCTGCTGGGCGGCGTTGTGACGCTGTTGGGTGAGGGGAGGGTGGCTGCCGAATGGAAGGGCGACGCGCTATACCGGAATGCTGAACCGCTGCGTCCAACCCCTGTCAAGGCGATTCCCTATTACGCGTGGGATAACCGCCAGGCGTGCCCGATGGAAGTCTGGATTTTGGGAGCGTGAGGTCATTTTTAGAACCAACCTCCGCTGTGAGGGTTCCCCCTTCAGGCAAGAGGAACCAGAGCCTGTTACTGCAAAGCGATTTCTATCGCTTCTTTGACATGTTTGACCGGCATTACGGTCAGGGGCAGCTTTCCCCGCGCGGCTTGGAGGCTGCTTTTGGGCGCAAGCGCGCGCTGGAACCCCATACGAGCGGCTTCGCGCAGCCGTGCTTCTAATCTTGGCACTCCCCGCACCTCACCTGCCAACCCCACTTCGCCAAAGACAACCGTATGTTCCAGCACAGACTTATCGCGCATCACGGAGGCGGTCGCGACTAAGATCGCTAAATCGGCAGCGGGTTCCATCACGCGCATACCGCCCGCGACATTGACAAACACATCGTGCGTTGCCATTCGGAAGCCCAGCCGCTTTTCCATCACTGCCAGTACGAGGTTGGTCCGGTCGAAGCTCAGTCCGGTGATGACCCGGCGGGGACTGTTCAAAAAGGAGGGGGTTGTGAGCGCTTGCACCTCCATCAGCAGCGAGCGGCTGCCCTCTAAAGCGGGGAAGATGACTGAACCGGGCGCATTGTCGGAGCGTTCGGCAAGCAGCAATTCGGAGGGATTTGGCACGGGTATCAGCCCATCGGAGCGCATATCGAAGACGCCCACCTCGTCGGTGGAGCCGAAGCGGTTTTTCGTGGAGCGCAAGATTCGGAACGCGCCTTGCAGGTCGCCTTCAAAGTATAGCACCGTATCCACTAAATGCTCCAGCACTTTCGGACCGGCGATAGAGCCTTCTTTGGTCACATGTCCCACCAGCAGCACCGCGATTTCTTGTTCTTTCGCGATTCGTTGAAGCGCGGTGGCGCAGGCGCGAATCTGGGTCACGGAGCCGGGCGCGGAGTCTAACGCGCTGGTATAGAGCGATTGAATCGAGTCAATGATGGCGGCTTTGGGCTGTTCTATTTCTAAGATGGCTAATGTATTTTCCAGTTCTGTCTCAATCGCGAGCTTCAGTTCCGTGTGTTCTGCGCCTTGTTTTGGAATCCCCAAGCGGTCTGCGCGCAGCTTGATCTGACGCGCCGACTCCTCGCCCGAAACATAGAGGGTTTTGCCACTCCGGGCAAGCGCGTCGGCAGCCTGCATCATCAGCGTGCTTTTACCCACACCCGGCTCACCGCCCACCAGCACAATCGAACCCTTGACCACACCACCGCCCAACACGCGGTCGAACTCTTCGATATGGGTCGGCAGACGCGGCTCATCGCGCGATTCTATTTCGGTCAGGTGTTTTGCCACGCTGGGGCGGACGGCTGATTTGAGACCCGATTTGGCAGAGGCAGACTCTTTGGGGAGAACGACCTCTTCTTGAAACGTGTCCCATGCGCCGCAATGAGGGCATTTGCCAACCCATTTGGGTGTTGCATAGGCGCACTGGGAACAAACATACCGAGTTGAAATTTTAGCCATAGCTCTTCTATAGTTAGGACGCGAAACGGTCTATTTGTCACCCTTTTCATGGGCATGTTTTGCGACCCACCGGATGGGCGTGCCGGTGTAGGGGTATTGGGCGCGCAGGCGGTTCTCCAGATAACGCTGGTACGAAAAGTGCAGCAGATTGGGGTCATTGACGAACATGACCACCGTGGGCGGTTTGACTTGGGGCATCGTCGCATAGTAGACTTTGAGCGTTCTGCCCTTGCGCGAATAAGGTCTCATATAGATCGCTTCTTGCAGCAGGCGGTTTAAATCGCCGGTGCCGACTCGGAACGAACCAAATTCCGCCACCTCGAATACCGTCTCCAGCAGGGGCGCGATACCGGTCTTTTTGAGCGCGGACACATAACAAAGCGGCGCGTGTTCATAGGCTTGCATATCTTGATGGAGCGCAGCCGCGAATTCTTTTTTGAGGACGGTGCGTTTGCGGGGCAGTCCATCGGGCGGCTCCATCAGGTCCCATTTATTCACCACCCAAATCATCGATTTACCGGCATCGTGCGCATGTTGAGCCACACGTTTGTCGCCGTGGGTCAAACCTTCCTTACCATCGATCACGATCAACGCGACATCGGCGCGTTCGATGGCGCGCTCGGCTCGGAGTTGCGCGTAATATTCGAGGGTACGCTGCACTTTGCCGGGGCGTTTCAGACCAGCGGTATCGACCAAGGTCATGGATTTTCCTTTCCACTGGTAGGCGGTATCGATCGCGTCGCGGGTTGTGCCGGGAATCTCGCTGACGATGGAGCGGGGTTCGCCCAAAATCGCGTTCAACAGGGAGGATTTGCCGACATTCGGGCGTCCCACAATCGCGACGCGCACCGAGTCGGGTAGTTCTATCTCTTCAAAAACGGGCGGCGTTTTTTCCAAAGCGTAATCCAATATCTCGGCTATTCCATGCCCATGCACCGAAGAGATAGGAAACGGTTCGCCCAATCCCAGTTTGAAAAACTCTGCTCTAACCAGTTCCCACTTGCTGGGGGTGTCGGCTTTGTTGACCAGCATGATGACCGGCTTATTACCTCTTCTCAAGAGGTTTGCAACCTCTTCATCGGCGGGGTTGACTCCATCGCGCGAGTCCACCATGAAGAGAATCAGGTCTGCCTCTTCCATTGCGACCTGCGCTTGTACACGAACCTGTTCAATCAGCGGGTCCTCGTCTCCAAACAAGATGCCGCCAGTGTCGATCACGACATAGGGGCGTCCCTGCCATTCGGCTTCGGCATACAAGCGGTCTCGCGTTACGCCCGGCATGTCTTCAATGATGGCTAAGCGTTTGCCCACTAAGCGGTTGAAGAGGGTCGATTTGCCGACATTGGGGCGACCGACGATGGCGATCACGGGAGCGCGCTGCTGCGGAGAGTTCATAATAATAGTAGTATACCCCCTCTGTTCTTCGGTTGAATTTCTATGAATGGACCCAATTCGGAAAAACAGCGGTATAATAGAGGTATGAGAACAAGGCAGATGGCGCTCACCTTGGGGTTGGCTTGGAATGTTGGCGTGTCGGGCATGGCGTATGCGCAGGGGGGTGTTCCTCTGGATTATTTAGCGGGGATCGGCGCATGCGAGATCAGCCAGTCGAATCGCGAATTGGGGGATGGCTGGCTGTTTGATATGCGGGAGTTCGCCTCCAAAGCGGGCGCAACGATTGCGATTGACCGCGGTTTCAAGTACGCAGGAACGGGCAGCCAGCGCATGGAGTTTAACCGTGCAGAAGGCGATAAGGGGGAATTCGGACTGCATTGGCTTCTCCAACCGACCTACCTGCATAAACCTGAAGCGGGAACCGTGGTACGGGTGCAATTCGCTTACAGCGCGCGCGATTTCCAGAACGCCTCTTATTATGTGATTGCTGAGACCGGCAAACGCATCGTCTATCTACTGCCCGAATCGAGTGCGCCCACGGATGGCTGGCAGACCGTCCAAATGGATGTGCCGGTAGAAGTGGGACAGACAGGCAGACCCTATTTCCGGCTCCGGTTCCGAGTGAAGTTGGACAAGGGTGCGTCGGCAGGCAAGTTTTGGTTCGATGAGGTGAAACTGTTGCGCCCCGATGTGTTGGTATCGCCGCCGCCCCAACCGCCGAACCCGATTCGTATTCATACCTCAATTACGAGTGAAGCCGATTGGACGCGATTCTTAGAGGTTCCGATGTCCACAGGGTTCTTGGGACCTTACACGTCGCAAAAAGCGCTCATCGACTTCCAGCCCGGATTTGAATCTGCCTTAACTATGAGCGCAATATTCACCATCAAAGGCGACTGGGCAAGACATAACGCGGACGCCTATCGTTATAATGACGCGATTGTGAGTCAAACAGAATGGTTCTTGCGCCGTCCTGATGGCAGAATCGATTACAATGAAGCCTATCCCGACCGATTTTTGATGGACATCGCGAACCCGCAGGTGCAGGCGCGCATGTTTGAAAGCATCCAATCGCTGGTGGAACGTAGTTTTATGCCGAAATGGGTCTACTTAGATAATTTCACCCTGCCCGTGTATAACCGTATTTCGCGTTATCCGACGGCAGACAGTTGGGCAGACGCGCTCAAGAGCCTGATTGAATACCTTCAGCCGCGGGTTCAGCAGACCTATGGCGCGGGAGTTATTGTGAATATTGGCAGCAATTCGGGCGCGCTATTGACCTATCCTGGCAGTGATCCCGGTCCTGGGTATCGCTGGCTGCCGCATTTAAGCGGGTTTTTGCTGGAGCGCGCTTTTACGGGGCGGGCAGGCGACAAATTTGTTTATCGTCCCTATGGGAAACCGGGCGGCGATTGGACCGATCATGGCTGGCGTTCCGATCTGCGCGCCATCACGGAAAACCCCACGAAACGTATTTTAGTGGTGGTTTGCGCGGACCCGGATGACAAGCAGATGCGTCGGTATGCGATTGCCAGTTATCTGATCACTCAGCATCCCAATACGCGGTTCCGTATGTACGACACGCCTGCGGGCAGCACGAAACTGTTTGTGCCTCATCCCGATGTGTATGTACCTCTGGGCAACGCGACCAGCGATTACCAGATTCTTCAGGGAACTCTGGAGACAGGCGGACTGTTTTACCGGGAATATGAACAAGGAGTCGTGCTGGTGAACCCCACTCCTAACTTAACGTTTTCCTATACGCCCACGCGGGATTATCGCGATTGGGATGGCAATCCAGTCCCTGCGAATGAACCGGTGGTTCTCAAGCCCCATACGGGTCTTGCGCTGACGATTCCCGGAGGCGGCTCATGAAAGTTATATTTGGGTTTTGTACCCCCTCCGTAGGGTTGCCCCTGCAAGCAAGGGGAACCGATGGACTGGATTCCCGCGTTCGCGGGAATGACGTGGGGATCTGCTTCACACTCTATAGCATTCCTATGTTTGTAACAAGGTTATTCTTATTTGCATTGTTTCTTTTTGTTAGTCAAGCCCAGGCGCAACTACAGGACGACAGTTTCACTTTGAGGCAGGGGAACGCGCAGTTTATGTTGACAAATATGCGTTCAACGCCTGTGTTTGAGTCGGCAGGCGCGGGCGATTTTAAGGGTTTAATGCCGTGTGACGGCACCGACTCGATGTCCCAGCAGTGGTGGTGGGTTCGGGTGGAAGAGGCGCACAGCCGCGAGTTCGCTTTGTTCAATCAACTTTATTTGCGAATCCTCTCAGAAAATGAGGTGGAAGCCGCTTATGTCGACTCAGTGGGATTACAATACACTTTCCGATACCAATTGCAGGGCGGGGGATTGGGGTCGGGCGCAGCCACCTTAAAGATCAATTATCGCGTTTTTAACCCGCTGACCTCCACGCATAATGTCCACCTTTATTATTATCATGATTTTGATTTAGCGGGCGGTGTTGAGGATGACGAGGTCACGCGCCCTGCTGTTGACCGGGTGATTCAGCAAGAAGCAGGTTGGCGTGTGGAAACCCGGTTGAACCCTGCACCTGTCGCGATGGAATATGGCATGCAAGATACCGTTCGGGGCAAATTGTTGAATGAGCAAGCTGATTTATTGACCGATACGGCTGCGCCCTTCACGGGAGAGGCTGCCTGCGCGATGCGTTGGAAAGGGCGTCTGCGCCCGGGTGGTCAGATGGAAGGCGAGGTCCAACTGCTCTTAAACGCGCCGGTCAGCGGTCCGTGTCTATGGTTGCAAAGCGCGCTCGGCTTCTATCAACTGGGTAGTTCCGCCCTGCAGCCGCCGCGCGCGGGAACGGGAGGCGGGCAGGGAGTGTTCAAAAACTATCCCGACTCGGTCAATTCCCTGTTTCAAGGTTGGTGGTGGTATAAAGTCAATACCCAAATGCGCGCTGTGGGACGCTTAGCAAGCATCGAACGGCTGAATGATCAAACGACCCGCCTGATTTACGATGAAACCAGCGCGAATTTACGCATTCAGTTAGATTACACGTTGTCAGTGGTGGACAGCCGACGCTCTTTCTTGCGGGTTGATTATCTCGTTACGAACCTGGCAGCGGGCGCGCGAACCGTTCGTCTTTTCTATTATGTGGACCCCGATCTTCTGGGAACGGGGCATGATGACGAGCCTCAGTGGCTTGCCTATCCCTTATTGATGGTTCGCGAAAAGTACGACACGCTCTATCTCAATGCCCATCCTGCGCCAAACCGCTGGGAAGCGGCGAATTACGATCTGCTGCGCGCCAAACTGGGCGAGGGAGTCATGACCGATTTGGATAACATAGGGATTCCTTTTGACGGGGATGACCTTACCTTTGCTTATCAGTGGACCTTAAACCTCAATTCCAATGCCAGCGCGAATGGCACGGCATGGGTCAGTCTCAATATGCTGCCGCCCGGCGCGTGGACCGGCGGCGCGCCCGGCGATGTGAATGGCGACGGCTGTGTCAATGATGAAGACCTGTTGGCGATTTCGCTTGTTTTTGGCGAGCAAGGACAGGGACGACCAGAAGATTTGAATCGCGACGGCTGGGTCGATGACGTGGATCTGTTAATGGTCTTACTGAACTTTGGTTTAGGTTGTTAGGCGGTTCCGGCAGATGTCTCTTCGGAACGCGCGGCAGGGTTGAGGCGGGCGTTTCTCATCGCCGCTGAGGACAATCCGATGACCGCTGCCAACGCGATCCCGATACCCATCGCGAAAAAAGCAAGCCGTAATCCTAAGAATTGCAAGATCACGCCACCAAAAGCCGTGCCTATAGGCATAGCGGCGTTGTTAACCATGATCATACTGCTGTTGACACGCCCCTGAAGCTCCTCGGGAACGGTACTTTGTACGTAGGTCTGAGAGGGGATAGACACAAACGGGACAAAGAGACCTGCAAGGAAATTCAAAGTTATAAACAACCAGAGCTTGTCGGCATAAGCCAAAGCCGCCACCAGCAGCCCCGTGATGAGAAGATTGATGCCTATCATCCAGCCCACACGCCGGATTTTCAAGGTCCCTACAAACAGACTGCTTGGCAGCATGCCCATAAAGAAGCTTAACTCTAAAATCGCAATCGTTTGCGGCTTGCCACCGAACCAAGCATCGTTGCAAGCAATGTAAACCACAAAGAAAGGCGAGATCATAAGGTGCATCATGCCAAACATCATCATCAATGCGCGCAGATCATGACGCCCAAAAATATAATGCATACCCTCTTTGAAATCCTGCCATGGATGGGGTGGTTCGCCTTTTCGCTCCACCTGCAAGTTCGGCAGCCGCCGGTAAAATAAGGCAGCCAGCAAGAAAGTGAATAAATTGAGTGTGACCGCCGTCAGGAAGAACCACTTTTCCGGCATCTCTGAGAGCGCGGACAAAGCAAACGCGCCAATCGTCAACGAAAGAATCGGCATCAGATTCTGGGTAGCCATGCTGATGGAGTTCGCTTTGGTCAAGAGGTTGACCGGCACAATCGTAGGAATGACCGCCTGCTTTGTGGGCAAGTAAAAGGCGGTGCTGATGCTCAAACCGACGACGGTTAAAAACAGGGTCCAAACCGGGGGCTTGCTCTGGGTAAAAATGAATCCGGCAAACAACAGCAAGATGGCTGCGCTGACAAGCATGGAGGCCACCAGAATCGTCCGGCGATTGATGCGGTCTGCCATGACGCCCGCATACATGCTGAAAATCAAAAGGGGGGTTGTTTCTGCAGCGCCCACAAAACCGACCATCGCATCGGAACCGGTGAGCCGCTTGACCATATACATAAAGACGATATAGTAGAACATATCGCCCAGCTGGGAGATCGATTGTCCCAGCCAAAGGTTTCTGAAGGCGGGAATATGCAGCGGCGAAGTCGCGGAAGCAGGGTTTGGCACGCGGGAGATTATACCTTAAGCGCGTGGCTCCGGGTGAGGGTCGGGACGTCGGATGTAAGATAAGACTCTCTCAAAACAAAAAAACAGATACCTCGGCTGCGCTCGGCATGACAATAGAAAATGCAAAAGAAGCAGATACCTCGGCTGCGCTCGGCATGACAGAAGGGCTGTCACCCTGAGCGCAGCGAATGGGTCTGCTTCTTTTGCCTGAATTCCCGCTACGGGGGAGTGAGATTAGCAGCCGTTGCCGAAGCCAAGTAGTACCATTAACAGGTCTTCGTCGTCGACTCTGCCATCTGCATTCAGGTCTTCAGGTAATCCTGAGCCGGTCATACCGAAGGCAAACAACACATTGAGCAGGTCCAGATCGTTGACACAACCATCGCCATTAGTGTCTCCAATAGTGGGAGGGGTCTCGCCCGCTGTGCCGCCTCCGCCCATCTCAATGCCTGTCAGACGCTGTCCGTCCGGCACTCGGAAACTTAGGTCAAAGTCTGCAGGCACAGGAATTTCGTCCGGAACCGGCTGTCCAACCTGTGGCAGCGGCAGGCTTCGGAAGAAACCATCGGCATCCACTTCGGTCATGATACCGTTCTCATGCCGCAATCGCAAATGACCGCGCTGGTTCATCAGCAAGGCACTGGGCATCAATATCTCAATGAAGCCCATATCGGAACGATTGAAACGAATCGATGCGGTGCCATCCTGGTCTTGATCTTCCATCACGACGCCAGCCGAACGCAGGTCAAACATCAACTCATTTGTTACTGAGCCATCGATGCCTTCGATTTTCATGTAAACGGGGTCTGTATTCTGTACCCGGCAGCCACCAGAAACGACATCGTTGAGGGTGGGAGTCCAGGTGAATCCGCCCGAATTAGGGTTGAAGGTTCCAAAATTAATCTGGATCTTGGAAGAGCCAGTGGATAGCGCGCCAAACCCGCGACAGCGCGTACAAGCTCTGCCGAGCGTCTCATGGTAGCCCTCAATACAGTTTGTGCCGGGGATATACTGCACACTGAAATTGGCGACCGCAGTCGCGACAGCGCAGTCCTGTGGCGCGATGAGCTGTACCATTTTGGTATCTGAGCTGGGTACGGGATAGGTTTGTGAACCGATATTCGTGGCGGTTTGGAAAGGGTTCCATACTGAGGCTTGCAAGTTCCAAGACCAGATCACTTGCGGTATCTGGTGAGTTCCTAAACATAACTTGAAATCGTGGCGAACGTGGAAATTACAACATTCCACAATCTGCGAATAACTGGGTGCCGAGGGGATGGTCAACATTGCGCTGACGAACAATCCCGTCAATAATTTGGTTTTGATATTCATTGTGTCCTCCGTATAGCATAGAATATGCGCTTTGGAGAAGCGATGTAGTCATTTGAAAGTTCGGTTTTTCTGAATTTTTGTTGGGGGGCGTAATTTTTATGTTCATAAGAACCCATTTGCTTCGCTCGAGGTGATAGTAAGGTGTCTCAAAACCGGTCGTCATTCGCGTTGGTCATCCTCGCGAACGCGGGGAACGCGGGAACCCAGTCTTAGGAAAAGCAGACCCTTCGGCTTCGCTCAGGGTGACAGCCCTTTGTCATGCCGAGCGCAGCCGAGGCATCTGTTTTTCTAAATCCACTTCTTTCGTTGGGTTCCCCCAGCAATGCAAGGGGAACCCTATTGGATTATCTACTGGCGCACCCGAAATTGAAGATGACCAGCAGCAGATCTTGGTCATCCACAATACCATCGCGGTTAAGGTCCTCTGGTCCGCCCCGGTTGCCGAAAGCGAAGATCACGAGCAACAGGTCCTGATCGTTCACAATTCGATCCCCATTGATATCCGCTTGCGCATCACCACGAACCGTTAAGTTGGCTGTCACTGATCTTGGATTGTAGAGGTTACTTCCATTATAAATGGCACGAATAGAGTTGGGTCCACAAGGGAAAACCTCCGTTATCCTCAGCGGCATGTCCGCCCGCCCCAGAAAATCAGTTCTCAAGGTGCGAACAAGCGCATTGTTCACCAGGATGTCGACCGACGTAAAGGTAAGAGGCGCATTGTTATGTGCGGCTCGAAGGACTACGTTGATGGAGACTGTATCGCCTCGCGCTGCGCTGGCAGGGTCCACGCTGAGCGTCAGATTGACGTTGTCTTTGCGATAAAGATTGCCTGTTCCGACACCCGCTCGATGTTGACTGTCGCCCGCAAAATGCATTGTGACCGGAATATTGCCCGGTGTGCCGGACGGGACTGTGTAGTTGATCGAGGCGGAGCCGTTCGCGTCTGTCACACGAGTTCCTATGGAGACATTATTCACACGGAACTCCACGGTACGGTTGGGCAGCAGCGTGTTGTCTGTCGCCCGTCTCATGGTTCCGGTGAGGGTAACAGTCTGCCCAGCGGAAGCATAGACAGTTGGAATATTAAACGCGACTTCCGCTTTGGTGATGCGCAGAATGCCATAGTCGACTTCTCCATTGAGACCGAACGTGGGAGCAAAACTGGCTTCGATGTTCTGGTCTAACAAGACTGTGTTGACCGGCACGGTATGCGGGAATCGCGCGACCCCGTTGCTGTCGGTGAATTGGAAGCCAATAAATGTGTTATTGAGTCTCATATCCACCCGTTCATTGACAATGGGCTGCAGGTTGTCGTCGCGCCGCAAAGTGACAGGAATGTCCAGGGTCTGCCCCAACTGCGCTTCGATCGTGCCGATGAGGAAATGAACCGTGGGTTTATAGTTCAACTCTGCGATCCACGTGGACCAAGAGGTTTCGCCTGTCGCGTATTCGCCGATGACCCACACCGTTTTTCTGTCCCATGGATCAAGCGCTGCGCCAAAGTAGTCGCCCCACCGGTTGCGGTTGCTGCCATCCAGCCTCCGGTAAGACGCGCTGCCGCTTTTGATCAGGAAACTGGGTTCCATATCCGCCTGTCCCGCCTTCCAGCCAGTCATTCGCACTTGGGCAAACTCGTTTTCACTGGAACGACCAAACACCAGAATCGCGTCGCCGTCGTTGGTATGCGATATTGAAGGGTAGAAGTAGTCGAAGCCTGACGCGCCAAAATCATCCCTTCCTGTAACGGAGAAACTGGTTCCATTGACAGCGGTTCGGTAGGCGCGGAAACCCGCGCGTCCATCGATTTCCAATCCATGCACCGAGTAGAGGATGCCATTATAGTAGGTCAAATGCATGGCGCGGCAATCGATCGTATCCAAACGAGGGAAGCTGTTCGGCTGCCTGCCATTCGGCTGGACATCATAACTTGGTACAATGACGGAATGGGTGTTGAAACTGGGTCCGTTCGCCCATTTTTGCTCCCAAGTTGAACCGCTGTTCCAATTCATTGTGAAGAAATATTTCCGGTTTGAGCCTGAGTTATGCATGGCGGTGAAATACATAAAGTTGCCTGCCGACGACCACATATGCGCCGCAGCGATATGGGTTTCAGTGAGGTCTGTCACTCGCCATCGGCTTGCGCTTAAGCCGTTGTAAATCTGGTCTTTGTTGAGCGCGAATATCTGTCCATCGGTGAAGCCCAGTCCATGAGGAATCTGGTACGAGGTGAGATAAACCGCAAATTGGTCGAAGCCGATGTATCCATAATCTGCCCAGTGATCGTCATGGTTAGCGTTCATGCTATATCGCCACCAATCACTGGCGTTCAGGGTAGGGGTGCTTGTTTTCGAGATCGCTATCGTAAAATGTGATAGTCGCGGCGAATCATTTTTGCGCATGTAGAGGATCAAAAATCGATTGCGCCAGGGGTCGTAAGCCAGCCGCGGATCAAAGAAGAAGTCATTGATATTGAACAGTGAGGTCGGATCTGTTGACTGCAGCAAGGTCCCATTTTTGTTATAAAGACTGATTTTGCCGTTGGTGGCGGCGATAATCCGGTCAGGTCCCACGGTGACCACTGGGTCCGGCGGGAACCACCCTCCTACGGTTGGACCGATGAAATTGCGAAAGAGGTTGGGGGCGGCGGGTTCAAAATCCCAAGCGTTGGCGTCTCGTGTGCTATCCACTTGAGACCCAACGGTGGGACCGGTCTTTTTCATTGGGTTGGTGTACCAAAAGAACCGGGGGAGCGAGAAGTAAGTGCCTGGACCAATCATCTCACCGTGATCCGGCAACGGGTTATCCCAGCCAATATGTTCAATTTTCGGCTCCTTGACTGACTCATCTATCTGCGATCCAACTGTCTGGGCGAGCGCAGATGCGCACAGCATAACTACAACCAAAAACATCATTAACCCTTTATTCATTGTTTCTCCTGTGCCTCGCCAAAAGTGGAATGGCGATGGTATTTATATATGATACACCCATTAATCAATTGAATCCATACGCTGAACGGCGTATATTTTGTTTAATTGAAAAATCGATGCGCGCAAGAAGCACGCCGGGTGAGGCATCCCTCCACACTTTAGTTTGAAGAGCGGATAGGCTCCTCTTAAGTATGAAGATGAAGCGGGAGATTGGGTGGCTCTTCTCATACTTGAATTGTGACATAGTTTTTTTGAGAACTTGGTAGGTCAAGATAATATAGCTTTTTCTTCGTCATCGCTTAACAAAACGTTAATCGCCTAAAGACAGGAGGTGACCGCTGTCAAACGAAAAGTTATGATTGGTAAGTATTTCTTGACAGATAAGGCTTCAATAAGGAGCAAAGCAAAGCCGAGCCAGAAAAGCGATTGTCTTTTCTGGATTCCTGCGTTCGCGGGAATGACGGTGGTCAGCCATTTGCTTTTCGCCAAGATTTCAAAAGGCACTGTTTTTTTATAGGAGATACTTAGGAGGCAGCAATGAGAAGAAT
>JAHCHP010000010.1 GCA_026129765.1 Fimbriimonadia bacterium | reverse complement strand
CCACGAAGTTCAGCTCGTCGACGATTTCCTCTTGTTCCAGCACCTGGATGATGTTGTCGTTCGCGCCGACTACGAAGATCTGGGTGTCTACAGGCAGTTTCTGACGCGCAAACGAGAACGCGCGCGCGCCCGCTGTGGTCAGACTGCTCAGGTCTTGCGCTTCAATGACCAGTTTCTTGGAGCCGCGTTCCGCCGTTGATTCGATCAGCGTTCGGAAATGCGGCACCGCGCGAGAATCCAGTTCGCCCTGCAAAATCAGGCGGGTTGTGCCGTTCTGCACATCGGTCAAGGCGCGGAAATGCTCCACTCCCAGCGTCGGCGCAACACGGACTTGCACGGTGACAGGTTCATTGGTGGAGGGCAGTTGGATGCTCATGTTCTTCGAGTCGAAGTTAGAGTACCGCTCGCCATTCACCCACACCTCTTCGATGCGCAGACAGCCTGCAGGCAAAAGGTCGGGCTGGATTCTCAGGGTGTTGTCCTTGAACGCGCCCGGCTTCGGCTTGAAGTAGAAGTTCATCGGCTGCCGGGTCACTAACAAGTTGGTATAGACCGCTGCCAAGAAGGAGAGCTCGAAGGAGTGGTAACCGCTCATCGAGTGGCTGCCTTTGTTGCGCTCATTACCCAGCAGATAGGGCAACCCATTCGCCAGCACATTGAAGTAAACCGCGCCAGAGTCATGATCCAGGAACCATGCATTATAGAACGCGGACGATTCGCGCGCGAACTGCAGGTACTCAGGCGCCTTCACAGAACCCGCCAGGATCAGATACGCCAAAATGGCTTGCTCTTGCTGCCACCAGGCTTTGCGGTCATGCCACACGAAGCGATGGGCGTTTTGTCCCTTAGACCGGGAGCGCTCCATCACATCGTACCAACCGCCTCGCTGCAGGTCGCAGCCCACGGTGGGCATAACGTCCGCAATCTTGCGTGCCAACTCCAGATACCGCTCGTCCTGGTTGATATTGTAGATTCGCATGAGGTTCCAGGCGATCTTCAGGTTATGTCCCACGACGGCTCGGTTCTGCTGCCAACCCCATTCCTGATCGGGAGACCAATCCTCGAAGAACCGCTCCTGCACAAAGGGGCTGTTCTTGTAGTCAGGGAACCGCTCCACAATGGTATCGGCGGTTTCCACCAGCATCTCTGCCCATCGCTCGTCGCCTGTCGCCAGGTAGAGGTTGATCAGATAAGCGGGCGCATGGTCGCCGACCGAGTTCCAGTTTTTGCGGGCGCGGTCTTTGCCCAGCGTTTCGCTGTAAGGACTGAAGGAAACGGGGTCGATATGGGAGAAAAAGCCGCCCCGGTCGCGGTCTCGGAAGTAGCGGTTGAACAGATTGATCGTGCGCTCGATGTCTTGCAGAATGGCAGGATCGCCCGTCACGCGGAAGGTCTGTGTGGGACCAGCCAAAGCATAGATCTGCTCGTACATCGGAATCGCGTCGTAATCATCGGAGAACTCGGACGCCAGAATCTTGCGCTCTTTTCGTCCTTGCTCTGCTGTATGATGGCTGCGAAAACCGGAAACATCGCCCAAGTTGGAGGAGCGAATCTTGCGGGGCTTTCCGTTCGCGACATCCATCGCGTGGTACCAGTAGCAGATGTCCTCGGTCTCGTCGACCGCGCGCAAGTGTTCGCGCAAGTAGGCGGTTCCTTTCTCGGCGGCTTCCAGGAAACGCTCATCACCGGTCAGCATGAAGGCAGTCGCAAAGCCATAAACGAGCCTTGAAATCGTGTCCGTTTCTTGGCGTGTGCCGTCCAGCTTTTCGCCATACAGGTTGATCTGCGTGCGATAATTCGCGAAGTCGATGTTGCCGTCCGGGAACTGTGCATTCAGGTAGAAGTTTGCCAGCGAGCGGATCTGTTTAACCCACCAGTCGGGCTTCTCAAAGCAAAATTCGCCTTCTGTTTTGCCGGGAAACACAAGGTGTTTTGCTTCAAACACGCCCGCATTGCCCTCGGGATAGAAGGAGCCATAGGCGAACAGGTAAAAGCCAGGAACCAGCATGTCGCGAATCTGTCCGGTGCAGTCGACATACGGCTCGTCCAGATTGCGGATCAGTTCCGCATAGGTGGCGTTGGTCAGGTTGACAGTGAACTCGCGCCCGTCGGTGGTTCTCAAGCCGAAGGCGTTTTTCTTATTATCATACGCGGTAACATAACCCGCGATGGTATCCGAGAATGTAAAGTTGAATTGACTCATCGTTTTCCTCCTGTTTTGGAAATCAGTACCACAATACTTCGGGCTGCGACTTGGCAGGTGTTGCCTTGGAAGGGCGGCTCTTTTCCGGGTTCATAGATATCATGGGAACTTTCTTGCGCGGTATCGACCGCTTTGTGCCAAGAGCGTCCTATGACTGCCGGAACCTCGAAATCAATGGCTTCCCAGTGCATGTTCATCATCACGTGGATATCGGCATCCTCCGCAAAACCGCCCAGCGTAAACGCCAACGCGCGCGCTTCGGGATCGTTCCAGCCGGGGTTATAGAGCTGCGCGCCATGCCATGAAATATCGGCAAGTCCGCGCTCGTTGACCTCGCCTGTGAAGAAACGATTGCGCTGGAGGGTAGGATGGTTCTTACGGAACTGGATCATGCGTTTGAAAAAGTTAAACAGGTTGTTATGCTTGGTCGTCAGGCTCCAATCGAACCAACTGATTTCGTTGTCCTGACAGTAGGCGTTGTTATTGCCGTTTTGGGTTCTTCTCGCTTCATCGCCCATCGTTATCATGGGAACGCCCTGCGAAAGCAGCAGGATCGCCGCGAAGTTTTTGCACTGGCGCAGCCGAGTCGCTTCGATGCCCGCATCGTTTGTGGGACCCTCCACGCCGCAATTCCAACTGAAGTTTTCGTTGACGCCGTCCCGGTTGCCTTCGCCGTTCGCATCGTTCTGCTTCTCGTCAAAAGAAACCAGATCGTTCAGCGTGAAGCCATCGTGACACGTAACGAAGTTGACGCTGTTCACCGGCTCGCGCCCGTCATGTTCGTACACATCGGAACTGCCCGCGATTCGAGACGCCACTGCGCCCACAAAGCCCGGATCGCCTTTCACGAACCTTCGGACATCATCGCGAAACCTGCCGTTCCACTCTGCCCAACGGGTGCCGGGGAAGTAGCCGATTTGATACAGCCCGGCAGCGTCCCATGCTTCCGCGATGATCTTTGTGTCAGCCAGCGTTTCCGATAGCTCGATGTTCCAAATCACGGGGGGGTGCGCCAAAGGCGCGCCATCCTCTCCGCGGGAAAGAATCGAGCCTTCATCGAATCGGAAGCCGTCCACATGCATCTCTTTGACCCAGAACTCGAGGCACTCCACAATGAACTTGTTGGTAATCGGGTGATTGCAGTTCACGGTGTTGCCGCAGCCGGAATAATCCATGTAATACTGCTTGTCATTCGGGACCAAATGATAGTAGAGGCTGTTATCAAAGGCTTTGAAGTTGATCGTGGGTCCTTCGTGATTTCCCTCGCTGGTGTGATTGAACACCACATCCAGAATCACTTCAATGCCCGCTTTATGCAGCGCTTTCACCATGTCCCGGAACTCGTTGATATGGGTCGCTTGTTCGGGCGATACACAATACTGGCTGTCGGGAGCAAAGAAACTGATGGTGTTGTAGCCCCAATAGTTGGTCAACGGCTTGCCATCGGGTCCGATACGCAGCACTTCGGTATCGTCGAATTCAAACACCGGCAGCAGTTCCACCGCAGTGACGCCCAGCTCTTTCAGGTAGGGAATCTTCTCGATAACGCCTTTGAAGGTGCCGGGATGTTTCACTTTCGCGTTTTTATGGCGTGTGAATCCTCCCACATGCATCTCATAGATGATACTTTCGCTCATGGGGCGGTTCAGCGGCTGGTCGCCTTCCCAATCGTAATTGTGGATATCGATCACTACGCTGCGCATAGAAGTGTGTAGGTTATCTTCCTCGCCGCATGCGTTGGCGCGATTCCACAAGGTCGTTGTATTGCCCTTGGCATAGGGATCGATCACCACTTTACGCGCATTGAAGCGATGACCATTGGCGGGGTCAAAAGGACCCTGAACCCGGTAAGCATAATGCGCACCCGGTTTCAGTCCCTGTACAAAGACATGCCAGAAATGGAACGTCTTGTTCGTTGCCGGGTCCAGCGAAATGACCTGGACCGGTTCGGGTGAGTTGTGCGAATCAAAAATCAGCAGATCCACGCCTGTCGCAAAGCGCGAAAACACAGAGAAGTTCACGCCGTTCGCCGTCGGAGTCGCTCCCAGGGGATGCGGCTCGCCTGCCTCGAACGGATAGAGCGCTTTAGCGGACTGAGGGGCGGTTCGCTTTGGTAATGTTTTTTTAGAGCCGGATGTTATGGTAGGCATGATGGTTTCCTTAAATGGATCGAAGGGGGAAGAGAACTGGATAGCGGAGCCTGGATGCTCTGCCTTTCCGCCTTCCTCCCCTTTTGCAAGGGGAAGGAGGTTTGGGGTTCCTTCCCCTTCGGCTTTGTGTTAAGCCGCTTTCTGCTGTCGCAGTGTGTTCACGACTTCGGTCATCAGGAATGCGCGCACTCGGTCAGGAGTGAGCAGCGCGCCCGACGCGCCTTGAGTCAATCCGCTGAACAGCGAAGCGGGCAGAGTCATTTCCACATCGCCCTCGACCACCGAGATCGCGAGATGCACCTGCTGTCCGCCTGCCCCCAGGATGTTTGTGACGGTTTGGGTAACCGCGTCCAGAATCGCCTCTTTGTACTGCTCCTCCACGGCTCCGGTTAGGACCAAAATGTTGAAGCGCGCAACGATTCCGTTGTTGATGCGGTTGCCGCCAATCGCCCAGTTCGCTTCTTCTAAGGTCACCCAAGTCCAACCCGGCATGATTTTCTGAGCAATCTGCTTGGCGATATTGAACTCTTGGGTTCCTTGAACGAATCCCAACTCATCTGGGAATCCGTCGGCGAGCGCGTCGCGTACGGCGGTTGTGATCGATTGTTCCAACTGTGTTGCAATCTGAGGCGTTAAGCCTGTGATACGTCCTTCAATCAATGGCATTGGTTTAATGTCCTCCTGTGTTTCGGTTATGTTAGGTTGGTTGAGCCAGAGCGCGCTAAGACGCTTTGGCTTGCTGGGTGAATTGCGCTTTATTGATTTCGTCCAGGAATTGCTGCATGAACTGGTCCGTTACGCCGGGATGGCGTCCTGTGATCAGGTTGCCGTCCACGCATATGGTAGCGGTTTGATTGCCTTCAAAAACAATCACGCCACCCGCGGCTTGCACATCGCAAACAATGTTGTGGGCGCATGTAACGCGCTTCCCTTGAATGAGGGATGGGTCCGCGCAGAAGAGCCACAGGCTATGGCAGATCGCGCCGATCTTCAGGTGGGGTGTTTGAACCGCTTGCCGCAGGAAATTGACTGCAGGCGACTGGTTCGGGGTCCCCGGTTGAATCGTTTCCTGATAACGAAGGCGATCCATCGCATAGCCGCCAATCAGAATAATGCCCGCATAGTCGCTAAAATTGACTTGGGATACATCTTTCGTGACGGTCACCTGCTGGTTGAAATCGTTTCCGGTGAAGGTGATGCTGGGCTGGTTCCATAAATAGCTGATGAACTCCACCTCGAAGTCGTTTGCCGGAAAGAATTGTTGGAACTTGACGAATTCGGTCTCGTCAAAGTGAGATTCAATCAAAACGCCGATTTTGCCTTTCATGCTGCCTCCCGTGTGATCAGGTTCATCAGTTCTGCTGGCGCGAACACATCCCGGTAGAAAGTAAGCTGCTCGCACTTGAGATAACATGCGCCGCGATGTCCCCGGCGTACCCAGGTCACATTGCCTTTGGCGATGGTTTCACCCGTGTTCGTATCGTTGCACTTCCATTCGAAGTAAACGATTTCGCCTTTGAACATGACCAGCGGCCAAGTCATGGTTACACCCGGCTGGGACAAAATCGCCCACCAGTTCGCCTCACGCTGGGTACTCTCGGCGCGTCCGTAAAAGGGACCATCGGAGCAAAAATAGGTGAGATTTTCCGCGTATTCACCTGCCAGTAGGTCGCCGCGTCCTTGACGCAACGCTTCACAATGCGTGGGCCACCAGTCGCGGTTTTCTTGCTCGATTTGCGAAAGCGGGTAGTTGGAATCGATATCCGGGAGGGTCGGTTCTTTTAACGCGATAAATCGCGCTGCGTCCTCAATCAACTTTTGAGCAACGGCGGGTGGAATAGGAGCAGGCGTCGAATAGTCTGCTGTTAATCCTTGGTAGAAATTGACTCGGTTCTTCATGCTTTATCTGCCTCCTTCTGCAACATCGCAGAGGTACATTTAATCTATCGGAATAACCTGGTAATTTCTTTAGGCATATCAAAAAAATGTGTGAACAATGGTTGATTTTTCCAAAGTCCCGTAGACTATCACTGCCCCTTTTGATTTTTTATAAAGAAAACTACGCCCAAGGTAACTTCCCGTATTGCCAAAAAGGACAAGCGAATGTTGAGTTTCTCCCATTAATGCCGACTTCCAATTCAAGAAGTCTAGGGGCTCCTAACATAAATCAGCGCTAAAATGTTTAAGGAGAATGGAGCATAAGGTCTGAGCGACACATAGTTATTGAACCTCGAGGAGAAGGGTTAAAAAATGAAAAACCCGCAGCGGGTGATCATAAATTCACTCGCTGCGGGTTGGTATTGCGTTGTTCCGGTTAGAATTAGTCGAGCCAGATGCTCAAACCAATGCTGAACTGGGTGATGCGCGTCTTTACACCGCCGCCCTTCACTTCGCCAAAGCTGACTTCCGCGAACGGAGCCACGTGCTTATTGAGGAAGTAGCGACCGCCGGCTGCCACCGCGAAACCGTTCTGAGCCGGAGCGCCTTTGGTTTTGGAGTTCAAGTAACGGGGACCGACATAAAACATCATGGGCTGAGATTCGCCGGGGCGGAAGTTATAGTTCGCGCCGAAACCCAGCGTGGTAGAATCGCTGGATGCAATGCCGCCTCCGGATTGGCGGGCATAGTTCAGCGAGAAGATTCCCTCGATCTCGTTGGTGAAGAAATAAGCCACCGTGCCACTGAATGTGGTCGAGTCTTGTCCTCGATTCGGGTCAATAAAGCTGATGTCTAAGCTGACACCAATCGAGCCCTGAATGGGCAGCCAATCGCTGTAATCTTGCGCGCGCGCTGTGTTGGTAGTCGCGGAAAGCGCCAGCGCAACACCTGCGCAGGCAATCAGACTTTTAAAGTTCATGGGTAATGCTCCTCCTTGCAAGTGGATGTTATCCTTTACTGATAATAATTATAGCATGTGCAAGCCCATCGTGTCAAGAGGGAGAAATCAAATTTTTTAGGAGTATTTCGCCTATTTCCAGAACAGGAAACGGGTACAATCTTTTTGGAGTAAAAGCCATGAAATTTGAAACGTATTACCGACCCCATCTTTCTAACCCTCGTATTCGTGAAATGTCTCCTAAACTGGGTGAGCTGGGCGGCACTTTTTGGGTGTTTATTTGGAACCCACAATCGAAGCCTGCACACGTCAGTGGTGTAGAAATTAACGGTGTTTCTGTAGATGCGCTTCAGGGCGCGCGAGGGTTGTATTGGTATCGCATCACCCCAGAACCGCTGCCGGCGCGCGGCGGCGCATGCTTGATTTTGAACATGCAGCGTGAACTCTTGGAGAAACCCACCCTCGCTTTGACCTTGATTACCGATTCGAACGAACGGTTTGAAACCACCCTGAAGCCCATCGCTGTGCCGCTGGTGCCAGCCTATGCCTGGATTGAGGGGCGGGAAGTCCGGCTGTTTGTGCGCAATGATGACCCCCAGCGCCGCTGCCAACTGCGCGGCTTGAGGCTGGGAGGCAAATCGGTTTCGATGCGAGCCACCACACGCGATTTGATGCCAGGTGAGGTGAGCCTCATCAAGGCGCCGCTGCCCCGCTCTTTGGCTTCCGGCGAGTATATCTCTCTTCAGGTGGAAGCCAGTTATGGCGGTCAAACGGTGATGGCGGGCGGGCAGGTTCGCAACCATCCCCGGCATTTCCCAGTAGGTCTTTGGCGCGGGGAAGCATTCCAAAACAGCGAAACGCGCAAGGATTTACGGGAGCGCGGATTTGATTGTTCGGTCTTTAGCGGTTCCGATTCCATTACGGCTGAAGAGCGCATGCTCAGGGAAGAAATTGGGCCCAAAGAGAAGTTTTTCGCGTTGCCTTTTTCTGGATTTCCGCGCCCGTCGCTGCCTTTTATCGAGCGCAATGTGGATAATCCGTATATCCTGACCTATATGATCATGGATGAACCCGACTGGCGTGAGCCGAAACAGCACGACGGTTATCATCTTGCCTTTTTGTGCGAGCGTTCCGCGCAATATTGGCGCGACCGCAAAATACCGCAGCCGGTTTACCTCAACTTAGCGCGCTCCCGCCGTTTCGGCGAGTTTGCCACGATTCCCGATATCGCTTGTTATGATGCTTATCGGGTGGGCGCGCCGATGCCCGATGCATCGCCTTTTGATTGGGGCAACTATCTGGAACTGGCAGGCGCATACACAGAGGATTTGCGCAAGAATTGCGAACCTCTGCCGTTTTGGGTTTGGGCGCAGGGCGCGCACAAATGGGATGAACGCGTTTGGGTCAATGACAAGTTAGGCAGACCATGCCCCACCCCGGAAGAGACCCGCGTGCAACTCTGGTTCCAACTGTCCCGGGGCGCGAAAGGCGTGCTTTGGTTCATAGGTTTTGATGAGAAAGGTTTCCGAGACTACTATATGAAAGCGGAGGATATTCCTGCCTTACGGCAGCTTTCCGAAGATCAGCGCAGACCCTTGGTGGATCAACTGGTTGAGATGGCGCGCGAAACTTATGAAGAGCAGACTCGCCTCAACCGGTTCATGAACTCGGTGCGTGAGAAACTGTTGGGGATGGATTATTCGCCGGTGGCTCAAATCGAAACCGCCTCGAACAAGAATAAACTGGATGCGATGGCGCTGGTAGGAGAAAAAGACCTTGCGTTGTTCTTGACCAATTTCGATTATGAGATGGACCCGGTCGCTTATCGTTTCCAAGAACAGCGGAACATTCGGGTTCGAGTGCGATGTCCGAAGTGGCTTCGTCCCAAGAAAGCGACTTTGCGAACACCCCAGGGTGAACAAGCCCTTGCGTTCCAGCGCGCAGGCGAGGATTTAGTCGTGGAAATGGCTGCCTTGCCAGAGCAAGTGGCGTCGGTTTGGTGGGAATGATGCTTCTCCCCGGAGAGGGTTAGCAACCTTCTCCGGGGAATATCTTAATTCTTCGTTTGTTCAAATGTTTGTATGAACTCTTCTAAGCTGTTTGCCACCGCCGCCTCACGCAGCAACGCCTGCAAACGCGCCAAATCAGACACCTGCTTTAATTGGTTCTCCAATGATCGCGGCGCGCGATGAAATCGAGCCTGCAAAACCTGTAGCAATGCTTTGGAGTTCGACGTAATGTCGATTAATATATGCGAGTAAGATTTCCTGCGAAACTAATTCGTTTGCCAAGCAGGATTTCCACGCGAAAAACCGAAAGTGAGTTGAGCGCAAGCGAGATGGGCGAGAATGAAGCCTGTTTGACTCATTTTTGTTGAAAAGCCGCTGATCGCAAGGAGCAACTATGCAAGAATCCTCACATTCTTTGCGCAGGTGGCAGATCACTATTGTATCCCTTTTGGTCATCGGTTACGCTGGCTATTACCTCTGTCGGTCAAACTTCTCCGTGTGCCTCCCGCTGATTGCAGCAGATCTGTCGAAAACAATGGGCATTACCCCTGAACAAGCAAAGGTACATTTGGGGGGCATTGCCTCGTTGAGCGTGTTGATCTACGCCATCGGCAAGTTCCTCAGCGGGGGATTGGCAGACTTCATGGGTGGGCGTCGAAACTTCCTGCTGGGGATGGGAGGTTCGGTCGTTTTCACAGTTCTGTTTGCCTTGAGCGGCACACTCCCTCTCTTCACCTTAGCGGCATTGGGGAACCGCCTGGTTCAATCGATGGGTTGGGTCGGCATGATCAAAATCACTTCACGCTGGTTCGCCTTTTCGTCTTATGGTTCGGTGATGGGGCTGATCAGTCTTAGTTTTCTGTTTGGCGACTTCTTATCCAGGCGTTTCATGGGGGCGTTGCTGGAAGCGGGAGCCGATTGGCGCATGGTCTATTATGTGGGAGCAGGCACACTGCTCGCCTTGTTGGTCTTAAACACGCTCTTTTTGAAAGAGACGCCCTTGCAGGTTGGACTGTTGGAGCCGCCAACTCACCCGGACAGCCTGTTTGGGGCAGCCGGCGAATCAGCGCGTCCAGAAGGGTGGGGCAGTTTGTTGAAACCGTTGTTCAAAAGCCCCCTGTTTTGGGTGGCTTGCGCGCTGTCATTTGGGTTTACATTACTGAGTGAGACCTTCAACACATGGACACCGACCTACTTTGTCGAGGCTCTAAGTTTGGATGAAGCCGATGCCGCCAATAAAAGCGCGTTATTTCCGCTCTTTGGCGGGCTGTCGGTGCTGGCAGCGGGGTTCTTAAGCGACCGCTTAGGCAAACAGGGGCGCGCGCTGATTCTTTTCATCGGATGCGCGTTGACCGTGCCAGCTATGCTGACCTTGGGAACACAGGTGTTTAATGAGAGTTCTGCATCGTTGGCAGTCTGGCTGATTGCGGGAACTGCCTTCGTGATGATGGGACCCTATTCCTATTTGTCAGGCGTTATTGCGCTTGATTTTGGCGCAAAGCGGGGAAGCGCAACCGCCTGCGGCTGCATCGACGGGATTGGTTATTTGGGGGGAGTATTAGCGGGTAAACAAGTGGCAGAGCTTACCACGATTTATGGCTGGAATGGCGCGTTCTTGGCATTGAGCGGGGTAGCATCTTTGACGACGTTGGCAGGGTTGCTGTTTTGGTATCTCCAACGAAAGACGCTGAATGACACGTCTGTTCATTCCCGAATATGAGGATGCTTTGTGGAAGGCAGGAAGCGAAGCAGCGCTATCAGCCCGATGCTCATGAACAGTATCCATTCGCCAAAGCGAACATACAAGGTCTGTCGCTCGCTCAGATAAATGCGCTGATTTGCGCTCTGTTCAATGAATTTAGGCAAGGTGACCGCGTTTCCTTTGGGGGAGTAAAACCCGCTGATTCCTTGCGGCGCGGCGCGCGCGATCCAACGGCGATTCTCCACCGCGCGCAACGCGGTGAAGGCGGCATGCTGTTCTAAGGCGGCGGTGCGCCCAAACCATGATTCATTAGAGATGACCGCCAGCAGGTTCGCGCCGTTGGCGGTGAGGTGTCTCGCGATCCAAGGATAGGTCGATTCCATACAAATCACAACACCGATCTGCTCGTTTCGTCTGCCCGGTAAAGGCTTCAATGTTTGTCCAGGACGCAAATCCTCTTCCACGACTCCGAACAGTGTGAGAAAAGGCATCCACTGTCGATAAGGCACATGCTCGCCCAAAGGAACCAGCTTCACTTTTTCATGCGCCTGATAATTGCCATTGGGCAGAAACAAGAACGCGCCATTCGCCATTTGTTTGTCGCCAAGCAGATTTTGCCGGGGCGCGCCGATAAGGACCATACAATTATGATCTTTGGCGATTTGCGACCAGCGTTCCATCACTGCCCGGTTGCCCGGCAGCGCGCTTGGCTCAATCGATTCGGGCAGAAAAATCAGATCGGGTTTTGCTTGGGCGGCGGCTTCCGTCAATCGAAGCGTTGTTTCACGGATCGGCTCCCATTCCCATGGTGGGACGGCTTCGGTTAAGTTCAAATTGGGTTGGATAACTGTGGCAAAACGTGCATCGATCTCGTTGTCCAACAAGGGAACCGTTTGTAAACGCCAAACGCCATAACCAGACCAGAGGAATAGTGAGATAAAAAGGCAGGCTAACACATTCTTGTAGGAAAGGTTTGTGAATTCGTTGTTTACCCCCTCCGTAGGTTCCCCCTGTGAGCCAAGGGAACCAGGAATCGGCGCAGCGGGAAGGTTGGGCAGCGAAGAAAGTGGGTTCATTCTCATACGTATGGTAATCATTATCAACGAAGCCAATAAGCCATTGAAAAACGCGATGAGCCACTCCAAGCCCCAACCGCCCCCCAGGTCTGCCGCTTGTAAAAGGGTATGACTTAAGATGTCCGATTCCCGACTCACTAACGCGACCGACCAATGACACCAAACGAAGCCGAAATCGCCCAACCCACGCGCCCATTGACATAGGGTCCAGATGCTTGCGAACCAGAGCGCGGCGCGCAGAGGCTGTTTAGGCGCAAGCGACGCGAACAATCCGAACAGTCCAAAAAAAAGCGCGTGGATTGCGACCACTAAGAGCCATCCCGCGAGGGCGATCACAAGGCTGCCGGTTCGTTCTTGAACAAGATAAATGAGGGGGTGTCCCGCGGTTAATCCATAAATGAGCGCCCAAATCCATCCCCAAACAAACCCAAGTTTGGGGGTTTGAAACGAAAGGAAGGCGAACCAAAATGAGGGCGCAAACAGAATGAGAAAACCCAATCCTACCGGAGGATGCGCCAGCGCAGAGAGTACTGCCGATATAAGAATTCCCCCATACGCCCAACGCCACTGTCCAATGTTCATAAGCTGCATGAATTATGGCGCATTTTGACGCGCTACGCGGGGTATAATCGTATAACCAATGGAGGAACAGGAACATGGCAAAGGCGCAAGCGTTTGAAACAGCGGTCGGATTGACCACCACCAAAGCCCCTTTTATCGAAGAGGCAGTGAACAAAGGACAACTCTACATTCATCAACCTTACGAGCTTTACTCGGAAGAGAACCACGAAGCCTGGCGCTGTCTTTTTGCGCGCATGCAAGATCGTTGGCAGAAATATGCGAACCCCCACTTTTTGCGCGGGATTAGCAATCTCTGCTTAGACCCGGATCGCGTGCCAAGATTGGAGGATGTCAATAAATTCCTGAACCCGCTGACCGGTTTCAAAGCGAAGCCCGTAAGCGGTTATGTTCCCGCGTTTCTGTTTTTCGATTGTCTGCGTAATCGCGAGTTTCCGACAACCATCACGATCCGTGATAGCAAAACGCTGGACTATTTGCCAGAACCCGACATTTTCCATGACATCGCAGGGCATGTGCCGATGCATACCGACCGCGCCTTTGCCGATACGCTGGTCCGGTTTGGCGAATGCGCGCACACGGCAGCGGAACTGGTGTCTCAAATTCCTGATGAACAAGAAAAGGTACGGCGAGTTGCCAGCATCATCAAGGCGATGGCGCGTTTCTTCTGGTTCACCATCGAGTTCGGACTGATGAAGGGCAGCCAACCGGGCGAGTTGAAGGTGTATGGCAGCGGTTTGCTCAGTTCCTATGGCGAACTGGAGTATTGCGTTGAATCGCCGGATGTCCAGCGATACCCCATTCAGTTGGAGTGGGTTATCAATCAGGGATTTGAAATCGACCATTACCAACCACTGTTGTTCATTGTCGATTCGTTTGACCACCTTTTTGATTTAGTGGGGCAGTTGGAGCAGTGGATGAAAGACGGCAAGTTGAACAATGTGGCTCCGGGCGAACCCGGCATTGGTGAAGCCGACATTCGCAGCTTCTTGGAACCTGTGAAGGGATAAACTGGGACGGGTTTCCCATGCTTGTAGTGGGAACTTTACGGAGGCGGAGGTTTGAAAGCAGATGCCTCGGCTGCGCTCGGCATGACAAAACAGCAGATGCCTCGGCTGCGCTCGGCATGACATCGGCGTTGTCACCCTGAGCGAAGCGAATGGGTCTGCTTTCTGCACTGTCACCCTGAGCGGAGCGAACGGGTCTGCTTTGCGCGCTCTGTAAGCAGCAGGTACAATATTGGCTTCATGGGAGCAATCAAAGTTTTATACATTGCAGGATGCGGGCGGAGCGGCAGCACCATTCTTCATAACGCTGTGAGTCAATTGGACAATTGCTTTGGCGGCGGTGAAATCCATAGCCTGTTGGAACCTCGCTGGCGACCGCTGTATGAGCGGTTATGCGGATGCGGCGCGACTCTCAGCGCATGCGATTTCTGGTCGCGCGCATTAGAGAAAATGGGGTTGAAACCTGAAGATGCCGAACCGCTGTTCGCGTTGAAAAAAGAGGCGATGCCGCCCATTCAGCACCGCGCATTTGCCCGCGACCGCGAACAGTATATCCAACGCATACACCAGCATAATCCTGCGCTGGTGGAACGGGTGAGAGCGATCTACGAGACCATGAGCCACTTGACCGATCATGCGATTATTGTCGACGAATCGAAGTCGCCCATGTACGGGCAATTGCTGCGCTCGATTCCTGAAATTGAACTGAATGTGGTTCACTTAGTCCGCGATCCGCGCGGGTTCGCTTATTCTCATCTGAAGCGCAATCCTGATCGTCAAGACCGCAAAGAGCAAGAAGTCAGCCTGATGGGAGCGGTGCGCCGCTGGATGGGAACCAATCTTTCCACGGAGACCTTTGCGAAAGACGCGCCGGAACGCTATATGTTGGCGCGATATGAGGATTTTGTTTCTTCTCCCAGAGGAACGTTATCCTCGATAGCGCGTTTTGTAGGCGTCTCTGAAAACCATTTGCCCCTGCTGGATGATCAGACGATTCAAGTGAAACCGACGCATACGCTGGGGGGCAGCGCGGTGAGATATGAAACCGAGTCGATCAAGGTGAAGTTAGATGAGGCTTGGCGCGCAAAACTGAGTCCTGCGCAAAAACTCGTGGTGAATACTCTAACAGCTTCTTTTCGTAAACGGTATGGCTATGGCTGATGTTTCAGCCTAAAATAGTGCGTCCCGGCGATTGGTTATCCCAGTCACCGGAACGTTGGTTGTGCAGAGGGGTCAGAAAGACTTAGTTAGATGAGCGTCCGAAGTTGAACAGCACCTGAAGCAGGTCTTCGTCATCGATTCGCAAGTTGCCATCCAAATCGCCATAGAAGATGTCAAAGAAACTCATGCGCATCTCCAAGCCTTCTCCTAATTGAAGGGTGCCGCGTTTGGGCAATGCTCCCATGCCTTCCAGCAAAACCTGATAGGTTCCGTCTGGCGCATCCGGATCGAGTGAAGCATTGCCATCTTCATCCGGCTCAATAGACATCGTTTCTACCAAGTTGCCTGCAGTATCGAACAGCGATAAGCGGAAGATGCTGTGGACCGGGTTGCGTGTAATGTTGATTAACAAGGCGCGTGATCGCAGTCGGAACGCGAGATCGTCCATCTGCCCGTCGCAAGCGTCAATCGCTGGCGAGAAAACGGGCTGACCGGCTGCGTTCAAGCCCAGCAACACCGCAGGGCAGGGAGTAATGGGGCGATGACCTGACCAACGAAAGTCCTCTATGCCGATTCGCGCGCTTTCGCGGTCTGCCTCAGAAACTTGCAGCCAGTAGCGCGTGCCTGCAGTCTGCCGGAAATGCCCATTCGGTCCGGGCGGAAGCGGCGCAGAGAAGTAGAAGACAGGTTGGTTCTGGCAATCCACGCCGACAAACTTCACGACATCGGGAACCACACAGCGGGCATACAGCGCTCCGTAAGGATGTTGCGCGTTGGTCTGGCCAAAGGTCGTGCGCGGCTGACAGTTGCCATTATCGCCATAAATCGCGATGTAGAACGGACGGTTTTTCTGAATCTGCGCGACGGCTGTCGGCATGGTTCCCCACCAATCGACCCGGATGATGGGACCGGTGCGTGTGCAAACCCAGTCGTCCATAGCGACACGGTTCATAGGGCGGGCGTTTTCACAGCCCAAGACACGGGCTTCGTGACTTGCCCAGCGACCCTGTGGAAAAGGGTAAGGGTACCAAGGTTGGCTGACCTTGAAGTAGTTAAAACCGAATTGGCTAAAAGCCGAAGCTGCTACCAGCAGCATTGCGCCTGTAAACAAAACTTTTTTCATGGTGTATCTCCTGTAGAGTAATCTTGATTGAGACCTCGATAACAAGACCTTGTCTCAATCACAACCTACAATATGCTTTATTTTGCAGGCATGTAGTCAACAAACCTTTATTTTTCGGAAGGATAAACGAGTCCCCATTGGCTGCGAATTTCATCCAGCGTCCGCATGATCTCCAAGCTTTCCTGAAGCGTCATCATGTCGCTTTCTTGTTTGCCCTCTTTCAGGCAGCGAACCACTTCTGCCGCTTCATAATTCATGCCGTTGTTCTCTTTCGGGAATTCATAATCTTGAGGTTCTTTCCCTTGAAGCCAAAGCGTTAAGTGCTTGGGCTGCCACCAAGGATCGCGGATGGTCAAACGCCCCTCGGTACCGATAATAGATGCCTCATGGGGGGTATAAACTTGCAGGGAAGAACTGAGCATAGCCAACTCGCCTTGCGGGTAATGGAACAGGATCGCGTTGTTTTCGTCGATGCCTGTTGCGCCCAAATGCGCCGCGCTCATAATCCGGTCGGGTTTGCCTAAAATCAGATGCGCAAAGGAAACGGGATAGATACCAATGTCGAGCAGCGCGCCGCCGCCCAAGCGCGGATTGAAAAGACGCCCATCGGGGTTGAAGGCTGCCCGGAACCCAAAGTCTGCGCTCACCATGCGAATGTCGCCCAATTTTCCTTCTTGAACCCATTCGACGACCTGCCGCATCAACGGGAAAAAGCGGGTCCACATCGCCTCCATCAAAAACAAGCCGCGCGCCCGCGCCTCTTGAATGACAAGTTCCGCCTCTTTCGCATTGACGGTGAAGGGCTTTTCGCAAAGAACCGCTTTCCCTGCCTGCAAACACATCAAGCTGTTTTCCGCATGCATCGGGTGCGGGGTTGCCACATAAATCACATCGACCGCTGGATCGGTTGCCAACGACTCGTAACTGCTATGAAGGTTGGGAACCTGAAACATCGCCCCAAACTTCTCGGATGATTCGCGTGTTCGCGACCCCACCGCTCTCAATTCCGCGTCAGGAACCGCTTGCAAGCTGGCTGCGAATTTTTGCGCGATTTTGCCTGTGCCTAAAATACCCCATTGAATTTTGCTCATTGTAAAAGTGTACCTGTCTTCAAAGTATCTCCCATCTAAATGCATTCTGCTTTGAAAACTCCGCGGCTATCAAATCGCTACCCGCCGTCATTCCCGCGAACGCGAGAATTCCCGAGAACCGTATGCCTTGACAAGCCTCTATTTCGCAGCAAAAACAGACGCTTGGTGAAGTGGAAGGTACTTATCGCGAAAAGTACGCGCCCATCGTTGCGAGAATCGGCTACAATAGATTCCTCTATGCGAATCGTTCTACTCATCTGTCTTGTGTTGGTGGCGCTGCCTGTGTTTCCCCAAGAACAGCCTGCGCCCGACTTGCGACAGCCTTTGTCCCAACAGTTTACGGTCAACTATGTAACGCTTCGACCGTTGCCTGAATTGAAAGCGACGGAAACCATTGTCGAATATCCCAGTCCCTTTACCTCTGGAGACCCAAACAATGACCGGGTGCATGGATGGTGGTTGACCCCCGATGATAAACCGGCGTTTCCGGTCGTTGTGTTGCTGCATAGTTTGGGGATCCGCCAACCGACTTTTGAGCTGAGCATCGCGCACGAACTGGTTCGGAACGGCATCGGCGTGTTGATGTTGACGCTGCCTTATCACATGAAGCGTACCCCTGCGGGGACCAACAGCGGTGAGTTGATGATCAGCTCGGATGTGAAACGGTTGGTGGATGGGATGACGCAAGCGGTGTGGGATGTCCGGCGCGCAATCGATTGGCTGGAGCGGGACCCGCGAGTCCAGAAAGACAAAATCGGGTTGGCAGGGATCAGTTTGGGCGCGATAGTGGGCGGCACGACGCTGGCAGTGGAACCGCGCATTCACTCGGCTGCGCTCATTCTTGGGGGAGTCGATTTGGCTCATATCATTTGGCAGTCCGCGCTGACCATTCGCGCGCGGATAGGGCTTCGAAATCAAGGTTACAGTTTAGAAAAATTGCGTGAGGAGTTAAAGCCCATCGATGCGATGCATATGCTCAATCCAGAACTCGGCGCGAAAACCTTTGTGATCGGCGCGCGCTATGATATTATAGTGCCATCGGAAGACACTCGAAAGCTGATCAATGCTTTGGGCAACCCCCAAGTGCTATGGCTGGATACAGGGCATTTTGGGGGCGCATTGGTGCAGCGACCGTTGTTTCGGGTGATCCGGCGGTTTTTTGAGTCGCGCTTCGAGTCTGGGATCGCTTCGGTGCCAGACTCGTTTTTGGCGCCGACTCTCCGAATCGGTATGATTTACAGCCCCAACCGGGACCTGCGCGTTGCGCTTGGTACCGACCTTTGGCGCTCAAATTCACGGGGTGATTTTTATGTATCGCTGGTTTTGACCCCCAAAGGCAGCTCGCTCTTTTCAGGCGTGTCGCTGCGAGGTGGATTTTCTCTGGGCGCGGAAATAACGCCGAAACGCGCTTATGGCGCACTCTTTTGGAATTTTGTATTATGAGAAGAGACCTTGACAAATGCCGCAATCTGTGATATAATTTAGGGGTCATTAAGCGTTTAAGTTTCAGAATTTTCGCGAGGGTTGCTCCATTGGCTTTTGGCGCAGCCATAATCTTATAAATTAGAGGCAGATCTATGTCCAGAAAGAAACCCACGATTGGCGATGTGGCCAGACATGCGGGCGTGTCGACGGCGACCGTTTCCAATGTGCTGCATGGGAAAACCGACCTTTACGCGCCGGAAACGGAAGACCGCGTTTGGCGCAGTGTGCGCGCATTAGGCTACCGCCCCAATCAATTGGCGCGCAGTTTGGCGCGCGGCTTAACTCATACGCTGGGTTTTGTGCTGGAGCGTCATCATGGGATGCGTCTGACCCGAAACCCGTATGCCGCCACAGTGTTGGATGGCTTCATAGAGTATGCGGTTCCTCATCATTATCAGGTGAAGATCATTGCGTTGACTACCGAAGACCCCAACGAGTATGCTGCCGCGTTGGAAGATGGCACGGTCGATGCCTTTGCGTTGCTTGCGCCGGTGCAGAACAGCCCGATGATTCCTTGGGCATCGAACGCGACGAAACCCTATGTCATGATTGGAAGCTGGTTCCCGGATGAGCCGACAATCCTGAGCATCGATTCGGACAACGAACAAGCGATGTACGATTTGGTTCAATGGCTCATTGGTCAAGGACACCGGCGGATCGGCTTCATACGCGGTCCCTACAATCATCCCAGCGCGATCCAGCGTTTGTCAGGTTATAAGCGCGCATTGGCGGATGCGGGCGTCCAGATTCGCGAGGAGTGGGTTGTGGGTGAAGCCTACAGTATGGAAGAAGGGCAGAAAGGCGCGCAAAAGCTCTTAGCCTTAGAGCCGCGACCGACCGCGATTATTGGCGGCGCGGATGTCTCCGCATTGGGCGCGATTGAAGCTTGTTGGATGTCAGGCGTTCCGGTTCCCGGCGAAGTCTCGGTCGTCGGTTTTGACGATATTGAGGCGGCTCCCTTGTCTCAGCCCGCTCTGACCACCGTGCGACAGCCGATGTATGAGATGGGGATGCTCGCCGCGCAGTTGTTGATTGAACAGTTGCAAAGTGAGACTCGTTTAACCGGACCGATCATGATTCCGACAGAACTCATTGAACGCGGCAGCGCGCGTCCCTGGGAACCTATTGCTTCTAAAGGCGCGGCGGAGATTCGGTAAGTGTAGATGGGGTTTCTCTGCAGCCTGTTCAAGAACGTCACGGGCTTGACCGGACACGGTAGCCAGCACTTGAGAGTATGATGAGTCTGCCTGAAAATTGGCTGCCCATAAAATCTGCCAACAAGGCTTGAAGCGCATCTAATATCTCGCTAAGTAATGGCGGATGAAATCTTAGAAGGATGATCCCGTGATGTGAACTTGGCGGATACATAATAATGTCGGCAAAGTGACGGTCAAAAGTGATAATCGTCCTTTTCTGTTCCTGGGACCAACTAAACACCTGTTCATCGGACGCACCCAACAATTTCGCTTGTTTGACGTCAACGGCATCGTGACCTAAATCTCTGAGTAATTTAGTTATATCAGGGTAAACGTTTTCATCCAACAATAGTCTAAACATTTTCAGCTTGGCAGACTAAAAAGGGACATATTCGGCATCGCGAATGAGAGTAGTTGCATAACGTATGCACGCATCCACATCTTCCATTGATAGTTGAGGATAGTAATCCGTGATGATCTGTTGTTTTGTCACCCCTGCCTCCAGCAACTCCAAAATCAAATAAACCATGACGCGTGTACCCTTGACACACGGCTGACCGTGACAAATGTCTTTGTTTACCGAAATTCTGTCCGCCAAATCATTCATACCGAGTTTACCTTATCGGCTAATTGTACCTCAGAAACATCGGAACAGCATAATGGAATGTCGATTTCGGATGTCCGCCCGTCACACCGATGGGATCGCGCTGCAGCCATCGGGCGGTGCGCAGGTCGTACTTTCTTGCTGAACTATGTTATCAATGTGCCATGCCGCGAAGCGGAGTTTGCTCCGGCGCATCGCCGGTCAAAGTGCTTGTCCGCGAAGCGGGATTTGCTCCGGCTCTAAGCCGGACGGGTATGTCCCAGACCGTCTATAACATAATACCTGATTTGGGTGGGAGAGTGGCGTACTATGGGACCGAGTAAGCCTCAACACCCTGCGGGTACAATACTTCCCGTTATGGCGAAGAGTGTAGAGGAACAAATCGAGCTTTTGAGGCGGGGCGCAGACGACATTATTAGCGAGCAAGACCTCAAGGCGAAAATCGAACGCGCGCTGGCGACAAACAAACCCTTGCGCGTGAAACTGGGCATTGATCCCACCGCGCCCGATGTGCATTTGGGATGGGCTGTCGTGCTGAGAAAACTGCGCCAGTTCCAACTGATGGGGCATACAGCGTGTTTGATTGTGGGCGATTTCACCGCGATGATTGGCGACCCGACGGGCAAATCCAAGACTCGAAAACAGCTCACCCGCGAAGAAATAGTCGGGTATGTGGAACGGCTCAAACCTCAACTGTTCCGAATTTTAGACCCTGAGAAGACCGAAGTATACTACAATGCCGATTGGCTGGGCAAGATGGATTTTTCAGATGTGATAAAGTTAACCAGCCGCTACACCGTGGCGCGAATCTTGGAGCGGGAGGATTTTGCCACTCGGTTAGAGAAGCAGCTGCCGCTGGGCATGCACGAGATCATGTATCCTCTCTGTCAGGGCTACGATTCCGTCGCGATTAAGTCGGATGTGGAGATGGGCGGCACCGATCAGCGATTCAACAACCTGGTGGGTCGAGACCTGCAGCGCGAGTATGGTCAAGAACCTCAAGTGGTGTTCCTCATGCCGCTGTTGGTAGGAACGGACGGCAAAGAGAAGATGAGTCAGTCGCTGGGGAACTATATTGGGATCAACGAGCCGCCCGACGCGATGTTCGGCAAATGCATGAGCATCCCCGATGAAGTGATGACTTCTTACTTCACGCTTTGTACCGCAGTGCCAATGGAAGAGGTTCACGCATTAGAAGCGGATTGGCGGGCAGGGCGTATCAATCCGCGCGATGTGAAGCGCCAGTTGGGGCGGGAGATCGTCGCGATTTATCATTCTCAAGAGGCAGCGCAACAAGCCGATGAGCAGTTCTTGCGCATCTTTTCAGAGCGCGCCATGCCAGTGGACGCTCCTGAACGCGAGATCCCTGAACATCTGATTCGGGAGGATGGCTCGGTTCCATTGGCAGCGTTGATCGCGGGTCTGGGCTTTGCGGCGAGCAACTCTGAAGCGCGTCGCTTGATTCAGGGGGGAGGTGTGGAAATCGACGGCAATCGGGTAGATGACCCCTCTGCCGCGAAACATGTTGATGAACTGCAGGGCGTGCTGTTGCGTGTAGGTAAGCATAAGTTCGCGAAGCTGGTTTAGAAACGGGGTTGCTTTATCAAAACATCTCTTCAAAAGCAGTGATTAGAGCAGTGCGCAAGCGGTCGCTGTCCTGAAACGTGGGGATGGGATGGCTGCGTCCGAACAAAAGGCGCGTATCGACGACTGGCTCCCGGAGGGGAACGGAAGCCTGCAAAAGAACCCCATCCTGTTTCACGCGAAGCGCGCAACCCATCAATTTTGCGCCTGTGTCGGCGTTGACTAAATCGGAGAGGGCAGGGGTGGCAAAACAGTCGCCGCCATCCTCCATTGATTGCGGGTCAGGCGCGGAATCGGTTCCTCTGACCGCTCGTATACCTACGCGCTGCCAAGCCTCGATCAACCGTTCGGTCAAGACATCATAAACCCTGCGGGGCGACACTCGCTGAGTGGTTTCAAACAGTAGCGCGGGAGGGAAAGCCAAAGCGAGCGTTAAATCATGACCATGCAAAACCGCTTTTCCGCCGGTCGGTCTTTGAAACGTACTTAGAGAGAAGGAATTGCAGGCAGCAATCAACGGTTCCGGCAACCGCTGTCCCAAACCATAAGTGAGGGCAGGCGCGCTCCATTCGTAAAGTCGGAGAGTGGCTGGAGATTGACCCTGCCGGATCGATTCCAGCAGGGCGGCGTCAGTAGCCATATTGATTTCGGGCGGGCATGCACCCTCATTCAGCAGGCGCATGCTGGCACTTCGCTGGGATAGACCACTTCGCCCTGCCATCGCAGCGTCAACGTTTTGGCTGCGCTCGCTTCATCCAACCGACGCACGGGCATATGATGAGGGGCGTTCTTCAACAAATCGGGGTTGGTCTCTGCTTCCTCTGCAATGGTCAACAGCGCGTTCGCGAACATATCCAGCGTTTGGCGGCTTTCCGACTCGGTCGGCTCGATCATCAGACATTCCGGCACGATCAGCGGGAAGTACATTGTGGGCGGGTGAAAACCGTAATCAAGCAGTCGTTTCGCGACATCAAAAGCGCGTACTCCGTGCTTCGTTTTGAGCGATTGCGCCGTCACAATACACTCGTGCATACAGAAACGGTCGATGGCGGGTGGGAAAACCTCCCGGATACGCGCCAGCATATAGTTCGCATTCAGCACCGCGTATTCGCCGATGTTGCGCAAGTTCTCGCCGCCATAAGCGCGGATATAGACATAAGCGCGCAATAGATTCAAAAAGTTGCCATAGAAGGCATGCACTTTTCCCACGCTATGGGGCAGATTAGTCTGGAATCCGAACGATCCATCGCCGTGCTGGATGACCAACGGAGTCGGCAGAAACGGCGCCAATTTTTCAGAGACACCAATCGCGCCTGCGCCCGGTCCGCCGCCACCGTGAGGAGTAGAGAAAGTCTTATGCAAATTAAGATGCATGCAGTCAAATCCGATCTCTGCCGGGCGAACAACGCCCACCAACGCGTTCATGTTCGCGCCATCGCAAAACACAAAGCCGCCCACCGCATGCACCATCTCGCAGGCTTTCTGAGCATTCTGGTCAAACAGTCCCAACGTGCTGGGGTTCGTCAGCATCATGGCGGCAACTTCATCGCTCAAATACTCCTGGAGGGCATTAAGATCGGTATTTCCCTTCGCGTCGGTCGGAATGGAGCGCACGGTGTAGCCACAAAGGGCTGCTGAGGCGGGATTCGTGCCATGCGCCGAGTCGGGAACCAGCACGACCTTGCGCTTTTCGCCTTCGCCTTGCGATGCGTGATAGGCTTTGATGGTCATCAAACTAAGCAGTTCTCCTTGCGCGCCTGCCACCGGCTGCAAACAGAGGGTATCAAATCCGGTAATCGCCTTCAGGTCTTCCTGCAGTTCAAACAAAATTCTTAACGCGCCCTGCGCTGTCCGCTCTGGTTGCAGCGGGTGGACATGCGTAAAACCTGCCAGCGCAGCGACCTTTTCGTTGATGCGCGGATTATATTTCATGGTGCATGACCCCAGCGGATAAAAGCCGGTATCGATGCCATAATTGCGCTGTGAAAGGCGCGTGTAATGGCGGACGGTGTCCAACTCGCTGACCTCCGGCAAGCGGGGCGGTTCAGAGCGTAAATTTTCTGCGCCCAGCATATCTTGCAGAGGCAAAATCGGCACATCGCAAGCGGGGGGTAAAACACCTTGACGACCGGGAACACTGCGTTCAAAAATCAAAGGGACATCGACTGTTTGCGGGGTTATCATTCCGAATTTCTCTCCAATTATATAATACCCGAAATCGCGTTCATCGGGAACCGAGTATAATCTTAGCCATGAACATTCTCTTTGTGCCTGAAACCCCATCCACTCAAATCATCGCTCGCGAATGGGCGCAGACCGGGAACAGAGAATATGCGGCGGTCTATACCGATCATCAAACGGCAGGGCGGGGCAGATTGGACTCGGAATGGCTGGATGAGCCGGGCGCGTGCTTGTTGACTTCGTTGGTGATGTGGGACCCGCCTGTTGAAGAGAACCCGGGACTTTTGGGGGTAGCAGCAGCGTTGGCTTGCGCGCGCATGCTGGAGACTGCCATCCCCATGCTGCCACCGGTGATGCTGAAATATCCCAATGATCTGTTGCTGCATGGTATGAAACTGGGCGGTGTGCTGGTGGAGGTGATCCAACAGTCGGCAATTATCGGTGTGGGCATTAACTTGACCCAAGAGTCGTTTCCAGACTCGTTGCAGGAGACCGCGATTTCGGCACATATGGGCTTGGATACGCCGCTGCCGGAGTTGGATCGGGAGTTCATGATTCAACTCCTGTGGGAGAACCTCCAACATTTGATCGTGTTGTCCGCAGATGCGCTCTACCCGCTATGGCATGAGCGGGACGCGACCCGAGGAAGACGATATATCGCTTTGGATTTACCGGAACAGCCAGTGGGGGAGGCAGTTCGCGTGGAGACAAACTTCCAACTGCGTTTACGGTTCCCCGACAGCAACGAACATCTTACCTATCATGCGCGGGGGGTATAATACCGAATCGCTTAAATTTGTTTTCGCTCGCGTTCGCGCTGTACCAACAAGCGTCTCAAGATTTTGCCAGAAGGCGATTTGGGAATCTGATCCACAATCTCAAAAAGTCGAATCTTTTTGTAAGGCGCGACGTGTCCTGCGATGTAATCCAGAATGACTTGCGGATCGACCTCCTGTTTCAGCACCAAGAACGCCTTTGGCACTTCGCCTGCCTCTTCATCCGGGCTGGGTATCACCGCCGCGTCGGCAACCGCCGGGTGGGTCAAGAGCAGCGCTTCTAATTCAGCAGGCGCGACTTGCAGACCTTTGTACTTGATCAACTCTTTTGCGCGGTCAACAATGTAGAAATAACCCTGTTCATCACAATAACCGATGTCACCGGTGTGGAGCCAGCCCTCCGAATCGATCATCGCTGCTGTCGCTTCTTGGTTGTTCAAGTAGCCCTTCATCACCTGAGGACCGCGAATGCAAATTTCGCCCTCCTCGCCGTGTGGTAGCGGTTCGCCGGTTTCCAAATGCGCCACTTTGGCTTCCGTGTTCGGCACCAGGGGACCGACCGAGCCAGGTTTGCTTTGCGAGTCGGCGTTAGGCATGATGTTGGTTACAGGGCTTGTTTCTGTTAGACCGTAACCTTGCTTCACAATGCAATTGAGCCGTTTCGCGCATGCCGCCGCCAAATCTGCTCCCAACGGCGCAGCTCCCGAGGTGATATAGTTGAGCGAACTCAAATCGAACTCATCAATGAGCGGGTGTTTCGCCAGCGCGAGGATAATCGGAGGCACCAGCGCGGCGCGGTTCACTTTGTAATTTTGAATCACTTTGAGGAAGGCATCCAGCTCGAAGCGGGGCATTGTTACCACCAACGAACCGGCATAAAGGCTCATGTTCATGATCACCACCATGCCATAGATATGATAGAACGGTAGAATTCCGACCGATACTTCGTCTGCCGCCATTTTCTCTACTGCCAGCGTCTGAACCACATTCGATATCAAGTTATGATGAGTCAACATCACCCCTTTGGGCATACCGGTCGTGCCGCTGGAGTAGGGAATAACCACTAAATCTTCTTTCGGATTCACCTTTATCTTGGGCGGTTCTTCGCCGGAGGAAAACAGCGATGCGAAGGGAACCGCGCCTTCCGCCTCGCCCAGAACGTAGACCGTTTCTACTGGAGTATCCTTGACCGCTTCCAAAGCCTTTTCTAAAAAGGTGGGAATCGTCAGCAGCCGTTTCGCGTTGGCGTCCACCAACTGGAAATGCAGTTCGTCCACCGTATAGAGCGGGTTGATGGTCGTATTGACTCCGCCCGCCAACGCCACCCCATGGAAAGTGACCGCGTACTCGGGGCAGTTCGGGCAGTAAATCGCAAAGACATCGCCTTTCTGAAATCCGCTTGCCGCCAGACCCGCTGCCAACCGTCGCGCGCCTTGCGCGAACTGTGTGTAGGTCATAGATCTGCCTGTTAAGGAGTCGATGAACGCGGGCTTGTCTCCCCATTGTTCCACCTGACCCAAAACAAATTCAGGCAACGAAACTTCCGGTATTTCCACACGAGGATAGGGGCTTTGTACAATCATACCTTTTATTTTCGGCTGCCGGCTCCGATTTTCCTGTCTGTTCCAGTCGATTCTGTGTGAGAAAAGTGATGCGTCTTGGTAAGCAATACCCTTTTTGCTAACAAACAGAAGGATTTCAGCGTCCAACAGAAGAAAGTAACGATGGGTTTACAATCGTTGTTGAGTGGGAGACATTGTCGATGCTGTTGAAGAAAACCGCCTTTTATGGCACGCTGATTTTTCTGATTACTTATGCGTTGATGCCCTCAACCGGCGCGCCGCCGGGCGCGGCTCCTGCGCCTTCGCCTGCCGCGCTCAACGCGATCAAAACGCTGGAACAACAATTCACGAAAGAGTTATGGGGCATCCTACAAGACTCCGATTGCATTCTTTGCCATGCGAAACCCAAACGCACTCCCTTAGACTTAAGCAAAGACCCGCGCGCGACTTTCCGGCTATTGTTGGAAGGGGGGTACTTTGAATCGGAGGCGCATCACTCTTTACTCGCCCGCTTGACCGATGCCGACGATGAAAAACGAATGCCTCCCAAACCGCGCGACCGGTGGACAAAGGCGCAAATCAACCAGTTGAAAGCGTTCAGTGAGCGGGTAACCAAAACCTTGCGCGAACACCAAGTGCAGTTGGATGAGATATTCCCCCTCTCGTTGGAACTGCCTTATGGGGTAAAAACCGCGGCGCAGCCCAGCCAGAACTTCTTGACCTATTGGCAGCTTCGCCAGAAAGTCAAAACCATCTTTGGCGATGATTGGACACGGGACGAACGCAACCGATTTGATGAGAATGTAACAATGTTTGGCGGCGCAGATTTCCGGCGTTCCTTCAGCGAAACTAATCGTCCTACCGCGCAATATTTGAGCGGTTTAGACCACTTAGCGCGGGATGTCGCCTCGCGCGCCTATCTCCAACGGAGTGGTCCCTTCCAAAATTTCCCAGATGACCTGCCCGACCCATTGAAGATGAAATCGCCCGATGCAGCCTATACCCGCGCGATCCAGCGTGTTTACAACCGCCTGCTGTTCCGAGATGCGAACCCGCAAGAAATGCAAAAGTCGTTCCAGTTGATCCAAAGCCTTTACAAAGCGAAAAACCAACTGACCCCTGATGAGTATGACCTTCAATTCGAACTCATCGCGCGCGATGCTCAGGGACGAACTACCTTGCAAAGCATTGCGATTCCCGTCGCGCGGTCTGCCTATTCGCTGCAGCAGGAGTGGGCGGATCAAACCAAATCTGACCCTGACAGCGATTTGGGAACCCACACATTCTCCCAGCCTGTGACGCTGAAAGCCAAGGACAATGGTCAGCGATTGCGGTTGACCAACACCAGTACCTACGGGGTGGTATCCATCGTGGCAGTTGAGCTGAAGGGACCCTTACCAAAAGAGGAGATTATCCGATTCAAAGCGACCGACAAAGAGGTCCAAGTGGAAGGCGCGTGGAAACGCGATAAACAGGTCTATCATGACAACGGGGAAAACAAAGGCGACAGCCACATTACCATGCCGCTTAAGGTGGAACAGGACGGCAAATATGAATTGAAACTGGTCTACCGGGTCTATAAAGATCGGTACATGTCGGCAGCCACTCCCATAGAGGTTTATTCTCACGACACTCACCGAATCGCCTTACCGCCCGCGCCGCCCATGCCGCCCAAAGGAGAAGCCCATTTTTGGATTGACCAAACGGTAGACACGCGCCCATATTGGGACAGCAAGACTCAGTTTCAGTTTGAAAACGGCTCTCAAGGCGTGGAGCTTTCCAACAGCGGCACGCGCAGAACCGTGACAGCAGACGCGATGAAGTTTGTGCCTACGCAGGGCGAAACGGTGATGATCCGAGCGCGCGAAGCAGAAGGCAACGAGCCATGGACCGAGTTCAAGCAGGGCGAGTTCGAGGCATACAACACGGTGGGACCGAAACTGCTTTCCGACGAAAACAAGAACAAAGGCAAGTTAAAACTAATTTACAAACCTGCAAAAGCCAAGCAGTGGCAGCCCAATCAGTTCTACCGATTGCATATGCATTATCCTTCCAGAGAGTATGTGGAAACCCGAACACCCCTCATTGTGCGGGCTTCGGCATCCACCCCTATTATCCGAGTTCAGTCACCTGTCCGAAGCCATTCGGGCGCGACCATCACCATCGACGCTTCCGCAACCTACAACACTCAACAGACCCCGATCCAATTCACTTGGCGGCAAATCGGCGGACCGCGCGTTCAACTGAAAGGGCAGGGCGCAAAGATCAGTTTTGTCACTCCGCTCTTTTCGCCCCATCAAGCGGGGTGGGAAGGATTATGCCAAGCGTTGATGAAACACCCTGATTTCTTGTTCAGCGCGCCGCCCTCTCTAACAAGAACGCAAGATGCCAAACAGAAAAAACGGCTTCAGCTGGTAAAAATCGCGCAGGGTTTAATTGGCAGACCCCCCACTTTGGCAGAAGTAGCGCAAGTGGATAAAGGCGCGTCTTTAGAGGCACTGGTCGATAGCTATTTGAAAGGAAGCGAGTTTCAGGATTACTATTTCCGGCGGATACGCTTGCTGTTGGAGAGCCGAGGCACTCCCGAAGAGGATGAACCGGCGAGGCTCTGGAGCTATGTCGCGTTCAACAACCGTCCCTTCTCAGAGATTATGACCGCAGATTACTCAGTAGACCCAGCCATGCGGAAGCAGGCTCGCCCAGCTCAGCATGGCAAAACCGGTTTGTTGACGATGAAAGGTTTTATCAAAGGTAAGCCCGGCTTACCCCACTTCAATTATGCAGCGGTCGTGGCAGAGAAGTTCTTGGGATATGTGTTTGAGGTCCCTCCGGAAATTGTGGAGGCGCGCAGGACGGCAACGGCTGCCTCCACAACACAACCGGGATCGGCTTGCTATTCGTGTCATAAGGTCTTGACCCCGCTGGCGTACCAGCGGTTGCGATGGAACGATCAAGGCGATTACATTGAGAAGGACGATAAAGGCAATCCGATTGATGACAGCGATCAAAATGCGGTGGTGTCTTACCCATTCAAAGGGCAGGGCATGGAAGCGTTCGCAGCTCAAGTCGTTCGTAAGGAACGGTTCACGCGAGCGATGATCAACACCCATTTCCAACTGCTGTTCGGGCGCGATATGCGATACCAATTGGAAGAAAGAACACTTTACAAACGCTTGTGGGAAAACTCCCGCACCAGTAAGCAATCGATCAAAAGCCTGTTGAAAGGATTGGTCTTAAGCAAAGAATTTTTGGGGTAGGGAACGCCCAACATCGTTTCCCCTGTTGAAGGGCGAAGCTCCGTCTAATACTTAAATCCCTTCCAAAGTTCGCAATGCTATTTGCGCGCTGCCAGCGGGCGGCATCAGATAGATTCCATCCGCCAAAGATGCTGTTTCACGAAGGAAGTTCTGCGCGATCTCGATGCCAGTCGTGAGCGCGTCCTCTTCGGGCGCGTTCGCCATGCGATGACGGATGGCGTCTGGAATCGAGATGCCCGGCACCTCATTATGCATAAACTCGGTATGCCTCGTATTGCGCAGGGGCAGCACCCCAATCAGCCAGGGACGGTTCAATGAACGAACAAACGCTGCGGTCGCCTCCGCGACTTTTACCTCGAAAATCGGTTGCGTATAGATTACCTGCGCGCCCTCTTCCACCTTGCGACGCAGGCGGTCTTGCTCAGCGGGCAGGTCATATGCCAAGGGGTTGTAGGCGACCGCGATCGTGAAGTTGGCGCGCATCCCGATGGAGTTGCTTGCCAAATCGTAGCCTTCATTGAAACGTTGCAAGATTCGCGTCAGCCCAATGGAGTCGACATCAAACACACTTGTTGCCGATGGATAATCGCCGATCTGGGCGGGGTCGCCCGTAATCGCCAGAATGTTTCGAATTCCCAGCGCGTGCGCGCCCAGCAAGTCCGATTGAATCGCCAGCAGATTGCGGTCGCGACAGGCGAAATGCATCATCACTTCGATGCCTGTCTGTTCTTGAATTAAATGAGAGATCGCGATGACATTCATCCGCAGTCGCGCGCGCGCGCCGTCAGAGATATCGATCAGATCGACTCCATGCTCTTTCAGCAGCCGCGCGCCATCAAATACCTTCTGCATATTCAAGCCCCGAGGCAAATCTAACTCCACCGTAATCACGCGCTCTTTGCCCAGTTTCTGGGAAAACCGGCTGGGTTCCGCAGCGGGCAAAGGCTTTTCTTCGCGGGTTCGGGCGCGGACATTGGCAACCGCATGGGGCAACTTGGAGGGCTTGAGCGAAGCGACTTGCTGGCTGATGGCGCGAATATGGTCGGGAGTAGTTCCGCAGCAGCCTCCCACCATTCGAGCGCCCGCTTCTGCCAGACGGACCGCGTATTTACCTAAATAGTCGGGCTGGATGTCGTAAACCACCTGACCGCGCGCCCGTTGGGGCAATCCGGGGGTGGGCATCGCCAAAATGGGCAGTTCCGCGCCCAACGCCAAGCTCCGTATGATGTCCAACATGCGCTGGGGACCCACGACGCAGTTCGCGCCCAGCCCATCGATATCCCACTGGCTCGCTTCCCGCGCAAAATGTTCGGGCAAGCCTTCCATCAGCGACTCGCCATCCTCAACAAAGGCTTTACTAACGATAATCGGCAGGTCAGGCGCAAAACGGCGCGCTATATCACACGCGATTTTGAGCTCTAACAGATCGGTAAATGTCTCCAAAAGAAAGCCGTCGACGCCGCCCTCCACTAAGGCGCGAATCTGCTCTTCAAAGGCTTTCGCTGCCTCTTCTAAGCGGGTCGGTCCCATCGGTTCCAACGGTTTTCCCACCGGACCGATCGCGCCAAATACCAAGGCATCTTCACCCACCGCGTTTCGAGCCAAGCGTACCGCATCCCGGTTCACGCGCAAGACCCACTCGCCAATCTCTTTTGTGTTCAGAAGCGAGACATCGGAGATGCGCTCGGCAGTTGTGAGCAGTTTCAGGCGGTTCGCGCAATAGGTATTAGTCTCGATGAGCCTCGCGCCCGCTTCGTAATAGGCGCGATGAGCCGCAGACACTTTATCGGGATGCGTGATGCAGGCTAAATCGTAAGGGAGTGGTATCTCTTGGGCGGAAAGCAGGGTTCCCATCGCGCCATCCACCACTAAAACGCCCGATTCTAACCGTTCGCGAAACTCGCGCCGTGTGATATGCATATCAATATGATACCCACTTGCCTTAAGCCAATCCCTTATTCCACCCTCACTTGATGTCCTTCCATGCGAAGCTTTCCTTCAGCGAATAATTGCACGGCGCGGATATAGGTCTCATGCTCCACAGGCAGCAGGCGCGCCGCCAAGGCTTCAGGGGTATCGTTTGGCTCAATAGGAATCGTGGTTTGCAGAATGATGGGACCGGTATCATACGCTTCGTCCACAAAATGAACAGTGCAGCCCGCCACTTTCATCCCGCTTTCAATCACCGCGCGATGCACGTGTTCGCCATACATACCCCGCCCACCGAATAGGGGCAGCAGGGCAGGGTGAATGTTCATAATGCGCCCCTTGAAATGGCGGACGATGGGCAGGGGCAGCAGGCGCATATAACCTGCCAGACAAATAAGGTCGATTTCCGCGCCAATCAAGGTCTCCATCAACGCGCTGCCGTAAGCATCGTCCTCGGGAAATGACTTCGGGTTCAGAGCAAAGGCGCGAACTCCCAGTGTCTCCGCTTTTTCTAAGGCGGGCGAATCGGGGCGAACGCCAATCACACAAGCGACCTGACCCTCGATTCTGCCCTGCTGGCAGGCGCGAATAATCGCCTCCATTGTGGAGCCGCGGCTTTTGCCAGAGACCAAAATCGCGATCCGGACGGGAGCGCTGCTCATGATTCCGATTCCCACACAGCGACGGCTGCCGCGACCTGATGGGTATGTGTGATATTCACCAGCAGCCTGCCATTTTGCGCATGCATGGCGGCTCTGCCGTGTAGACGCGCTTGGGGCGCGCCCATCCGGCTGGGGAAAATCTCCACCTCATGCCACCGGAGCGGTCTGCCCAGCGCTTTGGCGACTGCCTCCTTCGCTGCCCAGCGTCCGGCTAAGAACTCCGGAAGACGCTGCCCCTGCGGGCATAATTCGCGCTCCGCTTCGGTGAGAATCCGCTCAAGAAAGGCGGGGCGTTTGGCGAGCGCGCCTTCAATCCGTTGGATTTCGACCACATCGATGCCGATACCTTGAATCATCGATTTATTTTTCGGGCGTTTGCCAAACGACCTTGTCCTCTTTATCCACAAACATGATCGAGGCATCATTGTCGCGACGCAGGCGGAACCAAGCGCGGGAGCGACCCTCGCTGTCATACAAAAAGATGGCGGGTTCGCCAAACGGCGTGCCGATCTCCAGGCGCGTGTTGCCCGCGTCATCGACCACTTTCAGCGACTTGGTCAGAGTGACATCTGCCGGTTTCGGCTGTTTTTGCGCATGCGCTGGCATCAGGGTTCGACTGCCGACTACCCCCCCTAAAAAACTGAACAGCGCAACGACACCTAAAATCACAAAATAATCCTTTCGATTCATGGCTTCTTCTCCTGTGTTTCAATTTTGACAGCAAACTCAATCGAGGCTTCGGTCTGGGTGGCGTTCGCGCTGATGGTCAACGGCTGCTTCAAACGCGCTTCTTTCACAAAACAAAGCGCCTCTTTTCCAGACTCGCAATAGTAAAGCGTTAAATCCACTTCGATCTGCGCGCTGCCCTGAGAATTCAGACGAATCGGCAGGGTCAAAGGGAACGCGGGATTCACGATTTCCCACTCCGTTTTACCCTCCGCTGTGGCAGCATTTTGTAAATGTACCCGCGCCCGTGTCGGGGCAATGTCGTTGAATTTATAGCCCAATGGCAGCAACACATGGAGCCGCAGCGCTCCCTCACCTGGAGCCAGGGTTTGAACCGGCAGATCGATGGCCGGCGCGCTTTCTTTCACTACTTTCGGGATCAATTTCTCCATTCCTTTGATTTGTAGCGCGCTCGTCTGTTTGGTTTTCAGGTCAATCACCCGGATCAGATGATTGTTTGTATCCGCCACATACAACTTCCCATGCGCGTAGCTGATACCGCCCGGCTCATCAAACGTGGCTTTCAAGCCGTCCGTCATCCCTTCCGCTCCAGTCCCCACAAAGGTCTCTATCCGTTTCGTTTTAGGGTCTAACCGCTTGATCTTGTTATTGTAGGTATCCGCCACATACAGCATCCCATCGTGATAGACCACACAGAGCGGGTGCTGGAGTCTTGCCTCTCTACCTACACTATCGATATCGCCAAACTCGAACAGGTCGCCGCCCACTAAGGTCTCCGTTTTACCTCTGGGGTCAATATCAGACATACGGATACAACTCACCTCGCTGTCCGCAAAGTAAAGCTTCTCTCCGTCGGTTGTGATACCCGAAGGCTGCGCCAGCGCGCAGGTGTCGTTGGAGCCATCAATGACTGCCTCTCTGCCCGTTCCCGCGTGGGGCTGAACTTGCAAAGTTTTTAAGTTGAGCCGCCACAGTTGGTGCGAGCCTGCCATCGCGATATAGAGCGTTTCCTGATGCAAAACAACATCCCAAGGCGAATTGAGTGCGGTGGCCTTGCCTGCGCCTGCGCGTCCAGGATAAACTTTGGTCTGCTCGCCCGTGCCTGCCAGCGTCTCCACCGAGCGTTTTTCCAGATCGGCGGCACGAATCGCATGGTTGTCGGTGTCGGCAATGTAAAGTTTCCGTTTTTGCGCGTCAAATGCCATGCCTTGCGGATTCGCAAACGCCGCTTGATCAAAGTTGCCGTCTTTCTTGCCGCGCGCGCCTCCGCCAATCACATCATAAAAAGAGCCGTCTTTCAAGCGCAACACCACAATCCGGTGATGATTGGAGTCGGCAATGAAGAGCAGACCCGAGGTTTCATCTGCCAGCACTTTGCCCGGAAAATTCAAGACTGAGGGGAGTTTTCGTTCCTTTTCCAGTTTTAGGGCAAGCGGTTTCCGGTCAATCAAGCCCCGTGGGTCAAAGGTATTGATAATGCCTTGCACCGCGCGGTCGAAGATGTCGTAAATGCCCTCGCCCGAATGATAGCCTACGACTTTGCCAGTGGGGTCAATCAGTATCAGGGTGGGCCAAGCGCGAACCGCATATTGCGACCAGACCTGCATCTGATTGTCGTTGACCACGGGATGCTCGATGCCATACCGAAGCACCGCCTGCCGGATATTTGCTGATTCGCGTTCGCCCGTAAATTTGGCAGAGTGTACGCCGATAACCACCAATTCGTTGGGATACTTGGCTTCTAATTTCTTCAAGTCTGGGATGATATGAATACAGTTGATGCAACAGTAAGTCCAAAAATCCAAGATAACCACTTTCCCGCGCAAGTCCCGCAGACTGATTGGTTTGTCAGTGTTGATCCATTCCATCCCTTCAGGGAAATCGGGGGCGTTGACTTTTCCTTCGTATTCAGGCACTTGAGCCTCCTGCCCGCTCAGAACGGGAACTGATAGGGTGGCATGCGCGTGTAGGCATAAGTATAAACATGGTAGCAAATTTATGCTCGCTTTCAGCCATAACCTGTATTTTTTCATAGGGTTCGATTATACTCAATTCCGCTCAAATCCCTTACAGTTGCCAGTTTTTGAAATGCGCCGCTTTGTGGAATAACCCCTCTCAGGGACAGATTGTCGCCTAAGTCACCTGCGGGGGTGAAGCCTTATGAGGAAAAGACTAAATCGAATTGCCGGTTTTACGCTTATTGAGATCATGGTCGTGATCTTCATTTTAGCGATTCTGCTAGGGATCGGATTCCCCAGTTGGATGTATGCGCGCACAAAGTCGCAAGCGAAGACCTGTCAGCGTAATCTCTCCAAGATTCAACATGCGAAGGAGCAGTGGGCGATGGAGAACCGAAAAGTGAACGGGGATACCGTAACTATGGGAGATATCGTGCCAGATTACCTGAAGAATACGCCAACCTGCGCTTCCGGCGGCACCTACTCGATCAACAATATCGGCACAGACCCGACCTGCTCCAACGGGGGAGACCATGCGCTCTAAGAGAAACCTTCAGGGCTTTAGTTTGGTGGAAGTGCTGCTCGCCGTCTTCATCTGCACGATCATGGTGTTGTCGGCGGCAGCGCTGATGCCGGTTTCGAACCGCGCGCGCCTGAAAGCGGAGCAATATTCTCGCGCCGCGACCGCCGCGCAAAGCATGCTGGAGCAATTGCGAACCCAAGATTATGCCTCGATCACTCGCGCCCAACTGCAAGCCGAGGGGTTGATCGGCACAACGGTCCTTTTGGATCAGCCGAGGCATTTCGTAGCCGAATTCACCACCTTCACGTTGGGGAACGGCACAACGCTCAACCTGTCCACCTACTTGAATCAAGGTTCTGGTTTGCTGGAAGTGATCGAGCTGGAAGATACCGGAGGTCGCTCATTAGATTTGAAAACGATTATTGTGACCATCCGCTGGCGCGAACAAGGACAGCAACGCCAAAGCCAAGTCAGCACGATGGTCGCGCGATTAAGATAGAAGTTTTGTTGTAACATAGGCATTAAAACAACACAGATTGTCTCTGGGGAGGGACGAATCAATGAGTCGGAACAATCGTCGTGTCAAGGGGTTCTCCACATTAGAACTCCTCATATCCAGTTCTTTGATGGCCATCGTGTTATGGCTGTTGGTATCTGCCCAAATCACCATCCTCAACGATTGGCAGCGCGGGGTCATGCGCGATCAAGTCACACGGGATTCCCACAAAGCGGTTCGCGAACTGCGGCGCGCGCTGCTCGAAACCACTGGGATCAGCGTCGCTTCGGATGGCACCGCGGTCGTCTTCCGCTACCCTCAGCTCGATGCGAACGGCAGATTCATCATTCCGATTGTGGCAGAAGCCAATACCCGAAACCTATCCCTCAACTGGAGTTCTGGGCAGCTGACGCTGACTCAAAACGGAAACACAACCGTGTTACTCCGCGACATCGTGAATACCGATGCGAGCGGTAACACCTACCGCCCTTTCACCTTGATCCAACGAAACGGCGATGCCGCTACGCTTCACATCCGGTTAGCGATTCGGAAATCGATTGCTAATGGCAGTTATGCGCGGACATGGGTAGAAGAGAGCATCTTGTTAAGGAATTTGCAGTAATTGATGATTGATTAGGAGGATATCCTTATGCGAAAAGGCATTTTTTCGTCCCGAAAACAGCGTGGAACCATCATGATCACAACGCTTGTGTTTGGTTCCATGATGGTGGGGTTAGGAACCGCTTATGTGGAGGTCAGCACCGCATCGCTTCGGACAGCCGCGGCGCGAACCCGCGAAGTGACAACTCTGAATCTAGCAGAAGCGGGATTAGCGGCGGGAACGCAAACCATTTGGCGGGATTTTAGACGCGCCCAGCGTTTCAACTCAATTGACTCCACCATGTCCAGCGTGTCGGTGAACAACCCTGCCATGTCTTTGAACGGGATCATCGCGGGAGTGGGCAATTATTCCGTCGCGGTTGTGCGCTTTACGCAGCCCGATTCCTATAATCGCTTCCTCACGCTGCGTTCCGTGGGATGGGTTGACAGAAATGGTAACGGGCGGTTAGACTCCGACGAACCGCGCCGGACCATCGACCAAACCTTCGCCCTGCAATTGTCCCGGTCGGGTGTGTTCGATTATGCCTATTTCGTGAATAACTATGGCTGGATGTACGGTTTTGATAATGAACAATTGATCGTCAACGGCGACATGCGCGCGAACGGCGACTTCGAGTTCCGGTACGGTTCGCCAGTGATCAATGGCAGCATTTATGCCAGCCGCAACGATAAACTGATACCAGGCGCAGCGGGTACGGTCAATATGGCTCCCCGACAATGGTCCAACTCGACTTATGCCAGCCGGATCAACCGCTATATGCGGCAGGGTTACAGTTCTGGGACGCATGGTTCCAGTGGCAGCGCGACCTTTAACGATTGGCGGGACCTGGTCTACCAAGCCGATGGCAGCATGGTGGACGGACGGTCGTTTGGGGCGGTCTTGGGTGATGTGGCAGGTACACGAACCTTTGGCGGAACCACTTTAGACAGCCGACCAAACGAAGAGATGATGTTGCCCAACTTGAACGATTTGAACTTCTATACCGATTTGTCTACCACTTGGCGCAATCCGAAGCAGACCTATTTAGATGGCACTGCTAATCCAACTTATAATCAGGGCGCCTATGTGGAGGTGTGGAACCCATCTACCAATGCCTATCAACGAATTTCTACGAATGGAATCGTGAATGGCAGCGCGGCGTTGGTTGGTTATTCGGACAAACCAATCAAGATTCACGGTCCCGTTACCTTCACCGAAGATGTGGTTATTCGCGGCTACGTGCAGGGGCAAGGCACGATCTATGCAGGAAGAAATGTTCATGTGGTCGGCGACATTATCTACAAGAACCTGCCCGATTTTCGCGGCACGAACCTCAACAGTATCGACGCCTCCAACGAAAAGAAGGATATGCTGGCTTTGGCGGCGCGCGGCAGCGTGATGTTGGGCAACACGCGGCGTTTTGCGCGCCCCTATCCGCTCGACTATATGACCCCGCCGTTCACCAAGCCGCGTTACGATGACGATGGCAATTTGATACCCGCGTTTAATGCGCTGGAAGTCGACTCGACCGGGCGCTACCGCTACCAGTCGGCTTATGGCGATGGCAATCAGGACCTGATTGAACAGCTTTCCTTGAACGTGGATATCGATCGGAATGGCTCAATTTCAGCGGACGAGAGAGGTATCTCCAGGGTCGATTCGGTATTGTTCACTAACTTTGTGGGGGGCGGAAACTTGGCAACCGACGGCTTAGGTTTTACCTTGAACGGTTCGATTATCTGCAAAGATGAAGCGATGGTCTTGTGGAGCCTGCCTATGCGTATGAATTATGATACCCGCATTCGTGAACGCGGCTTGAACAATAATCCGCTCATCGATATCAACCTGCCGCGCACGCCAGCGAACCGGCGCATGTCTTGGCAGTCCGCTTACTGAGGATTGGATTTTGTGGGGGAATAACAACTATGTGGAAAACAATCAGTATCGGTTTACTCAGTCTGACAATGGTGTTGTCGGGCTGGAGCATCGGATCGGAAGGGCGAAAACCCGGCGAAAAACCGTCGTGGTGGAACACCTATGACAATCACGCGCCTACCGAAGTCAGCCCGGATGTTCAATCGCCTGTGGGTGAAGTGAAGCAGGAAGTGCAAGAAGCGGTGACCACTAACTCGCCGGTCAAAGTGCCGGATACTTTAGTGGTCAAATCGGTCAGCGCAGATCAGGAAACGGATGACCAGACCGCTAAAATCGATGGGAAACAGGTCATGAAAGAAGCCTCAAAAAACCCGGATGGGAAACGAGGATTCTCGTTCCGACCCATTGGGTGGTTCTCTATTTTCTTAATTGTCGGCATCAGCGCGGTGTTCGGCGTGTTCCGATGGCTGAACGCGCAATCGCCGCCCCCGCCCACCGGGAAAAGTTCTTATCGCCGCAGCCAATAAGCACCTTCGGGACCCATCAGGGCAGGGATAATCGCCCTGTCCTGATGATTTTAGATGAGGCTGTCTATCGTGTCATGCCGAGCGCAGCCGAGGTATCTGCTGTTTGAGATTTGGGACATCTTCTTATGGGCTTGCCCAAAAGCAACAGCAGACCCGTTCGCTACGCTCAGGGTGACAGCATGGACAGAATCCGGTTCTCCTCGTTCCCGTGGGAAACTTAAAGGGAGGGGACACTCAGAGAGTATTCGGTTGCAAGCCCAACGTACATGCCCTATTCTGCAGGGATTGACCCGCCCCCCGCGTATCTTAAGGGCGTGACCAAATATCTGCTGTTGTTGACCGCTATTTGCGAGGCGTTGCTCACCAAAGAGATTTGCGCGCTGCGTCCCCCCAGCGAGATCGCGCAACGGCTGATTACTCTCATCGAAAACCACCCCAACCCCTCACTTCGCCAAGATTTTCAACGGCTTTTGGCTGTCTTGAACCACCCGGTGGGTTCCTTATTGCTCACCCATTCCTGGAAACCGCTTCCTGCGCTGTCAGTAGAAGAGCGAGAAAGGCGACTGCTGTGGATGGCAAATCATAGCGTGGGCTTCAAGCGGCAGGCGTTTCAGGGCTTGAAGCGGTTGATTATGTGGGTGGCTTATGGCAACAGTCCGGGCGGTAAGCCCAACCCGCTGTGGCAGGCAATGGGCTATGAAGGCGCGCCTCCGCTCGACTCCTCTTTTCAACCGCCCGAACGTTATTGGTCGCATCTTCCAGACAGCCCCCATCCACTGGAAGCCGACTATATCGTGATCGGTTCTGGCGCAGGGGGAGGGGTGGTAGCGGCGCGATTGACAGAAGCAGGTCATACCGTTTTAGTATTGGAAATGGGCGGTGATGATGGGCAAACCCGACCCGGTATGAACGAGTTAGAGGGGTTGCAATCACTCTATTTGGGGAATGGGATCGTTGTCACACGCGATTCATCAATCATGATTTTGGCGGGCAGCGCGTTGGGCGGCGGCACGACTATCAACTGGACCACCAGCCTGCGCGCGCCAGAGAATGTGTTTGAAGAATGGGTTCGCGATTTTGCGTTGGATGGATGGGATTGTCAAACCATGCAGCAACAGTATGGGCGGGTAGAGCGCGACCTGCACGTGCAATGCCATCCTGACGAGCATAACGCTCCAAACAGCGTATTGATAAGAGGTTGTGAGGCGCTGGGGATGTCCGTAAAATCGACGAACCGCAATGTGAAAGATTGTCAAGGTCAGTGCGATTTCTGCGCATTTGGCTGCCGGTTCCGGTCCAAGCAATCGACAGCGGAGAGCTACTTGAAACGCGCGGCAGAGACTGGCAGACTACAACTGATTATCCACGCCAAAGCCCAGCGAGTCGAGATACTAAACGGGCGCGCGGTAGGAGTTGTGGGAGTGGCTCATTTGAACGGTCAACCGGTGTCTTTCCGAGCAAACGCGGCGAAAGGGGTTGTGGTGGCGGCGGGCGCGGTAGAGACGCCAGCCTTATTGTTGCGTTCGGGCGTTTCTCATCCTCAGGTGGGTAAGAATTTGCGTCTTCATCCTACCGTCGCGGTGGCGGGACATTATGACTCTGATATCCACCCTTGGAAAGGCGCGCCTCAATCGGCGGTCAGCGGCGCGCTGCTCAATTTGGATGGCAGGGGCTACGGCGTTTTGTTAGAGACGCCTGCGCTCTATCCTGGAATCGCCGCCAGCGCTATGCCGTTTCTCAACGCAAAAGACCATGCCGAGCAGATGAGACGATTACCAAACGGCGCGGTGCTGTTGGCGATTGCGCGGGACTGTAGGAGCGGACAAGTAACGGTCGGCAAACTGGGCGAACCCATAATCGATTATCGGTTGGATAAGCCAACGGGTAATCATCTGATGAAAGGCATGGACGCGCTCACAAAAATACACTTTAGCGCGGGCGCAACCGAGGTCAGCACACTCCACCAGCCGCCGCTCCGCTTTTATCGCGAAACAGACTGGAAGTCAACGAAGGGAGGCCAAAGCAAGGCAGCACAAACCCGTCATTCCCGCGAACGCTGGAATCCACAAAGGACAACTGCCTATGATGAACATACTTTCTATGAGAGCTGTTTGAAAGCGGGATTCGCGCCAAACCGCATAACAATGTTCAGCGCGCACCAGATGGGAACTTGCCGCGCGTCAGGCAACCGACATCAAGGTGTGGTTAATCCGAGAGGGCAGTGTTGGGAAGTTCCGAACCTCATTGTTACCGACGCGAGTCTCTTTCCGACAGCGTTGGGCGTGAATCCGATGTTGACCATTATGGCGTGCGCGCATACGGTATGCGATCATCTTTTGAACCCATGAACATCTTAGTCGCTCCCACTGCATTCAAAGGAACTCTCAGCCCGCTGCAGGCGGCGCGCGCGATACAGGAGGGATTGCAGCCCCATGTTTGCGATTTGTTTCCCGTTGCCGATGGCGGAAACGGCTGGATCGAAGTCTGGCGTCATCACTGGCAGGAAGCGCTGAGCTGGACTACCGTGGTTCGCGGTCCTTTGCGCCAAGAAGTGGAGGCGGAATGGTTGCATCACATACCGAGCCAGACCGCGATCATCGAATCGGCAGCGGCTTGCGGATTGCATTTACTGGAGACTTTGGACCCAATGAACGCCAGCACGGAGGGAGTCGGCGATTTAATCTGCGCGGCTTATGAAGCGGGCTGCCGCGAGATATGGCTGGGCTTGGGAGGCAGCGCATCGACTGACGTAGGAGTGGGCGCGCTGCGCGCTGTGGGCTATGAATTTCTCGATACCCACGGGAACCCTGTACCTCCCGGCGGCGCGGGATTAAGCCACTTGCGCTCTTTTCGTCTGAGCGATCACGCTCCCGCCGCTGATTTTCTTTCGGGACATGCGCGTTTGATCTGCGCGACCGATGTGCAAAATCCTCTCTTTGGCGAACAGGGCGCAGCCTTTGTTTTTGCCCCACAAAAAGGCGCGTCCCCGTCAGAGGTTTTGCAGTTGGATCAAGGATTACGCCAGTTCGCTTCGCTGTTTCCATCCGAACTCTCAGAGCTGCCGGGCGGCGGAGCGGCGGGCGGTTTGGGCGCAGGCTTGGCAGCAGGTTTGGGAGCCAAACTGATTTCAGGGATTGAGTGGCTCTTCGCGCATACCGATTGGCAGGAGCTCGTCCAATTGGCGGACCTTATCATCACCGGCGAGGGGCGGGTCGATTCGCAAACATGGATGGGGAAGGGCATAGGCATCATCGCTCAGCAGGCGGTTCAATTGGGGAAACCGGTCTGGATTCTCTCCGGCAGTCGGGGCGAAGGATGGGAAAAAGTCTCAGAAATGCCTGGCGCGCGTCTTTGGGTCTGCGCCGACCATTTCCCTGACTTATCGCCTTATGATGCGCTGAAAGCTACCGCTCAAATGGCTGGTAGGGAACTGTAAGACTACTCAAACTCCATTCTAAACTGCATCTTGTCGACCTTTGCTCGAATTACCCCGGTCAGCTGATCGAAGTCGATCATTCGCGCCCCGAAGCGCGTAGTAAACGTCCCGTCGGAGTTGGGCGTTGAAATCCACTTTCCGTTCCAGCCCATCGGTTCGCTCGGCGCTTGAATGGGGATGATGGATGTCGGCTTTTTCGGGGTGATGAACTCGGCGACGACGAGAACGATCTCATCGTCACGTCCTTCTCCGCACCAACTTGTCAGCGACACCGCCCCATGTCCGCGAACCGCGAAGAGGTCTTTCCCAACCCACTTTTTCCAGTCGGGGGGGACGATCTTCTTCACGACAGACCAACGCTCTGGAGCGAAAACCGACACAAGGTTGCCCTTTACAACGGTTCTTGCAGGCGCGTGGCGAGGCGGGGTGGGAGTCCTAATTACGAGCCCAGGGTCGCCTATCAGCATATTAACTTGGGTCGCATATCGGTACGCGCAACCCACTCCCGCATCCCGGTCTTTTGTCACCCAGATACCGACATTGAGCGCCTTTCGGTGCGCTTCTCCAATTGTGTCCCCTACGAGAGCCCGGTTCCAGAACTCCATACGGATAGGAGCCGACTCGGCAGAGAGTTCCCGCGTGCCGCCTGTAAACCCGACCGCCCCCAAGCGGAGAACGCGAGCGACAACGGAGCGATGGTCAGGCTCGCGGTCGAGGCACGCGACGCCGCATCCTCCCGACTCGATGAGCGTTGGCGCTAACAGAACAGTGGCTTCGAAAGTGATCGTTGCTCCCATCCCAAGCCACCAAGAATGCTCAGAGTGCGTAAGCACTGCGCTTCGAGCGAGCGGCGAGGTCGGGGCAAAACTGGGCTCTCGTTTGCCAGGTGAACCATCCTTAGGCGCATCTTTCCACGGCACTTCTTCAGAAGCCATATGATAGGGCTCAACGAAGCCGACGTTTTGAAAAAGAGGACCGAACCCATTTTCCCACTCAGCCTGGCTTGCGGTTCGCTGCCATTCGGGACTGAGGAGGTCGTCATAGGTCAGGACCCGGGCGGCATACAGCCCGCCATAACCGATGTCTTCCGCTATCACTCTGCCTACCGCAATCCGAGCAAAACCCTTGTCCTCGACTAACGCATACGGAAGATCGGATACCTGTTCCTCGACGACACCTCCTCTACCGATAATCGCATGGGGAATTGTGTCGGGAAAGCCAACCAAGCAAAGGTGTCGCGGAGGACCTCCCAACGCCAGGTAGTAGCGGTTGAGTTTAGCGCGCAGTTCGTTGGATGTTGGCCAGGTGAGGTGGACGTCGGTCTTTCCGAACCGGGTGCGGGTTCCCAGCGACACAACCCACCGCTTTCCCGCGAGGTCTACCTCATCACCAGACGAGAGGGGCGCGATATACCGCCCGCCGCCTTCATCGATGGACAACCGCAACTCCCGTTCCTCTGGCAAACCGGTTAACACGAAGGGAAAACTGGATCCATCCATCTCCAATATCCCGGACTTCGCGGGCGCTTCGGACGGAGGAACACCTTCGGGAGTCGCGCCGACATGAATGGCAGACTCGAAAGGTCGTTTCCACTGAACCTTATAGCGGAGGGGCGCGACAAGACCGCCACGCCCAACTGCCAGTTGCGCGCCCACAAGCGACAGTTTGCGTGTCGTGAACATTGTTCGGTCCAATGGGTTGACGGCAGCCAGATAAGACACTTTGAAACCGCTCTTCTTTACCCACCCCATAGTCTGCTCGGGTCCGCTCAAGGGGATGACCTTGCCTTTGAATCCGCGCGCCTCGATGCCTATCGCGATGAGGCGTTCTGCGCTCAGTCGCTCGAGCTCTCGCATCACGGGACCCGGCAATGTGCCAGCGCGCGTCACAAACAGCAGGGGAGCGTCCAGCAGCCCCGCGACACTCGCCCCCAACAGCGCAGATTCGTAATCCTCTGCATGGCAAACGACTGCGGTTTTACTGGTCTTCCAGAACCGCCGGCTGAGGTGCAGTCCAGCCTCCTGAGCGGAGGTCGGGCGGCGAAACTCGAAGGGGATTGTGTCAAGCCGAAGGTTCTTCGCGCTCCGCGCCGCGCCGAGAGAGTAGATCGCTTGGGGGCGGTAGCGTTTGAGGTAGTCAAGAACCTCGGGGCGAACGGGATCGGCTGAGTCCACCACAAGTAAGGAACCTCCGTTCCGGTTCGCCTTCTTCGCCGCAGGCGCAGCCGCCAAGAACGCCATGTCGCGCCAACTGGGCTCTTGATCCAGTGGAACGAGCAAAGTGACCCGAGGAGAATTCGCAGCGAAGCAGAACTGCACCAGGATCAAGAGAATAATCCCGAAAGTAAAAAGCTTTTTCTGTTCCCAAATAGCCGGTATGTCGGACACAGGAGTTTTTGCGCTCATTGCAAAATTATAGCACGGAAAGCACGGTGTTTGCGGAAATTCTTGAACGCTTGCGATGATCTTGAGAATCATGGGTTGTGGTACAAACAATTTTTGCCCTCATCGCTCAGAATTCTCTTAAAACGAATAGAGACACCACACCCTCAAGCAGGAACAGGACGCGCCTTTATCGAAACCTAAAAAACTCTATGCCATCCGTACTCAAAAGAATCCGGCTCCATGGTTTCAAGACCTTTGCCCAGCGCGCGGAAATCAACCTGCAAGGCGACCTCATCGCGGTCGTCGGACCCAACGGCTGCGGCAAAAGCAACCTCGTCGATGCCATCGTCTGGGCGCTGGGCGAAAACAGCGCGCGCGCCTTGCGCGCCGGAACCGCCACCGAAGTCATCTTCTCAGGCTCCAGCGGACAGAAACCGCTCGGTATGGCGGAAGTCAGTCTTTGGTTCGACAACGAAACCCGCTGGCTGCCGCTTGATGTGGACGAAGTGCAGATCACCCGTCGGCTCTACCGCTCCGGCGAATGGGAATGTTGGATCAATAAAACCCCGGCGCGATTGCGCGACTTAGCCGATCTGTTGGCTGGCACAGGGCTGGGACGCGGGGGCTATGCGATTATCGGGCAGGGCGATGTGGAAGGTTTCTTGAACGCCACCCCCGAAGAACGCAGACAGTGGATCGAAGAGGCGGCGGGTGTCTCGCTCTATCGCAATCGCCGTAAAGAGACCCTGCGCGATCTCGACTCCACCCGGATGCACCTGCAGCGCGCGCAAGACGTGCTAAACGAGTTGGACCTTCAACGCGAACCCCTGAAAGAAGAGGCGGAACGCGCCAAACATTATCGCGCTCTCCGTGAGCAGCTTCGCGCCATCGAACAGCAATGGCTCCGCCAAGAGTTTCGACAAAACGAAGGGCGCGGACAGACCATGCAGCAAGAGCGTGAAACCCTGCGCCAATCCATCCTGAGCGAAGAGACCGAAATCGCGCAGATGGAACGACAGGCGGAATCGATGGGTGCGACCATCGCGCAGTTGGAGACCGAAATGGACACCCTGCGCGGCGTGCAGAGCGGCTTTCTCAGCGCATTGGAACGCATGGAAGGACGTTTGTCCGCGCTCCAAGAGCGGCGCGAAGCCATGCATCACCTGCACGAAGCGACCCAAGAAGAAATTAAAGACTTGCAGGCGCGCAGTCATCAGACCGAGCAATCGCTCCAACAGCTCGAAACGCGACTCAGCGAAGCGCGCCAGCGCTTGGCTCCCGCCGAAGAGCAGAGCCAAGCGCTTCAGGCGGAAGCAAACGAACAAGGCGCGCAGGTCGAACGCTTGCAGTCGGAATGGCAAGCAGCCATGAAGGCGCAGGCGGAATGGCGCGAACGCGAACGGCGTCTGGAGTCGCTCCTGCCCCAAACCGAGACCGCGGCACAAACGCTTAGCCGTTGCGAGCAAGAAGCCCAAACAGCGGAGGCAGACCTGAAGCAGACCCTCGAACGGGAAGAAGCGTTCAAGTCTGAAATGACGGAACTGGAAACCGAACTGCGCGATGCGGAGAAGACCCTCCAATCCAGCCGAGACATGCTTCGGAATGCAATGCAGGAACAAGGGGCGGTCGAGGCGCGCCATCGAGCCTTGCAAGAAAGCCTGTTGGCAGGTGAGGGCGCTGCGCCCGGAGCGCGAAACCTGTTGCAAGCCGTCAAAAAAGGGGAACTGACAGGCGAGTTCCGAACGGTGGCGCAGGTGCTGACCGTGCCGCCCCAACTCCAACGCGCCATCGAAGCCGCGCTCGGAGGCAGCCAAAATGACATCTTGACCCCCAGCGAAACGATGGCGAAAGCAGGCATCGAATGGTTGAAAAAGAACCAGGCAGGACGCGCTACTTTTCTGCCCCTGGACCTGCTGACACCAACGCGCGCCACCTTCAAGCCCGCCAGCGCGAACGAGACGATTCTGGGCATTGCGTCCGACCTCATCGACTATCCAGTGGAAGCGAAACCGGCGGTCGAGTGGCTGCTGGGGCGCGTGCTGATCGCCAAGGATTTGGACGCCGCCACCGCCTACCTCAAGCAGATGCGAAGCGCCAAACAGAACACGGGCATTAGCCGGATCGCGACACTGGACGGCGAAATCGTGCAGGCGTCGGGCGCGATGAGCGGCGGGCGGATTCAAAACGAACGGCGCGGCGCATTGGGACTGAAAGCAGAGGTTGACGCGCTTGAACGCGAGATCGAGCAGATGGAGAAGAAGGTATGGCGACTGGCGCGGCAAACGGAATCGGATGAAACAGGGTGGTTGGACCTGAAAGAACGGGCAGAATCGAAACTAAACCGGCTCCAAATAACAACCCAAACGCGCTTGGAAAACGAGACCCGCCTCCGGGAAGCGCAGCGCGCCCTGAACGAAGCGCATCATCAAGTCGAACGACTTCAAAAAGAGCGCGAACAAATCGAAGCGCAGTTGGCAGCGACGCCCGCCCTCGACGAACAAGCGTTCCAACAAACGCTGGAAACAGCGCGCGAAGCGCATCATCGCGCCTTGCAGGCTTTAGCGGCATGGGATTCGGAAAAACAAAGACTTGCGCAAGAGGTGGGTGAATTAAAAGCGCGCGTCGAGCAAGAATCGCAAGTGAAATCGGCGATTGACGCCACCCTAAAAGCGCGAGTGGAACGCTCCCAGCAGACCGAACGTGAGTTCGAATCGATTCGACAAGAGCGAGAACGCCTCTTGGTAGAACGTGAAAAGTTGCAGAGCCAGGCAGAACAGTCCGCCCAGCAATTACAAGCCATGCGTGAAGAGCGGCAAAGACAGTTGGAAGAAGGCTTCCAAATCTCTGACCAAATCAAAATGAAACGCCTGGAACTGCAAAACTTCGCGAAGCGCGAACGCGACTTAGACCTGCAGATTGCCCGCTTAGAGGTTCGTCAATCGGAGCTGCAAGAACGTTGGCGCCAAGAGTATGGCGAGGAATCGTTGGAATTCTCTGAGGTCTCCAAAAACGAAGAAGCCGTAGACCTCGCCGCCATGAAAAGGAGCGTCGATTCGCTGAGACGAGAGATTCAGGCGATGGGCGAGGTCAACACCGGCGCGGTCGAAGAGTATGAGCGGCTGAGCGAACGCTATGAAACACTCAGTACCCAGCATGCCGACCTGATGGCGACCTGCGAACGGCTGGAAAACGCGCTCAAAGAAATGGATCAGGCTGCGCGGGAACAGTTCGTCAGCGCGTTCGAGGCGATACGGGGAGCGTTCCAAGAGCGGTATGCGCGCCTAATGGAGGGCGGACAAGCCGATTTGATTTTGACGCTGCCGAACGACCCGCTGTCCAGCGGAGTCTTGCTGGAAGCGCAACCGCCCGGCAAACGACGCCAACGGTTGGAATTGCTTTCGGGCGGCGAACGCGCGATGACCGCCGCCGCGCTGCTCTTCGCTTTCTTAGATGTGAAGCCCAGTCCGCTCTGTGTGCTGGACGAGGTGGACGCCGCGCTGGACGGGCGCAATGTGGAACGGTTCGTGGACCACCTGAAAGAATTGGCATCCAGCAGTCAGACGCTGGTCATCACCCATAACCCCATCACCAGCGCGAACGCCGACCATTGGATCGGTATCACCATGTCAGAACCGGGCGTCTCCAGGGTCATCCCTTACACGATTCAACATGTGGAAGGCGACATCCCATCCGCACTCACCGATCAAGCCGTGGTGGAAACCCTCGATGCTGTCGGCTTATCCCATCCAACCTCTTAGTGAGGGAAGGACGGGTATACTCTACAGGTCGTTATGCAAGACTCTAACACGGAATCGGTAAAAGCCTTTTTTGATCAACACGCCGCTGCCTATGCGGAAAGCGAGACTCACCGGCAGGGCAATGACTTGCAAGGGCTATTGGAATGGCTGCCGCTGACATCGACCTGTAAAGTCTTAGACGCGGCGACAGGACCCGGACATGCGGCGTTCACGCTTGCGCCCCATGTGGCAGAGGTCATCGGATTGGACCTCACACCCGGTATGGAGGCGCAATTTGAGAAGAAAGCGTCAGAATCTCCTTACGGGAACCGAACGCGCTTGCAAATCGGCGATGTTCACCAAATTCCCTTTCCCGACCAGACCTTCGATATCGTGGTGTGCCGCCGTGCCGCTCATCATTTTCATGATCCATTGCGCGCCATGCAAGAGTTCGCTCGCGTGTTGAAACCGGGCGGTCATTGCGCGATTATCGACATGACCACTTTAGACGACCCGTTGCTCAATGCCACCGTGAACGCTCTGGAGATCGCCCGGGACGACTCGCACCAGCGCGCCTTGATGCCTTCGGAATGGCGCTCGCTCGCGGAGCAAGCATCGATGGAGGTGATTCGAGACGAACGTTGGGAACAAGCCTTTCCTTGGCAAACATGGCTTCGTCCCGTTTCGATGACAGGCAGCGAATCGCAGGTTTTAGAGATAATCTTGCGCAACACCCCGGAACACCTCAAGCAGCAGGTTGTCATTGAACAGGACGGCAAACGCCATTTTTTGAAGCGATTTATTTTTATGATCACCCGGAGGAAAAACTAATCGATGAAATTGCAAGAGTATCAAGCAAAACAGGTCTTACGCGATATGGGCATCCCCGTGCCGAACGGCGAAGTGACCGGCACACCGCACGGCGCGCGCGCCATTGCGGAGCGTCTCAGCAAACCGGTTGTCGTGGTGAAAGCGCAAGTCCAGATGGGCGGGCGCGGTAAAGCGGGCGGAATCAAACTGGCGAAATCGCCGGAAGAAGCCGAAACCGTCGCCGGCGAAATCTTGGGGAAACGGCTCATTTCACCGCAAAACCCAGACGGCATGGTCGCCGACAAGGTGCTGGTGGAAGAGGGCATCTCGATAGACCAGGAATATTATTTGGGCATCACGGTCGACCGCGACACCCAGCGCAATGTGCTGATGATCAGCCGTCAGGGCGGAATGGATATCGAAGAGGTGGCTGCCAAAGACCCCGACGCGATTGCGACCCTGCCCGTCGATCCCTTGCTCGGCTTGACGGATTACAAAGCGCGCGAAACGCTCTACGATGCGGGTTTTGACCACGCCCTGACCAACAAATTAGTGCCGTTTGTTAAAGGCTTGTACCGCGCCTATCTGACCGTCGACGCGAACTTAGCCGAAATCAATCCATGCGTTCTGACCGCGGAGGGGGGGATCATCGCAGCAGACGCGAAAATCAATATCGATGACAACGCGCTTTACCGCCAGAAACGGCTTGCCAGCATGCAAGAAGAGAACGCGGAAGACCCCATCGAGGCGGAAGCCATGAAGCGCGGGATCGCCTATGTGCGGCTGGGCGGCAACGTTGGTATCCTTGGCAATGGCGCGGGCTTAGTGATGTGTACCGTTGACGAGGTCGCCAGAGCGGGCGGAAAACCGGCGAACTTCCTGGATGTGGGCGGCGGCGCGAAAGCGGACCAGGTTCGAAACGCGGTCGAGATCGTGATGATGGACCCCAACGTGAAAGGCTTGCTTTTCAATATCTTTGGCGGTATCACGCGGGGCGATGAAGTGGCAAAAGGCATTTTGGAAGCGCTGCAGAGCATGAATATCCAAGTACCCATCGTTGTGCGCCTGGCGGGAACCCGCTCTGAAGAGGGCTTGAAACTGCTGGAAGGCACACCGCTTATCCCGGTCGGCTCCATGCAGGAGGCTGCCCGCAAAATCGTGGAACTGTGCGCCTAATGCGGCATTTCCTGATCGTCGGTTTGGGCGGTTTCTTGGGCGCGAATGCCCGTTACTTTCTGGAGAGCTGGGCTTTGAAGCGGTTCGGCTCTCATTTTCCTTATGGCACGCTGATCGTGAATGTCAGCGGGTCCTTCTTATTGGGGCTGTTCGTGGCGATTGTGATGAACAAGGATTGGAATTATGAACTGCGCCTGCTGGTGGCGACCGGCTTTTTGGGCGCGTTCACAACCTTTTCCACCTATCAATACCACATCTTACAAATGCTTCACGAACATCGCTATTTGCCTGCCTTGACCTATACTTTTGGCAGCCTGTTGATCGGCTTCGTGGCAGTCAGTTTGGGGTTTTGGTTGGGGCAAAAAGTGTAAAATGCCGCCCCCGTCATTCCCGCGACAAAAGAAACTATCGCTCCTGATAGAGGTCTTGGAGCAAACGAACCATTAGGGTTCTATTGGCGAGAAAAAGTCTCAACATGGTTCACTTCGATTTCCTTGCCTTTACCTGCTCGGCAGTCCATAGAATAAATGCCGTTGTACCCACCGCGATAGAAAGCAAAAAGGCGGTGCCGCTGATGCGGGTCAGAAAGTCGACGTTCTGAGGCTCATCTTTACGTAGTCCTCCCATCGCGTTCACAATCTGGTTGGCGAATCCCGCAGAACTGATAAGGAAGATGATCAGTGAAACCGGTAAGGTTGCGCAGATCGCGGTTTGCAGTCGGTTCATTTCCCCCAAGACCGCATAAAGCCGAACCAAGAGCGCAACGCGCCAGGCTGCCACGAAAGCAAGAAACCATAGATTGATTTTTACGGCGATGTCTAACTCAAAGAACTTTTCCACAGGCAAGGCGTAGATGATAGCGGGTGGCGCGGTCAGTGTAACGTAGACAAGCACGGTGAAGTATCGCCAGTTTCGGCGGTTAGCAATCCCCTTTCCAAAGATCCATATCACGAGGGCTAACACAAACACATAGAGCAGGGAACCGACTCCCAACTGCTGTAAGTCAATTGCTTTTTCATCGTCATACCATCTGCCTATTCCGACGATCCAAGTGAAAAGAAGCCCCAAGGCAAGATGAGACCATCCAAAGCGTTTGATCCGCTCGGCATCGATTCTAAAAAGTAAAGTATCTCGCGCGTCTGCAAGCAGGCTCATTCGAAGTCGAAGTTCGGCTATCAACTTTCTTATCCTGCCTACTATCCATAGATGTTTGAACGCTCAACCAAATGTGAGAAGCAGTGTCAAACATGGTACAATTCTTCTATGCAGCAAGTAATGGAAGGATTGTGGGAGGAACTGGCAGCGCAACATACTGAACTACGGGGCAAGCGCGTGCGGGTAATTGTCCTGGAAGAAGAGGAACCGTCGGTAAGCTCGTTAGAATGTATGTTTCATGCGCTGGAAAGCATCCACGCGCAACTGAAGGATGCAGGTCATATGCCGCCCAGCGACGATGAAGTGCTGTCCCGAATTGAGTCGGAACGCCGCTCCTGGGAAGAACCAACGTGACACGGATCTACCTTGATGCGAATATTGTGGTCTATCTTGTGGAGAATACCCCCAAAGCGGCGGCAGTTCGCAAGCAAATGTTGCAACTCAACAATCCACATCCGTATTCCAGCGATCTCGCCTTGTGTGAATGTCTCGTGATGCCCCTTCGCGCTAATCACCATGCTCTCGTGTTGGCTTACGATCAGTTCTTTAAGGAAATTGCGCGCATTCGCAATAGTCAACGCGTATTTCGTCTCGCGGCGGATCTTCGCGCTCGTTCGGCTTTGCGCACACCCGATGCGCTCCACCTTGCTTATGCCCTGTCCGCCCCAGGCGAAATCTTCTTGCCAGCCGACCAGCGTTTGGCGCAGAGCTGGGAATCCTTGCAATCATTTGATTCAAATCTGCAAGTGGTTGTGGTTTAGGGTTCTCCTTTTCCCCCGAACTCTCTACTTTTCACGCATGCTTGCGAATCGCGCTTTCTAAAATTGCCAATCCTTCATCCAATAAATCATCTGGGATATTCAACGCGGGCAGCAGCCGTACACAGTTCCCAAAAGTGCCTGCAGAGAGGATCGCCAGCCCGTTCTCATAACACGTATTCAAGATTTGCGGCACGATCTCTTTATTCGGCTCTTTGGTAGTCCGATCCTTCACGAACTCGATTGCCAACATCAGCCCTTCGCCCCGAACATCGCCGATAATCGCCAAATGTTCCTGCCAGCCCTGCATAACGCGCTTCGCGTGCGCGCCCTTTTCACTCGCTTGGCGGCATAAATCCTCTTCTTCCACCACATCCAACACTGCATGCGCTGCCGCCACCGAAACCGGGTTTCCGCCAAACGTCGACCCAAGCCCCGCCGGATGAACGCTGTCCATCACATCGGCTTTCCCAATCACGCCGCTAATGGGCATACCTCCCCCCAACGCCTTGGCTGTCAGCACCATATCCGGCGTGACACCAGCTGCTTGAAATCGGAAAAAAGTGCCGGTTCGCGCGATACCGGTCTGTACCTCATCAAACACCAGCAAAATCCCATGCTGATCGCACAGCTCTCGCAGACCGGGCAGAAAGCTGGGCGGCGGCACATAGAAACCGCCCTCGCCCACAATCGGCTCGATCACCATCGCCGCGACCTCGTCGGCAGGAATGCGAGTCGTAAACATCTGCTTAATCCGATCCAATGTGACTTGCGCGCAGTCGCAGCCGTTTTGCGCGCCAGCGCAAGCGCACCGGTAGACCGTGGGGTAGGGCAGGTGCAGCACCTCTGGGAGAAAAGGTCCCAATTTTCGGCGATAAGGGATGGGCTTACTGGTGAGGCTCATCGCGCCGTAGGTTCTGCCATGAAAGGCATGCTCAAACGCCAAAATCGTCTGCCTGCCCGTCGCATAGCGCGAGATTTTGATCGCGTTCTCTACCGCCTCCGCGCCACTGTTAAAGAAAGCCGCTTTCCAGTGGATCGGCTTGCCTTGCGGGGTTTGTGCAGGCATTTGCTGGATGAGCCGTTCGCCCAATTGAAGGTAAGACTCGTAGCCCATAATCGCGAAGCAGTAATGCGTGCCTTTCGCCGCTGCCTGCTGAATCGCAGCCACGACTTTGGGATGGGCATGACCCACGTTCATGACCGCAATACCGGTCGTGAAATCGATCAGTCGTTTGCCTTCGGAAGTAAAAAGAAGGGAGCCTTCCCCTCGGTCAATCGCGTAAGGGCAGGCGATGGCATAAGCGTGGGGAACAATCTGTCGGGCGCGTTCTCGGAAATCCATGTCATGAGTATACCTGCCCCGAAAAAACAGGGAAAAACAGAGGCATTCCGAACTAAAGGAAGCGTGAAAACAGCATGGGATTCTCTGCCAATCTGCCCCGAAAATCTGCGCGTTGAGGGCGATTGGCTCGTTCAGAAACCGGCGCTCAAAGCGGGAGTCTACCGCAGCTCAGATAACCGGTCACTGATTTTGAACAATGGGTTGATTCGTCGGGTCTTTCGCGTGTCGCCGAATCTTGCCACTGTTGCCTATGACGAATTGACCACCGGCAGCAGCCTGCTGCGCGCCGTCAAGCCTGAAGCGCGTTTGGAACTGGACGGGCAGGTCTTTCAAGTAGGAGGATTGACCGGGCAGCCCAATCTCGCCTTTCTTCGCTCCGATTGGCTGGAATCGATGCAATCAGACCCGGCAGCGTTTCAGTATACAGGGTTTGAAGCTGGCAAAACAAAAGCGCGATTGACATGGAAGCGCGCCCGCCATTCCGAAGACCGCCCCTATCCTCCGCCCGGCGTGTCGTTGACTCTCCGGTTCGCCCCGCCTCCGTCCGCGCCCTCCCTCAGTGTGGAAGCGCATTATGAACTGTATGATGGCATGCCCTTGATGGGAAAGTGGCTGACCCTTCGCAATGACAGCGCTCAAACGATTCATCTCAATCGCTTCGTGGTCGAAATCTTGGGAATGACGGAAGCGGAATCGCAAGTGGAAGCGCCCGATGAATGGCTAATACCGCCGGTGACGATCGCGACCGATTATTCGTTTGGCGGGGAAGCCATTTCTGACAGGAACCGGACCGTTTATTGGGAACCCGACCCCGACTATGTGACCCAAGTCAATTATCGCCTGCAGACCCCTTGCCTGTTGGAGGTTCGTCCCCCTTTAGGTCCCGGACTGGATTTGACTCCCGGAGAAACCATGCAAACCTTCCGGGTCTATGAGCTGATTCACGACCACACGGACCGGGAGCGGCGCGGGTTAGCGATTCGGAAAATGTATCGCGCGCTGTCGCCTTGGTGTACCGAAAACCCGTTGATGCTGCATTTAACCGCCACAGATTTAGAAACGGTTCATCGAGCCATTGATCAAGCGGCAGAAGTCGGCTTCGAGATGGTGATCTTTAGTTTTGGCAGCGGACTGAACATGGAAGATACCTCGCCTGAAAACATAGCCAAATATAAAGCTTATGCCGATTATGCGCATCGCAAGGGATTGGAATTGGGCGGCTATTCGCTGCTCGCCAGCCGGCGTATCAGCGATGAGCATGACGTGATTAACCCGGCAACCGGCAAAACAGGCGGCGCGATCTTTGATCAATCGCCCTGCTTGGGCAGCCGGTGGGGATTGGGATACTTCGAAGCGATTAAAACCTTTCTTAGCGCAACCGGCTTCGATTTATTGGAGCATGACGGCAGCTATCCCGGCGATGTATGCGCCTCCACTGCTCATCCGGGACATCGGGACCTCCAAGATTCGCAATGGCGGCAGTTTGCTTTGATTGCAGATTTCTATCGCTGGTGCCGCGGGCGGGGAATTTATCTCAATGTGCCAGATTGGTATTTCTTGATGGGCGCGAACAAAACCGCCATGGGCTACCGCGAAACCAACTGGTCTTTGCCCCGCGCTCAACAGCATATCCATGCCCGGCAGAACCTTTATGACGGGACCTGGAAGAAGACGCCTGCGATGGGATGGATGTTTGTGCCGCTGGTGCAATATCATGGGGGCGGCGCGGAGGCGACCATTGAACCCCTCAAAGATCACCTGCCCGATTATGAACTGCACTTGATGAACAATTTGGGCTATGGCGCGCAGGCTTGCTACCGGGGACCGCGTCTTTATGATTCGGAAGAGACCCGCGCGCTGGTGATGAAATGGGTGCAATGGTTCAAGAAACATCGCGCGATTTTGGAGTCGGATGTCATCCACCTGCGCCGCGCTGATGCCCAAAACTTGGATGGCATGTTACATGTGAATCCAGAGTTAGAAGAGAAGGGGATGGCGCTGTTCTATAATCCGTTGTTTGAGACAAAAACTTGGAAGGTGAGTTTGCCGCTCTATTATACGGGGCTGACCCAACGCGCGCAGATTGCAATTGCGGACGGCAAGCCCAAGACCTACGCCTTAGACCGGCAGTTCCGAGTATCGCTAAAATTAACGATTCCAGCCCAAAGCATGGTTTGGTTGGTGATCAAAGCAGGCAAGTAAGAAAAGCAAACGCGCCTCTCGCTTGCCTGCTCAAATGCTATTAGCAGCCCTGCCCAAAATTAAACAACACGAGCAGTAAATCCGAATCGGAGACGATGCCATCCAGGTCCAGATCAGCGCGCAGGTAGCCGCCGCTTTGACCAAACGCGAACAGCACCGCCAATAGGTCGGAATCGTTCACACAGCCATCGCCATCCACATCGCCCGCTCTGCCATAACGAAACTTCTTTGTATAGGGATCTGCCGTGAGATTGCCGTCAGACGGCGTCACAGAACACTCCAACGTATCACCGTTCTGAGCCATCGAGTGGGGCAGCGCGTCTGCATGCCCTGCCGTCGTCACATCCCGCACCACATGACCGTTGATTTTCCAAACATAACGATACCGCACAATGTCGAAGTCCGCGTCATCTTCGGTCAGAATGGTATGGATTCGGAGGAAGACTACATCGGAAGGAACGGGCGCAGGCGGATCGAAAGATGCCAAGACGGGCGAAGGAGCATGGTTTGTGATTTGATCGGCAGAAGAGACCACCTTGAAAGTAGCATGCGCCATGTATTGGTTGTTGAGATACAGCTCAAAATGCCAAAAGCCTGTTTGGTTCAGGTTCAAGTTGTACCACCACCACCACCAAGCCCATCGATAAGGCTGGGAGTTGTTGAAGTTCTGTGTCCCAGTGTCGAGAGCCACGGTGTGATTGGGTCTCATGATTCGCACGCGCCAGGAGCAGTTTGCCGGTTGATTGTGAACATTGATCCACCAACTGACCCTTCGCGTCCCCGTCAAAAAGGTGCCTGTTCGCGGCATATCGTGAGGAAGTCCAGGATAGTTCGCGATGTTCACATTCGTCATGTTGAAGTCGCGCAGGTACATATCGCGCCGGATAGGAGTCTGATTCGTCCAGTTACTGTCGCCCGGACGACAGCTTCCCGCATAGGGTTCATACCAATTGTTAGCGTTTCGCGACTCGAAATGGAGATGGGGGTAGGTGCTGATGCCGCTGCTGCCCACTTGACCAATCTGCTGCCCTGCTTTCACGATTTGATTCACCACCACCGCCACGCTGTCGCGTTTCATATGCCAATAGTAAGAGTAATGCGTGCCGCCATGCCAAAGGATCACATAGTTGGCGGGCTGATTTTCCCACGTCGTGTTGCGGTCGAACTCGCCATCATGCGCCGCGACCACCGTGCCGTCCAAAGCGGCGAAGATCGGCACTCCAATGTCCTGTTCGCCAAAGGTGCGAATGTCGGTGTCATGTCCGGTATGTCCATTATAGGTAAAGTCCGTGCAGTCCCAATCCAAAATCCCGCTGGTAGGGTCCAAATCGGTAAAGTTAGTGATGAATAGATCGCTCCAAATGGTACCTCCCAGAGGATAGAAGCGATAAGGCGCAGGCGCTGCTGGAAAAAAATGCCCATAGCCATAGGTTGCGTGATAAGCGGCGATCTGTTGCTGAACCGCCGCATACTGCTCCTCAGAGATGCAGGGTTGATGCTGCGCGCTATTATACAATTCTCCCCCGCCAAATCCCCATTCAATCGGTTTTTGACCCAGTGCCGCATAAGCCATCAGAACAAAAAGAACACCCGTTACCCATGGCGTTACTCGGTTATTCATGGTAATCCCTCCTGATACTCTGCCTTTATTATAACCTGAAAAATCGCTCTTCGGCTTAAAATCCAGATGAATTTTCACGGGCGCGCCGGCTCGTGTTGTGAGGATTCTGGGAACTCTTTTGGATTCTCTGTCGTATTAAAATTAACAGATTGCGGCAAAGAATCAAGAAATTTCGAAAAATCTCTCGAAACCCTTGACAAGCCTTGCAACAATAGGGTAATATTATCATCCCTTTCAGCAGCGTATTGAAAGGGACCACAAAGTACCTTGACTATCTCATTCCTCCAAAGGAAGTATCAAGTGGGTATCCCTGCAGTAGAATTCCAAACAAATTTGGAAAAATGGCTCGAAACCCTTGACAAAGCCTGAATGGATGAGGTATTATTTACTTTGCGTCTGTCGTCCAGCGTGATACAGACGAATCGTTGTTCTTTGAAAACCAAGCAGAAATATGAGACCTTGCAAGCGTGCTCAGAGAGCCAAGAAAACGAACCCAGCCTCGGCTGGACGTTAAACGTTTTCAGATGGAGAGTTTGATCCTGGCTCAGGGCGAACGCTGGCGGCGTGCCTTAGACATGCAAGTCGAGCGGTAGATATCCCTTCGGGGGTATTGAGAGCGGCAAACGGCGGAGTAACACGTGGGTAACCTGCCCCGAAGACTGGGACAACCGAGGGAAACTTCGGCTAATACCGGATGTGGTCCAAAGAGTTTCGGCTCGTTGGACTAAACGAATTTTGCTTCGGGATGGGCCCGCGGCCTATCAGGTAGTTGGTGAGGTAATGGCTCACCAAGCCTACGACGGGAAGCTGGTCTGAGAGGACGACCAGCCCGACTGGGACTGAGACACGGCCCAGACTCCTACGGGAGGCAGCAGTCGGGAATCTTGGGCAATGGGCGAAAGCCTGACCCAGCGACGCCGCGTGGAGGACGAAGCCTTTCGGGGTGTAAACTCCTTTTATTAAGGAAGAAATTAGACGGTACTTAAAGAATAAGCCCCGGCTAACTACGTGCCAGCAGCCGCGGTAATACGTAGGGGGCGAGCGTTGCCCGGATTTACTGGGCGTAAAGCGCGCGTAGGCGGTCTCGTAAGTCTGGTGTGAAATCTCACGGCTCAACCGGGAGGCTGCACTGGATACTGCGAGACTGGAGGGTAGGAGAGGAGATCGGAATTCCTGGTGTAGCGGTGGAATGCGTTGATATCAGGAGGAACACCAATGGCGAAGGCAGATCTCTGGCCTATCTCTGACGCTGAGGTGCGAAAGCCAGGGGAGCGAAAGGGATTAGATACCCCTGTAGTCCTGGCCCTAAACGATGGATGCTAGGTGTTGGCAGTTCAACTGTCGGTGCCGCAGCTAACGCATTAAGCATCCCGCCTGGGGAGTACGGCCGCAAGGTTGAAACTCAAAGGAATTGACGGGGACCCGCACAAGCGGTGGAGCATGTGGATTAATTCGATAATAACCGAAGAACCTCACCTGGGTTTGACATTCACATGAAACTTCCTAGAGATAGGAAGCCTCTGTTCCCAAAAGGTTCAGACTAGTGAACACTGGTTGCATGGCTGTCGTCAGCTCGTGCCGTGAGGCGTTGGGTTAAGTCCCGCAACGAGCGCAACCCCTGTTCTCTGTTGCCATCAGGTCAAGCTGGGCACTCGGAGGAGACTGCCGTGGTCAACACGGAGGAAGGTGGGGATGACGTCAAGTCAGCATGGCAGTTACGTCCAGGGCTTCACACATGCTACAATGGGTGGTACAAAGGGTAGCGAACTTGCGAAAGGGAGCCAATCTCAAAAAACCATCCTCAGTTGGGATCGCAGGCTGCAACTCGCCTGCGTGAACGCGGAATCGCTAGTAACGGTGGGTCAGCTATACCACCGTGAATACGTTCCCGGGTCTTGTACACACCGCCCGTCAAGTCACCCGAATCGATTGTACCCGAAGTCGGTCGCCTAACCGCAAGGAGGGAGCCGCCGAAGGTGTGGTTGGTAAGGGGGACTAAGTCGTAACAAGGTAGCCGTACCGGAAGGTGCGGCTGGATCACCTCCTTTTAACAACTCGGAGTAAATCAAACCTAAACTTTGAGCGCGTAAGGTTTCACAGGTCTGCTTGGTTTTGAAAGAATAGCGAAAAATTGCACCTTGAAGATTCTCTTCACCTGGCAAGTCCGGCGGGCGCATAGCTCAGTCGGTAGAGCGCACCCCTGATAAGGGTGAGGTCATTGGTTCGAATCCAATTGTGCCCACCATCCCAAACATAGGTAGGGACTCCGGACGCCTGACCTTCCCGCACCAGTGGGGGCGTAGCTCAGCGGGAGAGCACCTGCTTTGCACGCAGGGGGTCACCGGTTCAAATCCGGTCGCCTCCACCAACCAAAAAAACCCTGACAACTCAGGGGGTCAGAACTGAACGGTTCACGGACCGTTGATTTCTGATCCTGACAAGGGTCAGAAGTTTGGAAACGATCTCGTTTTCAAAACAAAAGCAGAACTTTGACAATTGATGTGATATCAACCGAGTAATGCGTCTGAGTGGTAAGTTATTAAGGGCGCACGGTGGATGCCTAGGGGCAAAGAGCCGAAGAAGGACGCGGTTAGCGGCGAAACGCTACGGGTAGTCGCAAGCAGACGTTGATCCGTAGATGTCCGAATGGGGAAACCCGACCACCGCAAGGGTGGTCACCCCCTGCTGAACACATAGGCAGGGAGGAGGCAAGCTGGCGAACTGAAACATCTAAGTAGCCAGAGGAGAAGAAATCGAATGAGATTCCCTCAGTAGCGGCGAGCGAAAGGGGACTAGCCTAAACTTAAGTCGCGTGCGATTTAAGGGTTGTGGGATCTGAATCAAAAGCGTGTAGTATTTAGCAGAAGCTGCCTGGAACGGCACGCCATAGCGAGTGAGAGCCTCGTATGCGAAAAAGAACAACGCTCGTCAGACACCCGAGTAATGCGGGACACGTAGTACCCTGCATGAATCAGTGCGGACCACCGCATAAGGCTAAACACTCTTTGCCACCGATAGTGCAACCAGTACCGTGAGGGAAAGGTGAAAAGCACCCCGGAAGGGGAGTGAAATAGTACCTGAAACCGTGTGCCTACAAACAGTCGGAGGACTATACACGCAAGTGGAAGTCTGACGGCGTGCCTTTTGCAGAATGAGCCTGCGAGTTACTCTACGTGGCGTGGTTAAGTGTCTCTGACATGGAGCCGCAGCGAAAGCGAGTCTTAACAAGGCGTCGGTCGCGTGGAGTAGACCCGAAACTGTGTGATCTATCCCTGGCCAGGGTGAAGCCGCGGTAACACGTGGTGGAGGCCCGAACTGGTATCCGTTGAAAAGGATTCGGATGAGTTGGGGATGGTCTGGTGAAATGCCAATCGAACACAGAGATAGCTGGTTCTCCCCGAAATGTATTGAGGTACAGCCTCACGTATTATGCTATGCAGGTAGAGCACTGGATGGGCTAGGGGCCCTACCAGGTTACTGAACCCAACCAAACTCCGAATGGCATAGCAGGAAGCGTGGGAGTGAGACAGCGACGGATGAGCGCCGTTGTCGAGAGGGAAATAGCCCAGATCGCCCGCTAAGGCCCCTAAGTATTGGCTAAGTGTTAAAGGATGTAGAGTCGCATAGACAGCCAGGAGGTTGGCTTGGAAGCAGCCACCCTTTAAACAGTGCGTAACAGCTGACTGGCCGAACGTGACTTTGCGCCGATAATGTAAGGGGGCTCAAGCCAATTGCCGAAGCGGCGGACTCCTTCGGGAGTGGTAGGGGAGCGTTCTGTTTGCAGTGAAGGTGGAGCGGAAGCACCGCTGGAGCGGACAGAAGTGAGAATGCAGGCACGAGTAGCGAGAAGACGGGTGAGAATCCCGTCCGCCGAAAACCTAAGGTTTCTTCAGCCAGGTTCGTCCGCTGAAGGTTAGGCGGTCCTAAGCCGAGGACGAAAAGTCGTAGGCGATGGACATCAGGTTAATATTCCTGTCCCAGTTGCTGGAGTGATGGAGGGACGTTGAAGAACGAGCTGAGCGCGGCGTTGGTTGTCCGCGTTTGGTCGGTAGGCCCGGTCGGATAGGAAAATCCGCCGACAGAACGGCTGGCCGATTGACGAACTGGAGGCTTGCCAAAAGGAAGCAGCTTAGACTTCAACCAAGAAAATCTTCTAAACGTTGAAAGTAACTGACCGTACCGTAAACCGACACAGGTAGGTGAGTCGAGAAGACTCAGGCGCGCGAGAGAAGTCCTGTTAAGGAACTCGGCAAATTAGCCCCGTAACTTCGGGAGAAGGGGTGCCCTTGAGGATCGCCGTTGCAACACGGTGGGTCTTTGGGGGTCGCAGCTAAGCGGGCCCGGCGACTGTTTACCAAAAACACAGCTCTCTGCTAAGGAGAAATCCGACGTATAGGGGGCGACGCTTGGCCAATGCTGGTAGGTTAAGGGGAGGGGTCAGCCGTAAGGTGAAGCTCTAAACTGAAGCCCCAGTGAATGCCGGCCGTAACTCTAACGGTAGAACCAAGTTGGTTGCTTGGAAGGGCCGTTGTAAAATCTGGCTATATGCTGGAACAGCTCGTGTATCCCACATTACCGAGGAGGTGAAAAAATGATGGGTGGAGCCAATCAGCAGGAAAGGCTATCGCAAAGCGAACAAGCACGATGGTTTCTTGCAGGTTTTATTGAAGGCGAAGGATCGCTCTTCGTCAGTATCAAACACCACGAAACAAGCCGCTATGGCTTCTACGTGGACCCCGAATTCCATTTGGTTCAACACCAAAGCGGACTTCAAATCCTTGAACTGGCAAAAAACATCTTTCAATGTGGAAGAATTTTTCCCAAACCAGGCAGTGAAAACTGTTTAACCTACGCCATTGCTTGTCGGCGTAGTTTGTGGGAAAAAGTTGTTCCCTTCTTTGAAACCTATATCGTTCCATACTCCTGTAAGCGTCAAACATTTGAACGCTTCAAGGAAATTCTGGAATGTATGAACCGCAAAGAACACCATAACCCAGAAGGCTTGGCGCGCATCGTCGAGATGGCGTATGCGATGAACCCAGCCGCAAAGGGCAAGCAGCGACTAAGATCGTTGCAAGACGTACGCGATAGAATCCTCAGAGGCCATACGCCAGACACTCTTGAAAAAGAGTGAAGATATGGTCCAGTCCTCACGGCGACGTGAGATCAAACTGCCTATGGTAGCGAAATTCCTTGTCGCGTAAATTGCGACCCGCACGAAAAGCGTAACGATTGGGCCACTGTCTCAACAGGACACTCGGTGAAACTGTAGCACCCGTGAAGATGCGGGTTTTCCGTGATAGGACGGAAAGACCCCGTGGAGCTTTACTACACCCTGAGATTGCCCTTTGATATATCATGTAGAGAGTAGGTGGGAGCCTCGGCACCAATGGAACACCACCCTTGATATATTGAAGTGCTAACCTGAACCGTTAGCCGGTTTGGAAACAGTCTTAGGCGGGTAGTTTGACTGGGGCGGTCGCCTCCAAAAAGGTAACGGAGGTGTCCAAAGGTTCTCTCAGCGCGGTCGGAAATCGCGCGTCGAGTGCAAGGGCACAAGAGAGCTTAACTGTGAGACAAACAGGTCAATCAGATGCGAAAGCAGGGCCTAGTGACCCTCAGGTTGCGCGTGGGCGCACCTGGGTTCATCGGATAAAAGCTACCCCGGGGATAACAGGCTAATTTTGCCCGAGCGTCCACAGCGACGGCAAAGTTTGGCACCTCGATGTCGGCTCGTCGCATCCTGGGGCTGAAGCAGGTCCCAAGGGTTGGGGGGTTCACCCATTAAAGCGGCACGCGAGCTGGGTTCAGAACGTCGTGAGACAGTTCGGTCCCTATCCATCACGGACGTAAGAAACTTGAGAGGAGCTGCTCCTAGTACGAGAGGACCGGAGTGGACCGACCTCTGGTGTACCAGTTGTCCCGCCAGGGGCAGTCGCTGGGTAGCCACGTCGGGTCGTGATAAGCGCTGAAAGCATCTAAGCGCCAAGCACACCTCAAGATTAGGTTTCTATAGGCCACCAGTAGACTACTGGTTTGATAGGCGGCAGGTGTAAGCGCAGCAATGTGTTGAGCTGAGCCGTACTAACCGGCCGGGTACTTACCTTTATACTCCGCATTACTTGGTTATTATCACATCATTGTCAAATCTGCTGATCCCTTTCTGGCGCGGTCGTTGCCGCTCCTGATAGGGATTACAATGTCACGCTTTCAATTTGGGTGACCATAGCGGAGGGGAAACACCCGTTCCCATCCCGAACACGGCAGTTAAGCCCACCAGCGTCGACAATACTGCTCTGGTAACGGAGTGGGAAGATAGAACGTTGCCCAAATTGAAAAAATTAAAGCCGACGGAGAACACTCCGTCGGCTTTTTTGTGTTATCTTAAGGATGAAATTCTTACAACCCCTCGATCAGTTCTTTCGGCGCAAGCCGTTCATCTTGACTCGTGATCAATCCGATGCCAAACTTTTCGGCTGCCTGCACCGCGGCAGGATCCACGCGCATGCCATACACATAAGGCAAATAAGGACCGGGGACGCCTGCTTCCTTCAGATGCTTACGATAACCTTCCGACCGCGCGCGCTGAGACCAAGTGATAACCGCATTGCGTCCCAATCGAACCTTCGCCTCAACAATGACCCACACCGTTCTGCCCTCGGGATCGCGCGCTTCAGCCACCACATCAATTTCTCCATTCCAACGAAGCGAAAATGGGTCTCCCACCAGTTCATATCCCTTGTTCGGCAGGATAAAATAGAGCATTCCTTCGGCAGATTCCTCTGCCGTCGCGCCAACCACATGCTGGAGACTTCGCACTTCTCTTTCCAGCCCATCAAATCGATGCTCTAACCTTTGTTGCCCTTCTTCCAGCGAAGTGAGCCGCACATTGGTTTGCTGTTGTTCTGCCTCTATCGCAGCTAACCGTTCATCATATCGACGCTGAGACTCAACTAGCGCCAATACAGCTTCCTCTAATCGGGCGACACGCTCTTCTACGCCTGCTAAACGCTCTTCTACGCCCGCTAAACGCTCTTCTACGCCTGCTAAACGCTCTTCTGCTCGCGCCAAACGCTCTTCCACGCCAGCCAAACGCTCTTCTGCTCGCGCCAAACGCTCTTCCACGCCAGCCAAACGCTCTTCTGCTCGCGCCAAACGCTCTTCCACGCCAGCCAAACGCTCAAGCGCTTGACGGTTCATCTCTGCTAATTCACGAACCAAATCAGGCAGCGTGAGCAACTCTTCAGGCAGCACTAAGCGACGCACTTCCGCTCGCCATTCGGGGTGCAATTCCAGAATTCTAACTAAATCACGGGCATCATTAACGGTAAAAGGCATTCTCTTTCTCTAATGATTATACCGCAGAATAAGCCCATGTGTCACTGCGTCTCAGATATGCCCCACTCAGGAGTGAGTTTGTGATCAATTCCCAACTGTTGCAGAACTCGAGCCACCACCGTATCTACCACTGCCTCTATCGTCTGTGGGCGGCTATAGAACGAAGGATTCGCGGGCAGGATCGTTGCGCCCGCTTCCGCCAGCTGGGTCATATTCCGAAGGTGAATCAGATTAAAAGGGGTTTCCCGCGCCACCAGGATGAGAGGGCGTTTTTCTTTCATGCAGACATCGGCAGAACGCGTGATCAGATCATCGGATATCCCCTGCGAAATCCTTCCCAAGGTACCCATAGAGCAGGGAATAATCACCATGCCGTCATGCCGGAAGGAACCGCTGGCGGGTGGCGTGAAGTAGTTCTTCATTTCTAACAAGCGCAACCGCTCGTTCGGTGCGCCTAAAATTACTTCGGGCGTGAGAGTCGCGCGGGAGACCTTGATTCCGATTTCCGTCTGCAGCACTTGAATTGCCTGCTCGGTGTAAATCGCGTAAACTTCGTTATAATGCTGAACAGCTTGACGCAAAAAGCGGAGACCATACAAGCCTCCGCTCGCGCCGGTGACCGCGACGACTAAACGCCCGGTCTTCATCTCACTTCTCCAATCCCAGCGCCCACTGAATACCGCCCAGCAGGTGCTGCTGATAAACCGGGTTCTTCCAGACATCGACCCGGTGACCCAACGCCGTGTAAAACACCTTGCCCTTGCCGTAAGGTTTACACCACGCTAACAGGTGATCGCCCGCTTTGTTGGCGTCAGGCGAGCCATCGTTGGGGTATTTATCCAACGAGAGCAGCACATGCACCTTTTCCCGGTTGTTCTGCTTCAGCACATAAATCTCATCAAAGATTTTCCAGCGCGGAAACACATGCTTCACAGCGGGATGGTTTGGGTCTTCCACAATGATTTCCACTTCACACTGTTGCCCATGGGTTTTGAACTCACCCGCGACCATATCCAAGTACTCGGGGCTGTTGTGATAGGTATCAGAGGCAGCGTGAATACCAATAAACGCTTTTCCCGATTGGATCCAAGCAAGGAACGCTTTCAGATCAGGAATCCCCAAATCGCCGGTAGTATTGAGAAACAGGACACCGTCATACGCTTTTAAGCCCTCAACAGACAATTTGGATGCCACATCGTCCGCGTTGCGGCAATAATCGACCGTAAAAGTGTCGCTTTTATCGCCCAATTGCTTGATAATCGGTTCGCCCGCTTCAATCGAGTCGCTATGGCGAAAACCGGTTGTGTGAGTCACGACTAATAGATGTTTCTTTTTTGTTTGCATTGATTCGACCTCATTTCGGTTAGAATAAACAGCGCAACCGCACAAAACCGCGGCAATCAGTCCGATCCAGAGCTTCATGGTGTGCCTCCCATAGCGGACGCGACCTTATCAATCGATTCCGCCATCACGAAATCTTTTTCCGTTAAGCCGCCCGCCGAGTGAGTGGAAAGATGAAGCAGCACCGAGCTATAGCGGATGTCGATGTCGGGATGATGATCGGCGCGTTCCGCCAATAAACCCACATGGACCACAAAGGCAAGCGAATCTCGGAAATTTTTGAAGGTGAAGGTTCGCGTGATTTCCAGGCTTTCGCGTTTCCAATGCGGCACGCGAGCCATGGCTTGAGTGATTTGTTCTTCCGTAAAAGCTGTCATAGATTGAAAATCTCCTACAGATAGTTTACTCGATTCCCTCACGGTCGATCTGCTTCAGCATCGTGAGCAGGACAATCAACATCTTATCCAAGGCTTCTGGCTCCACGCGTTCCAGGGTATCGGTATGCCAATGCCAATTGGGCAGCGCGCCCTCTTTCTCGCTCCAGAGCGCCATCGCGCGGTAGCCCTTCGCGAGATAAGGCAAGGCATCGGTGTAGGCGCCAGGCGGAACCGCGCTGGGTTTGAAATTCCATTCGGGGTTGGCTTGCGCCAATTGCTGCGCTAAGTTCAGCAGTTCCGGGTGGGCATGACGCCGGGGCATCATCCCTTCCGCTGTCAGATAGCGCGGATCGCCGGCGCCCACATTATCCACAATCAAAAAGTAAGCCTCTTTGAATTGCGCGCCGCGCGCTTTCAGAAACGCTTCCGCGCCCACCGGCGCGCCCACTTCTTCACACCCTGTGAAGACGCCTACAACCTCCGTCTGCTGCAGTGGGTCGAGTTTAAGCGCTTCCATCAGGCTGAGGCAGACCGCCACGCCAGAGGCATTGTCGTTTGCGCCCTGGACCCAATCCAACACCGTTTCGCGATGAAGCAGCACAATAATTCCCCAGACCGAAAGCAGCGCGCCTGGCAGCATAAGCCATTTCAACCAAGCAATGTTCGGGAAGACAACCGCTCCTATCGCCACCGCGGTTTGAATTGCTAAAATCACGGTCTGCGCTTGAAAACTGGGTCCAAAGTTCTTGACTAATTTGGGATGCCAAAGCAAGCATGCGCGAGTGCTGTCCAAGTGAGCCATAAGCACAACCACCCGCTTCGCTGGGTTGACGGAGGGCGCATTGGCAGACAGATTGGCGGAGTTGCCTTTGGGAAAGAGCGCGTGCGCGCGCCAAACGCCGCTCACCAGCCCCCAGTAAAGCAGAAACGCGAGACAAGTAAGAAAGGCGGCGGCTCCACGCCAAAGCAAATCGCTATAAACCCAAAACAGCGCGGCAGAAGCCACAAATAACTCGGAGGCTATGAGCCAAGGCAAGGTAAACGAGCGAATTGAGCGAAAGGGCTGCGTTTCAACCGGATAACCGGCGGCTTGCAACTGTTGACTCACATAGTCCCGCGCGCGCGCTTCGTTTTCCGAGGTGGCAGGTCGAGGTCCGATCTCCAAAGCAAGGTAGCGGTTATGATCGTAAGGCGAAGATTTCGCGCGCGGGGATCTCATAGTTAATTGCGAGAGAGATATAGTTCCCACTCGTCCGGATCATAGGTTTGCGTGTAGGATACCTCCGTTTGATCCTGAAGCACCTTCAACAGGAGGCGCAGCCGCTCAGAAGTATCTTGCAGTTCCAGAAGGTACTGCTTAAAAGAAAGCGTTGTTTGAAGCGTGGATGCCACCGCAAAAGATAACTGGGTCGGATTGTCGGGCAGTTCCACGCGGGAGGTTTCTACACCAAAACGGCTTAAACGCTGCTGCAGATAGCTCTCAAAGAAAGCAGCCACTTCCACGGCTAACTCATCACTGACGCCTTCCGTGTCGGGGTTCTCATCCCAAATCTCCACAATGGCTTGCAGGTAGGGAAGCTCATGAACCAACTGAAGCACCCGGAAACGCTGCTCTCCCAGCGCCAGCAGGTAAAGCCTCCCGCCCTCTAAATGTTGGAGACGAGTGATGCGCGCCAGGGTGCCTACCTCATAGGGTTCTGCGCTGCCTCCGGCTTCCTCACCTGAACGAATCAACACAATGCCGAACTCGCTGTCATTTTCAATGCAGTCATTCACCATTCTTAAATAGCGTTCCTCGAAAATTTGAAGAGGCACAGCCGCATGAGGAAATAAAACGGTGTTCAGCGGAAAAAGCGGTACCAATTTTGTTCGATTCATGGTTTTTACCTGCGGGATATACTATACCCGTTCGAGCGGGAAAAGTTCGTAACAGAGCGCGCAGCCATAACAGCCTGTTTCCTGGATAGAACGTTGGGTCGAGCCGCATAAGGGGCATTGATCTTGCGGCAGGGGCGCGCCCACCAGACTGCGCATCCATTGTCCCAAAGGGAGATTCGCTTGGGCGCGCCCCCACCGGTCCGCGCAAGCGCGGCAAAGCGCGAGTTTGACCACCGCTTTTACCGTGATAACGGCAACACGATCGCAGTTTTCGCAGCGCATAGTTTACCGGGCGCCAACCATCACGCCCGCTTCGGAAGTGATCTCCCGGAATGCCTTCATCACCCGGAGCGTCATCGTTCCCGGTTTGCCGTCGCCAATCGGTCGGTGATCCAATGAGACCATCGGGATGATTTCCGCCGCCGTACCCGTCAGAAACGCTTCGTCCGCGGCGTACACATCGTGCAGGGTCAACCACTCTTCCCGGCAGACATAACCCAACTGATCCGCCAATTCCATAGCGGTTGCGCGGGTAATGCCCTTCAGAAGCCCAGCCGCTGGGGGCGGTGTCAAAATTTCGCCGTCGCATACAATGAAGATGTTGTCGCCGGTCGCTTCCGCCACATAGCCCTGCGCGTTCAGCATCAATCCTTCACCCGCGTTCTGACGGTTCGCTTCCACTTTGGCTTGGATATTGCTGACATACCGTCCAATCGTTTTCAAGCGCGGGTCCAGCGCGTCGGGATTCATGACTCGCGTGGAGACCGTAACGACCGCGACCCCTGTCTCATACAACTCTTGGGGATAGAGATTCAGCCGGGTAATGGCGATCATCACATTCGGCGTTTGATCGATTTTCCGAGGGTCCAGCCCGATTCCGGTTCCCCGTGAAACCGATATTCGGATGTAGGCATTTTCCGCATTGGCTTTCTGAGCAGTATCAATGACGCGCTGCTTCAAATCCTCATACGCTAAAGTCTCGTTGAAACCCAAGTGCCGCCATCCATGATAGAGTCGGTTCAAGTGATCGTCTAATCTGAAAATCTGGCGGTTGTAGATGCGGATGCCTTCAAATAAACCATCTCCGTAGAGATAAGCGTGATCGAAAACGGGAATGCGCGCTTCTTCTAATGGCATCAATTCACCATTCCAATTCACCATCATTTGCATAGTGGTAACCCTCCGTCCACTCCATTATACCCGACGGGTGGTCCTCAGAACCAAATACTTGAACCCAGTAATATTGATGAGGGGAATGGGGGTCGTGAACCAACGCGATACCGACTTCTTGGAATTCAGGACGAAGCAGATTATCCCGGTGTTTGGGGCTGTTCAACCATGCCTGAACCACGCGCTCAGGGTCGCGGAAACCGCCAGCCAGGTTCTCGCCCAGCCATTCAAATTGATCATAACCAAACTGAATTGCGCGCGCATCGACCCTGCGTCCGAACTGGTCCAAATGTTCCACCGCGCCTGTAAACGCCATATCCTGCGCTTTCCAAGCCGCCGCTTGACTCAGCGATGCATTCCAGAGGAGGGGGGGCAGTCCGTGAAGAATTCGCGCTTCATTGGTTAAATCCAGCGCGCGATAAACAATTTTGCTGTAAGTTTCGGGGGTATAACCTGCCGCGCTCAAGGGCAGATTCAAATCGCTGCCTGCCGCCTGCGCGCTGCCCATTGTGAGGGCTATTCCTAAGCCCAATAATCCCTTCCATACCATAATGTAGCTCCTTCCATAAGATATTTTGGCTTTTGAGAGCCTTTTCTTTACGGGAGGCAGGAGTCCAGCAAATACTCGCGAATCTACCGAGATGTGAATTTACATGGGGGTCGGGTTTGGAATTAGCGGAATTATCGGCTTTGATGGAGCGCGCGCGCGCGCAGACGAGCCGCGTCATTATTGGGCAGGAAGCGGTTGTTGAACAGGTCATGATCGCGCTGCTGGCGGATGGGCATGCGCTGTTGGAGGGGGTTCCCGGAGTCGCGAAAACCTTAATGGTCCGAGTGATTGCCTCAACGTTGGGATTGGAGTTCAAGCGAATCCAATTTACGCCCGACCTGATGCCATCCGATGTGATCGGCACCACCATCTATGATACCAGAACCAACGATTTTAGCGTCCGAAAAGGACCGCTGTTTACCCATGTCTTATTGGCGGATGAAATCAACCGGACCCCGCCCAAAACACAATCGGCGCTGCTGGAAGCGATGGAAGAGCGCAAGGTCACTATCGATGGGATTTCGCATCCGCTGCCCAAGCCCTTCATCGTGTTCGCGACCCAAAACCCGATTGAGTATGAGGGAACCTACCCATTGCCCGAAGCGCAGTTGGACCGTTTCCTGCTCAAGATTTTGGTCGATTATCCCACCGAATCCGAGGAACAGGCAGTCTTGAACCTCCACCAAAGCGGATTTCGGTCCCAGCGATTAGAAGAGGCAGGATTAGAGCGCGCGCTCAGCGCAGAAGAGTTGGAGCGTTGCCGAGCGATTGTAGCAGACGTGAATGTGGAAGAGCCAGTGATGAACTATCTGCTCCAAATCGTCCGCAAAACGCGCCAAAGCGACTATTTAGTGGTGGGGGGAAGCCCCCGCGCGGGAATCGCGCTGCTGTTGGCAAGCAAAGCGCTGGCAGCCATGCGCGGGCGCGACTTTGTGACCCCTGATGATGTGAAACGCTTGGCGCTGCCGGTGTTAAGGCATCGCTTAGTGTTGAAACCGGAAGCGGAAGTCGAAGGGCTGAACGCAGACCGGATATTGCAGGGATTGCTGGAGACTGTGCCAGTACCCAGATAACATATTGATTGCAGCCTTATGAAAACCGAGACCTATCCTTCGCCAGAGACCGAAACCAACGCGCCTCCTGACCATATCAAAAAGGTGTTAGTGGTGGTGCGACCAGCAGCGGGCGGGATGCTGAGCCATGTGCAGGGCATCCTGAAATACCTGCCCGATTACGGCTATCAAGCCACCCTCATCGGACCGGACATCATCACTGACCGTCCCAATCCGCTGACCGACCGGCGCGCGGCGCGCGCCTTGCTTGAGCGCTCCCAGTCGTTTGATGTGATCCATGCGCACGGAGTTCGCGCAGGATGGGTTAGCGCGTTGGCTTACAAAAATCAGCGACCTTGGCTTTGGACCGTGCATCATCTCCTGCGCAGTCAAAGCGCTGTCGTGCGCGCCGCCTGGCGATGGATCGCGAAATACCCCCATCAAATCATCGCAGTCTCTGAGCCTGTCCGCCAGGGCTTGGTAGCAGGCGGTGTGCCGTCAGAAAAAATTGTCGTGATCGGCGGCGGCATGGATTTGACACGCTTTGAGAAATTGCCTGAGCGGGAATCCATTCGCAGCCAATACTACCTCACCGATGACAAACCGATTATCTTGTTGGCAGGGCGTTTTGTGCCAGAAAAAGGATATGGAACCGCCATCCAAGCGATGGAAACGGTGTGGGCGCGCCTGCCCCAAGCAGAATTATGGATGGCGGGCGAAGGTCCCGACAACGGGCGACTCATCAAGCTGGCGTCACGCGCCTCCAAACCAGGGCAAATCCGTTTCTTCGGTTATTTCAGCTATATCAACGAACTGTATGTTGCCGCCGATCTGCTCGCCGCGCCCGCAACGCATGCGGGGTTGGGAAGCGCGATTATGGAGGCGATGGCATGCGGTTTACCGATCGTTGCCTCAGACATCGAGCAGCATCGCGATTTGGTGGAGCATGAGATAACGGGGCTGCTAATGCCGCCTGACAACCCGGCGGCTTTGGGAGAAACCATGGTCCGTATGTTGGTAGACCATGATTTATCTCGTCGTCTAACAACCAATGCTCAGCAGATTATTGAACGGTTTGACATTCGCCATATGGTCGAAAAAACCGCTCAGCAGTACCAACTTGTGGAGAAACGATAAGCATGAGCCCGTTAAGAATAGGCATTATCGGCGTCGGCACGATTGCCAATACGCATCTGAGAGATTACCAGAATTGCCCGGATACAGAGGTTGTCGCGCTGGCGGACATCAACCCGGACGCGCTTCAACGCGCCGCGCAAGAGTATGGAATCAACACCACATTTACCGACTACCGCGACCTCCTATCGTTCCCTGAAGTGGATGCGGTCAGTATTTGCACGCCTCCTTTTTTGCATTGTGAAATGGTCGTAGCGGCGGCTCATGCCAAGAAGCATATCCTTTGCGAGAAACCGATGGCGATGAACGCGGGAGAAGCCTCACAGATGGTGGCGGCAGCCGGAGAGGCAGGCGTGATTCTTTCGGTCTGTCATGGGCGCGCGCGTTTTTGGGCTCCGGTCATTGCCGCCAAGAAACTGGTAGACCAAGGCGAATTGGGCGAGGTTTACTATGCGCGTTTCAGCTCTTATCGGCGCAGGGGACGCCCTGGCATCGACATTTTGAAACAATCGCCTTGGTTCACCGACCGCTCCAAAGCTGGGGGCGGCGCGATAAACGATATGATCTGCTACGACTTGGATGCCGCGCTCTATCTAATGGGATCACCAGACCCGGTAAGTGTCAGCGCGTTCACCTTTCGGGGCATTGGCGATGCGCCGCCTGCAGCGCAAATTCATGATGTAGAAGAGCACGCCTCGCTTATGGTGCGGTTCAAAAACGGCGCGTCCGCGCAATTTGAGCATGCATGGGCATCCAATATGGATTACGGCGATGGCGCGCGCCTATTCGGCACAAAGGGGGGTATCCGTTTCAATCCCTTCACTTTCTTCACCCACCGGAATAGCGAACCATGGGATGTGAGCCTGCCTGTCCCCGAACGCGGGATCAGTAACCTGCCCTCGGATTTCGCGCGCGCCTGCCTTCAGAATAGCGTGCCTGTCTCCCATGCGGAAGATGCTTTGAAAGTGGCGAAGATTATCGATGCAGCCTACCGTTCCGCGCAGAGCGGCAGGGAAGCTATGATCGACTGAGGAAGGGGTGAATCGGGAGAAAAATCCTCAAAAACCTGCAGTCACGAAGCATTTTTTCCTATAATTTCTAACGGGAATCAACATTCTTTGAAATCAGGAGGAGATGTCTCAATGAAAAACAGTTTTATGTCTCATAAGGTCTATGGGTTATGTCTGTTTGCAGGCGTGAGTTTGGGGTTCTTCGCTTCACCCGTCATCGCGCAGCCTCTCAGCGGTACCTCCAGCAGCGCAACTCCCGCCGTTTCAGGCACTAACACCGGCACCGGGCGCGCCGGTCAGTTTATCGTCAACAATGCCAGCAGTAGCGCGGCGGCGCTGTTTGGGCAAACGAACGGCACCGGCGCAGCCGTCTTTGGCATCGCCACAGGAACCTCGGGCTTTCCAACCGGAATCTGGGGACAGAGCGCGGCTCCTACAGGAACCGGCTTGTATGGCGTCGCCACCAGCACTACCGGCGTCAACTACGGAATCTACGGTCTTACTAACTCTCCAAGTGGATATGCTGCTTATCTCATCGGGCGTTCCTTCTTCTCTACCAATGTCGGAATCGGAACCGCAAGCCCTGCGCATTTGTTGGATATCTTCGCGAATAGCGGAACCGCAGCGCGCATTTTGAACACGGGGGCGGGCGGAACGGGTTTGTTTGGGCATTCCAGCGCGACCACAGGCTTCGGCGTGGGGATCACCGGGCGCGCCGATTCGCCGACAGGAACCGGCGTCTATGCGGTCGCTTCACGTAATACAGGCGTCAACTATGGGGTGTATGCCCTGACAAATTCCGCGTCCGGTTATGCGGGCTATTTCTTAGGTCGCAGTTTCTTCTCTAACAACACGGGATTCGGAACGAACAGTCCCATTTATCCCATACACGCAGTAACGAATTCAACGGCGGAGCATGCTTATGTAATCTATGGCGAAATTTCCTCAATGTCGCCCGGCGCATTTTCAACGGGGGTGTTCGGTTATAACAAAAGCACTTCTTCAACAGGTATTGGCGTTTGGGGTAGGCATAATGGCAGCGGTTATGGCGTGTATGGTACGGTCTCTGGTACAACAGGAACCGCTGTCGCGGGAATCGCATCGAGCGATACTGGCGCAAATCGGGGCGGGTATTTTGAAACGTCCAGTAGCGCAGGGGTCGGAGTGTTTGGCAAAGCAAGCTCCACGAGCAGCACCATGGCAACAGGCGTATTTGGAGAGTCTGATTCTGGCGCAGGGGTCGGAGTTTATGGAAAAGTTAATTCCACTGTCGGAGCTAATTTTGGTGTAGCAGGTGAAACTTTAAGCACTTTAGGGACGGGTGTCGCCGGGTTTGCATATGCCGCCTCAGGCTCAGCCGTTGGATTGCTCGGACAATCGGCAAGTTCAAGTGGAGAGGGAGTGAAAGGGAATGCAACGGCGACCTCTGGAGTAACGACTGGGGTAACAGGCGCTGTTCATTCGCCGAACGGCAGGGGTATGATCGGTATCGCTTATTCCACTACCGGCTTGGCTTACGGGGTAGCTGGACAGTCAGCCAGCGTCGACGGGATTGGTGTTTTTGGTTCAGCAAATGCCAATAGCGGTTTGACTTATGGGGTGGTTGGAACAGCGGTTTCCACAGATGGTTATGCAGGCTATTTCAATGGTCGCGCTGCTGTAACAGGCAACTTATCTAAGGGAGGCGGTTCGTTTAAAATCGATCACCCCTTAGACCCAGAGAATAAATACCTTTACCACTCTTTCGTGGAGTCGCCCGATATGATGAATGTCTATAACGGCAACACGATCACAGGCAAGGACGGTTTCGCAGTTGTGGAACTGCCCGAATGGTTCGAAACGCTGAACCGCGATTTTCGGTATCAGTTGACGGTCATTGGAGAGTTTGCGCAGGCAATCATCGCGCAAAAGATTCAGGGCAATCGCTTCGTCATCCGCACAGACAAACCGAACATTGAGGTCTCTTGGCAAGTAACCGGCATTCGTCAAGACCCCTATGCGAACCAGTACCGCATCCCGGTGGAGGAGAATAAATCAGAAAGGGAGCGGGGAAAATACTTGCATCCTGAGGTTTATGGGCAGCCGAAGGAAAAGAGCGTCCATTACTTCCCACCGCTCCAACTTCAAGAGCCGCCCCAGCGAAAACTGGAATCGCCAAAATGAGTTGGAGATATTGTTAGTCAGCAAGCCAATGGGATGCCGTTGAAAAGCAGACCCATTCGCTTCGCTCAGGTTGACTTTCTGAATTCTAACTCCTTCCCCTTGCTTGCAGGGGGAAGGCTGGGAAGGGGGTTCTGTCATGCCGAGCGTAGCCGAGGCATCTGCTGTTGAAGTTGAGAGACTGCCACTCGCGGTTGTTCAGAGACGGAGGGCAGTTCTCTGTATTTACCGCTCTCTGTCAGGGCGAGGTATTCCCCGCCCTGACCACATCAGATTAGAGACCTTTCTCGGACATATATTTCGCCAAATCGCCCACGCGGCAAGAGTAGCCCCACTCGTTGTCATACCACGAGAAAACCTTCAACATATGATCGCCCATCGCCATCGTGGAAGGTAAATCCACAATAGAAGAACGCGAGTCGCCCCGGAAATCACTGGAGACCAACTCCGCTTCCTCCACACCCAGATAGCCCTGCAAGGCTCCCTCCGCAGCGGCTTTGAAAGCGGCATTGGCCGATTCCACCGAAACCGGTTTGGCAGTGGTGACCACCAAATCCACCAGTGAAACCGTGAGGGTTGGGACTCGCAGCGCGACTCCGTTCAACTTGCCTTTTAACTCTGGCAGCGCGAGGTAGATCGCCTTCGCCGCGCCGGTCGAGGTCGGAATAATGTTCGCGGCAGCCGCGCGCGCGCGCCGTAAGTCGCTGTGAACCTGATCCTGAATCTTCTGGTCGTTCGTGTACGAGTGGACCGTGGTCATAATGCCTTGCTCGATTCCAAAGGTGTCGTTCAACACTTTAGCCACTGGCGCGAGGCAGTTGGTTGTGCAGGACGCATTAGAAACCACATGATGAGAAGCAGGGTCATATTTCTCGTGATTCACGCCCATCACCAGTGTAATGTCTTCGTTTTTGGCAGGCGCGCTGATAATCACTTTCTTCGCGCCGCTTTTCAGGTGCGCGCTCGCCTTCTCCGCGTCGGTGAAGAACCCGGTTGATTCAATCACGATGTCTGCGCCCACATCACCCCAGGGGATTGCGCTGGGGTCGCGCTCCGCGAAAACCTGCAAGCGGTCGCCATCGATAAAAATCGCCTTCTCTTCCGCTTTCACGGTGCCGGGATAGACGCCGTAAGTCGTGTCGTATTTGAAGAGGTGCGCGTTGCTGTGAGCGTCGGTCAAATCGTTGATCGCGACGACATCAAATTCATTCCCATACCGTTCGCGTATCGCGCGCAGGGTGATGCGTCCAATACGCCCAAATCCGTTGATTCCTATTCTAATTGCCACAAAAAACCTCCTGTCATCTTCAATGCAATCGCAAAGATTCTACCTGAAGGATGAGCAAACATAAAAATAGCGGAAGACAGAGGCTTGTCTTCCGCTATGATGGATGAGTACGCCAGTACTCTGTCCAGAGCCGAGGATGCTCGTTCTCGTTTCTGGCGTCGGTGATACGTTATGCGACTAATGAAAAGTCCCTGCCATCTTTTTTCTCGGTCAGAAAAAACCGGCAGTCTCTCTACGAAAGTGCTACAGTGTTACAATGATTGAACCCTCCCGCCTACGAGAAATCTGCTGAAGGCGAGATGCACACGCTAACATAAATCAATCAATAGCATACAACATAGGAAAAGCAAATGGCTATCCATTTTGCGTATTGGCTCAAATCATGCGCGTAAATTGGATAAGAGGTAATTAAAGAAGAATATCGAACTCTTTTTTGCGCCGGGTTTCTGAGGGCAGCTCGCCATACTCGCGCCGGTAATCGGCAGAAAATCGTCCCAGATGGTAAAAGCCCCATTTGACCGCAATCTCTCCCACACTCTCCTCGGTGTCCGCCAGCAATTCCTGGCGCGCTCTTTCCAAACGCGCCCGCTTCAAAAACTGCATAGGGGTGTAGCCCCTATACCGGTGGAAGCACGCCTGCAAGGCGCGCGCGCTCACATTCGTCAACTTGCAAAGATCGCCCATGGAGAGGGGGCGGTCCAGATTGGCAAGAATAAACTCCTCCACCAGCCGGGCGCGCCATTCCAAGTCAGACTGAATGGGCGCATGCAGGGTATCGCTGTAATTGTGCGGGTGCTGATCCAGCAGGGCATAGAGAATCGAGCGTTCCAACTGTTGGATGGCAAGCGAACTATTGAGATGCAGCGAGTCGGATTGTTCCACCTCGTGGCATAGAAAACTGATCAGCCTCAACAACGCGCCGGTTTCGTTTTTTCTTAGGTCGAAGGTTGGTTCAAACAGCAGGGGATTTCTCGGCATATGCCCCAAGCAATGCGCCAACTCGGTCATCAGCGCGTCTGCGGTAAAAGCCAAGATCAGTTTCCGGCTTTTGGAAGCGGTTGTGATGATAGCAGGGTAGGGAGCAGACAGGATGAGCGCGCTTTCAGGCGAATTGGCAATGACATGCTTCCCAATCGTGTGCTGGGAGGCGCCATTCAAAGCAAAATGAATCTGGTACAGCCCCACAGCATCGACGGACTTGATCGAAAGCACATTGTCGCATCGGACATAGCTCAAGCGGAACTGATCCAACTGCACGCAGTTATGGCGCGTAAAGAACGGTTCACGCGGGTACTTCATATCGGATTGATGGGGTCGCCAAAGACGCGAAGTGACCTCACGCGCTTCATCGAGGTCATTCGACTCGAAATAGCGGTGCGAGTGAAAATACTCTCTATCCGACAGCACCGGGAGCGGGTTCATGACTGACTCATAGATTAGGTCTTTGAACGTCGATTCCTGCTCATAGGCAGATTTCGGTCATAATGCATGGGATGAGCGAAATCAATGTCTTGGGTATTGTGGGGTTAGGGGGTATTGGCGCGTCGGTAGGCATGGCAGCGAAACAGCGCGGGTTGGCTCAGCGAGTGGTGGGCGTGGACGTCGATCAATCCGCTTGCCAAGCCGCTGTTGAAGCGGGCGCATCGGATGAAGCCGGTCAGCATCTCTCGCGGCTAAAGTCCGCCGGTTTTGTGGTCATTGCCGTCCCGCCCGAAGCGATCATTCCTGTCCTCTCCCAACTTGCGGCATATTTACCGCCCTCCGCCATTGTCACAGATGTGGGCAGTGTGAAGAGCGAAATCGTGCGCGCAGCGCGCGCAATAAAGCCGGATTTCACCTTTGTGGGGGGACATCCAATGGCTGGCACAGAGCGTTCCGGTATCGAGGCGGCGCGTGCCGACCTCTTTGTGGGCGCGCCATGGATCGTGACGCCTGATGAGCAAACCTCTCCAGACGCGCTCGCTCAGGTGGAGCAGGTCGCCTTTTCTTTGGGCGCGGTGCCGGTTGCTATGACCGCCGAAACACATGACCAGCATGTTGGCTTGCTGAGCCACCTGCCGAATTTGCTGGCGGCTGCGCTACTGCGTCTTTCCGCGCAGCTAGATCACACCGAGTTGGGCGGGGGCAGTTGGCGCGATTTGACTCGAGTGGGGGGCAGCGATCCAGCGTTATGGACGCAGATACTTGGCATGAACCGGGCGAAGATGCTGACTTGGATCGACGCGCTGCTAAATGAATTGACCCTTATGCGCGGCTACCTCAGCGCGGAGCAGAACGAGCAGGTAACCGCGTATTGGGAATCAGCGCGTAGGCTGAAAGAGAAGAATATTAACGATTTCTGATAAATCTAAGATAGTCGTCATGAATCCTTATCCAAACCCATATAAAATCCTCTTCTTCTTTCACAGCTAACGCGCGATAGTTAATACCAATCCTGACAGACCAAAATTCGCCTATTTGCTTGAAATAAAGCGATGGATGCATAGGGTTTTCCTTTAAAATATCAAAATTTTGTTTGGCCAAGTCTTGAATATGCTTTGGCAACTTTGACAAATCTGACCAAAATCGGCTGGTAGTTTTGTGCATTTACAATTCTCTCAGCGAGCCATTCGCTTTTTCTTCAATCGCTTCACGAACAAGCGTATCCAAACGACCCGCTTTGGCATCTGCTGCTATCCGGTCGTCCCATCGCTGCCAATCCAATTCCGCTAACCATTGCATCAACCTGACGAACTCCTCGTTCGGAAGTTATTCTATTTCAGCCTTTAACTCGTCGATTTTTGACATAATTCTTCCTCTATGAGCGAGATTGATCTTCCTAAATAGTCGCTTTTTTTAACTCCAGTGCTACTAATGTGATTATACCTTATGGCTTTAGATCTGTTGATTCTGGAAACGACGCAGGCTGCGATTGCCCACCACGTTTAACGTTTTTTGAAATAAGTCCAAGCGATGCGGTAAAGACTTTTGAGACGCCAAGGACATCGCCGAAGCGATTGCCAGTAGGCTTGGCGCGCCTCCTTTTGCCTGCCCAGCATGGCGCGCTCCGTGCCAAGACAAGCGTAGGAATGCGCCAGCGCCATGCGCATGCCCCACAGGTTGGGCGCGCGCTGCCAATAATCGGCTTCGCGTTCATGAATCGTATGCTCCCGTATCCAACACTCGTCGATCAACATCTTCTGGTTTTGGTAAGAGGCGTTCGTCGCGTGAACGCGATAATGGGTCAACGGTTCATCGATGAAGGCGATGTCATATTCCAGCGCAAGCCGAAGCCACATATCCCAATCGCCCAACCCGAAAAGAAACTCATTGAAGCCGCCCAACCGCTCAAAACAGACCTTCCGAATCATCGCGGAACTGGGAACGATCCGGTTATAACGGACGAACAGCTCAATCGCGTTCGGCTGGTCGGTGCGAGGCCAGGGGAAGCCCATCGGATTTGAATCGAGCCGGTTGCCTTCGCCATCGATAAAATGGCCACTGGTGTGGACAAGCCCAATAGATGGGTTCTTATCCATGACGGCAGCCTGTTTCTCCAATTTATCCGGCATCCAGCGGTCATCCGAGTTCAAAATGGCTAACAGCGGGGATCGCGCTTCCTCGATACAGCGGTTAAGTGTGGCGTAAGTTCCGCGATTCTGCTGGGGAAACAGTCGGATACGGCTGCCCAACGATTGGAGATATTTCAGGGAGCCATCCGTACTGCCGTCATCGACCACGACGATCTCATAATCTTGAAACGATTGCGCGAGCACATCTCCCAACGCCAAAGGTAGGTAAGTCTCGTGATTATAACTGGGGATCAAAACGCTGACACGCGGCATGACGGTTCTATGCCTCGCCAATCAACTGTAAGAACACCTTCTCCAGCGCGGTTTCCCCCGACTGTTTGCGCAGCTCTTCCAGGGTGCCTAAAGCGCGCAACTGTCCCTGGTGAATCACCGCGACCCGGTCGCAAAGCCGCTCCATTTCGCTCATGATATGCGAGGAGAAGAGGATGGTTTTGCCCTCGTCCCGGCTGCGCTCGATATACTCTACAATAGAGCGCGACGCCAGCACATCCAGCCCTGCCGTCGGCTCATCTAACATCAAGACCTCAGGGTCATGCAGCAGAGTGCGCGCCAAAGAAACCCGCTGTTTTTGACCCGTTGACAGGCGGTCGCAGAGGCGGTTCGCGAACTCTCCGATTTCCAACAGTTCAATCAACGTTTCTACCCGCTTTTTCAAGCCTTCACCGGATAAGCCATACAGCGAACCGAAATAACGCAGCATTTCACGCGCGGTCAGTCGCGAATAGAGCGCAGTCGTAGAAGAGAGAAACCCCAGCTGCTTGCGCGCCTCTTGGGGCTGTTTCACGATGTCGTATCCAGCAATGGATGCGCTGCCGCTGCTTGGCTCCAGCAAGGTGGCTAACATCCGCAATAGCGTCGTCTTGCCCGCGCCGTTGACGCCTAAAATGCCCATGACCTCGCCCTCGCGCGCCTGAAACGAGACATGCTCCACCGCATGCACCGCGCCGCGCTTCTTATCCTGAAAGGTTTTCGTTAAACCGTTAATATCCACCATAAGCAGTCCCCAATTATACCTGTCTCTTAAATTAGGGTGAACAAACCCGCGTTTAGAGCGTCAAAAAGAGTGAGGTGATCCTTTATCAACTCAACAACGACGGTATGGAGGACTCAATCAGTGGATGCGCCATCGGCGGAAGCTATACTCATCTCGCGATGTCGAGAAAGCGATACAGCGGCTTTCGACCTCATCATCCAGCAGTATGGCGACCGTGTCTATAACTATGCGCGGCGTATGGTGTCTCACCCGCAAGACGCGGAAGACATTGCGCAAGAGGTGTTTATTCGGGCATTCACCAATATCGCGCAGTTCGATGGGCGTTCGCAACTCAGCACTTGGCTGTTTCGGATCGCCACAAACCTCTGCATCGATTATCACCGTCGGAAAAATCGCCGGATCGTAGCGGTATCGCTCACCAGCGAAGACGAGGATCACGAAGGCGAGGAGATTTCGGTGCCGGATGAAAGCGCAAATGCGTTAGATCAGGTGTTATCACGCGAACTGCAGCAAGTGGTGGAACGAGCCGTCGAGTCGCTCTCGCCGAAACTGAAACCGGTGCTTTTGTTGTATGACATCGAAGGAATGGCTTATGACGAGATTTCAAAAGCCCTGAGCCTGCCGCTGGGAACGGTCAAATCCCGGCTGTTTCTGGCGAGGAATCAAGTGAAGCAAGCCGTAGAGCAATATCTTGGAGGCGTGGAATGAACTGCAAAGTGTTTGAAAAACAAGTATGGAGTTTTTTGGATGGCAAACTGGAAACGAGCGATGCGCGTTCCATGGAAGCGCATGCACAGGGCTGTGAGCATTGCCGCCAGGCGATGTCTGCCGCGAAGGCAACCCTTTCGGGCGTATCCGCGATGCCGCGTTTCTCCTTGCCCAGCAATTTTGCCTCCCAATTGCACGCCCGTCTCGCCGAACAAGAGGCTTCTTCCACGCAACCCTTAACCGGCTGGGCGCGGTGGCGGCAGTCGCTGCTTGGCGGCAGACGCGCGCTCGGTTTCTCCTTTGTACCGGCAATCAGTCTCTTAATCGTCGCGTTTGGATGGTTCGCTTGGAACGAGCGCGACCCCTTGCCCAATCACATCGCGAGGAACACGCCAAGCGTGGAACAATCGTTATCGGATGAGTACGCGCAGGCATGCCTGCAAATTCACGAACAAATGACCGTCTCGGAACTGGCGGGCGATCCCACCACCGATTACCTGTTGATGACCAGTTCGCATCATTGATACAGAACCATGATAAAACTACTTTGCTGCTTAGCCATCGGATGGGGGCTGTCCCTGCAGTTGGGATATGCCCAACGTCCTATCACGCCCAAAACGCCGGAAGAGTGGCTCCGGTTCGCGATGAGAGCGGAACGCGACCTGCGTGTTAGCGGAACCCGCGTGACCGAGATTCGTTCCGGTGTTCGCTCGATGCGCATCGAAGAGCGTTTCTGGCGGCTGGGTGAACGCGCCATGCGTGTGGAAGTGGTGGCTCCGGCAGAGCGCAAAGGAGAAGTGTTTTTGCTGAGAAGCAATCAATGGATTCACTATCGTCAGGGCGAAAAACGGCTGCGCCCGCTGCCTGCCATTATGCAGGATAGAGACCAGATTCTGCAACGGTTGATCCGCGCGATGGGAAGCGGTATGCTCCAAGCGGAACTGAAGGAAGGGGAGATGGTGGGTCAGCGGCGCGCTGTTTTGTTAGGTTTTAACCCCAAAGAGAGCCGCCCGAATGTAACGTTGCCTCCCGCGCTCTCCGAGGCGGAACTGTGGATTGACCGGGAAACGGGGCTGATTCTCCGGCGCGAAATGACCGCCGCCAATTCTACCATGCGGGTACGCCTGGAGATCACACAATTCACGCTGAATCCGCCTTTACCACCCGATCTATTTACTCCCCCCGATGGATTGGAGCCTGAAGCACCTGCGCGCGGGCGGTTTGAGTCGTTCGAACAGGCGCAGAAAGTGGTCGATTTCAAGCTCAAAACGCCGGGATTTGTGCCGGAAGGTATGGAACTTCGGGGCATATTCTTGATGCCTTTCGGCGATAAAACGATTGTCGGCGCAAGATATGCCGGTCCAGCGAATTCCTTCTCTTTCTTCCAGGTGAGCGGCGTCGATAGACGGTTCCGACCCCCGATGATGAACCGGGTCGGCGAAGGTGAACAGGCGCATTTTTGGCAAGAGGGCGGCTATTGGTTTGGACTGATTGGCAGCCTTCGAAAACCGATGCTGGAGCGGATTGCGCAGTCGGTTCGATAGCGGTTTTGGGAGGAGAATCGGGTATAATATTATCGATGACACGATTCTTCTACACCCCTGAAATTGAGTTGTACGATTTTGGTCCCCAACACCCTCTGAAGTATCAACGCTTACAATTGACCCTGGAACTCTTAGACCGATACGGGGTCTTTCAAACCATGCCCGTAGAGGCTCCCCGGATGCCCTCTGAAGAAGAATTACTGCTGATTCACACCTCCGAATATCTCGACGCAGTCAAAACCTTGAGCGCGGGCGAGGACGTCCCCGAAGCGCATAACTACGGTTTTTGGGAGTTGGGCGACAACCCGCCTTTTGCCGGTATGTGGGAAGCCGCGCTTGCCTACACCGGCGCGACCGTTTGCGCGACCGAAGCGGTGCTTGCAGGCGAGAAGTGTGCCATCAATATTGGCGGGGGACTGCACCATGCCTTGCCCAGCCGCGCCAGCGGGTTCTGTGTGTTGGCGGACCCTGCCATCGCTCTCGAAATGCTCAAGAAACGGTTCAAGCGGCTGGCTTATGTCGATATCGACCTTCACCATGGTGACGGTCCCCAGTGGATTTTCTACCAAGACCCCGATGTGTTGACCGTTTCAATTCACGAAAGCGGGCAATGGCTGTTTCCCGGCACAGGCAATGTGACCGAGATTGGCGAGGAGGAGGGCAGAGGCACATGCGTCAATATCCCGCTGGCTCCGCTGACGGGGGATGAAGTTTGGCAGCATGCCTTTGAAACGATTGGCTTGGGCGCGCTCCAGCGTTTTCAGCCGGAAGCCATTGTGCTGCAGATGGGTTCTGACCCGCATGCGCTGGACCCGTTGGGGCATCTGCACTTATCCGCGCAGGGCTGGGTTTGGGCGGTGGAACAGGTGAAGAACTTGGGACTGCCCATCGTCGCGCTGGGCGGCGGCGGATATAATCTCACGACCGTGCCGCGTATGTGGACGATGGCGATTGCGGCATTGGCAGGGATACCGCTGCCGGATGAAACGCCCGAGACATTTTCGTGGAAAGCGGATATTCCTCGTCTCACCGATCAACAAGTCCCTGCGCTCTCAAAGCAGGAACAACAGGCAGCTCAACAATTCGCGGAGCAAACCATCGACTGGATGACAGCGAACCACCCGCTCTGGCTCTAAATCTCCCCGTATAAATCGCATGCGTTTCCGGCAGGCGGTATGGAATAAACGCCTTGGAGCAATCTCAGGTTGCCCTCATTAGGAGGTAATCGGTGTTAGCGATCAAGGAAGAGATGAGCGCGGAAGCGCTGGTAAGCAAAATACAAGACCTGCCAAGCCTGCCGGACGTGGTTATGCGCGTCTATCAAATGGCAGATGACCCGCAGATGAACGCGCAGAAAATCGGCGCGATGATCTACAAAGATCAAGCGCTGACTGCCCGCGCGTTGAGGATGGTTAATTCCGCCTATTTTGGGTTGTCACGGCGAATCGCCTCAATAGAAGAGGCAGTGATCGTGCTGGGCGCGCAAGCCATCAAAAACCTCGCGCTGCTGGCTGCCACCTATCCCCTGATGCAAAAGACCTTGAACGGCTACACAGAGGATAAGGACGGCTTATGGAAGCATGCCCTGGCAACCGGGTTGATTGCGCAATTATGCGCGAAACAAATCGAGCTGAAGAACCCAAGCGAACTATTCACCGCGGGGTTACTGCACGATGTAGGAAAGCTGATCCTGTCCACCTCCATGAGCGAGTGGATGGGAGACCTGCGCGAGATGGTAACAAAGCGGGGCAAAAGCGTGGTTGAAGCCGAGCAGGAGCTGTTCGGCTTTACCCATGCCGACGTCGGCGCTGCGCTGGTAGACCGCTGGAACCTGCCCAATCCTATCGCCGATTTAGTGCTTCACCATCATAACGCGGCGCAGACGGGCAACCCAGAGAATGCAATTGTCCAATTTGCCGATTATTGCGCAAACACGTTGGGCTACCCGTTAAGCCAAGAGGTCAACGCGTTAGAGTTAGACCCTGCGCTGTTAGCCATTATCGATTTCAGCGATGGCTCTCTAAAAGAGTTTATGCAGAAGGCGCAGGCTGCTCTGCAAGGCGCGCAAGCCATGTTTTGAGAAATCGGGGAGCGGTCCACGGTGCCGCTCACCCGTTCACACTTTGAAGCGGATATGCAGCGCGTCGCCATCTTTCACGATATATTCGCGCCCCTCTAATCGCATTTTACCGGCTTTGTGCGCGGGGTCCCAACCTCCGTGCGCCTCGAAATCTTCAAAGGTTATCACCTCAGTACGGATGAACCCGCGCGCTAAATCAGAATGGATCACGCCTGCCGCCTCCACCGCCGAACTGCCTCGGGATAGCAGCCAAGCGCGGGTGTCTTCACCAATCGTATAGAACACTTGCAGACGGCACTGGTCATACACCTGGCGAATGAGGGAGGGCAACTGCGGGCTTTCTAACTCCGCCATTTCCAAATATTCCTCCTGTTCTTCGGGCGACAACGCCAGTAAGTCGCGCTCAAAGGTCGCGCAGATCGTGCATAAACCGATCCCTTGTTCTTCGCAGAGCGCGCGCAGGGCAGGCAGCGGGTCGGCTTCCGGTTTGCCCAACAACGACTCAGACAAATTGGCGACCGCGATCATCGGCTTGGCGGATAACAGCCCAAAGCCGCGCATTTTGTTCAAGGTCTCCTCTGGAATTTCCAACAGGCGGACAGGCTTACCTTCGCTGAGCGCAGCGCGCATCGTTTCCAAAATTTGGGCTTCTGCCCGGTCTGCTGCCGATTCCTTGCGCGATTGAAACAGCTTTTTCAGCCGCTCCAGACGGTTTTCCACCGTTTGCAGGTCGGTCAGTAAACACTCTTCCAGCCAGAATCGCAGGTCGCGCAAGGGATGAATGTCCGTATGGTAGGGCGCGAATGGCGTATCGAACAAGCGCAAAACGCATACCAACAGGTCCATCTGCCGCGCCGCGCTGAGCGTCGTTCGGACCGTTTCCGGTTTGTCGGTCACGATATCGGGAATGTCGTCGTGCCATTCCAACGAAACAGGAGTCACTTTTTTCGGTTTGGCGATTTCGATAATTTTGTCTAAACGTGGGTCGGGAACTGGCACACTGGCGATACCGTCGCGCGATTGTCCCTGGCTGATAGCCTCAAAAAGCGTGGTTTTGCCGCTAAGCGGGAATCCAATTAAAGCGATTTTCATGGTCGGAATTCGATCTGAATCTCGCTCGGTGGCTGCTGGAAAGGGCGTATCCAAAACCAATAAAGGACTCCCGCCAACAGGCAAAGAGCCAGCGCTATCCGCCACCCCGATCCTTTTGAACCTTGAACGCGATTCATGAGTCTCTATATATGATAGCCGAAAATGCAAAGAAAATGTGCAGGAATCGACCATTTATGGTCTAAAATATAGAGAGGAGATTTGTGAGGAGGTTTTATCGAATGACAATGAATTGGCGTCGACTGGCATGCGCAGCCGCTGTTACGATGGTGATGGGCGCGGGGTTCGCTCAACAAGCGCAACCAGAAATGAGGTTATTGGGGCTGCGGCTGTTCAGCCCGGTGGTCAGCGTATTAAAGGCTTTTGGCAACCCCACAGAAATCACGCCCCAAACGGTAGCAATCGGTGGCGCGGGCGGCGGGATGCCCGGTGGAGCGCCCGGTCTTGGCGGCGCGCCGATGGGCGGACCGATGGGAGGTCCGATGGGAGCCCCTGGCGGTTTGGGTGGACCTATGGGTGGTGACATGGGCGGTGGCGGCGGCTTAGGCGGCGGTTCTGGCACAACCAGCATTGAAACCGAAACGCTGTACCGCTATCAAGTCAAGGGCGGCTACAACTACTTGTTCCTCGCGAACAAAGATGGGCGCATCATCCAGATGATGGCGTACGGCTTGAAACCCAATCCCCGGGTTCGAACCACGAAAGGCATCACGCTGGGCGATTCCTACAAGAAAGTAGTGACGGCTTACGGCTACCCCACCGAGCATGAGTATCAAGGGAACGTTTACGCCATTCGCTACAACCGGCGCAATGTTGCCTTTATTCTCGACTCGAAGAAGCATACCGTCATTGCGGTCATCGTTGCGGCAGGAATTCCGCGCACCGGCATGGGCTTCTCAGGCGGCGGTGGCGGTGCGGGCGGTGGTATGCCCGGCGCAGGCGGCGGACCCGGCGGCGGCGCGATGGGCAGCCCCGGCGAATTGCCTCCTCCACCCGGAATGGGAGCGGGTCCCAGACTATAATGTAACCTGGAGATAAGATTCGTATGGCTGACCCACGGGAAGAGATACGCTCGCGTATCGATCTCGTTGAGTTGATCTCCGACTATACGCGCCTGGAACGCGCAGGCAAAAATTATAGGGGGTTATGTCCGTTTCACTCGGAGAAAACCCCCTCTTTTCATGTCAGTCCCGCCTTAGGACGCTTCCACTGTTTTGGCTGCGGCGCCAGCGGCGATCATTTCGCGTTTATCGAACGCATCGAGGGCATCGGGTTTCGAGACGCGCTCCAAAAACTGGCGGAGCGCGCGGGCATAGAACTAACGCCGGAAAGGGTAGACTATGAACGCGCCGATACGCTGGAACGGCTCAAACGACCCATTTCCGCCGCGCAATTCTTCTTCCGGCAAAGCCTGAAAAAAAATCAGCCTGCGCGTGACTATATTCTGGGCAGGGGAATCAAACCAGAAATCGCGAACCAGTTCGGATTGGGTTTTGCGCCTGACCAGTGGGACGCGATGACCACCTTTTTCCAAAACAACCATGTATCGCTGACCGACGCGCAAATTGCCGGTTTAGTGGAAGAGGGCAAACAAGGTTGGTATGACCGTTTCCGAAACCGCCTGATGTTCCCCATCCATGACCAAAGCGGGCGCGTGGTGGCGTTTGGGGGCAGGGTGATGGGGGAAGGGGAACCAAAATACCTGAACTCGCCTGAAACGCCGCTCTTTGAAAAACGAAAAATCTTCTATGGCTGGCATCTGGCGCGCGCGGCGATTTTGCGGGAGCGAACCGCGTTGATTGCGGAAGGCTACTTAGATTTGATTATGCTGCATCAATTTGGCTTCACCCATGCCCTCGCGACCCTGGGAACCGCCTTTTCAGAGGATCATGCGGCGCGCTTGAAACGAATGGTGGACCGAGTCTACCTACTCTTTGACTCGGATGAAGCGGGCGCAAAGGCAGCGATGCGTTCGGCGGAAATATTACAGGCATTTGAGATTCCAGCTTGGGTGGCACAACTGCCTCCCGGCGAGGACCCCGACAGCCTGTTGAAAGCGCGCGGGGCAGACGCGCTCAAGACCTGTATCGAGGAGGCGGTTCGCGCGCCCATGTTTGCCCTGCAAAGAGTGCTTGGGAGAGATTTGGAACATGTGGAAACATTAAACATGGGAGAGCGCGCCGCTTTAATCCAATCCGCGCTTCCCATTATCGCCGCCGTTCCCAACGCCATCGAACGGGAAAGTTATCTGGAGTGGCTCGCGCCTTTTGCGCCCAGTTATGCGATGAACCCGCAAGGCGCGGAGAGCGCGCTGCGCGATGATTTGAACCGGCTGTTGCGCCGAAAAACCAAGTTCAAACGAAAGGACGAACAAAAGCCCACGGAAGAGCCTGCAAACCCGATACCCGCCGCGGAACTACAATCGGCTGCGATCCCGCGCGCCATCCGCCATGCGGAACAAACCCTGATCCGGGCGATGTGTGAACCGGACCTGAGGAAAGAAGCGATGCCCTTTGTGTCGAGTTATGTCTGGCGTGTTAGCGAGTATCATCAGATTGCGCAGCTTTGGCAAGAGAACCAACTGCTGACCGCGCATGCGGTGGCGGATACACTGATTGCGTCCCTGTCCGATGAAACACTCCAACAAAAAGTCACCGCGCTCTTACTGAAAGACGCCGAACCGCTCAACCGTTCGCTCATCGCCGATTGTATCGCTTATCTGCAGCGCCAGCAGAAAAAAGCGCGGCGTACGGAGTTGACGAGGCGGATATCGAAAGGAGAAATTGCGCCAGAGGACCCACTTATGCAGGAATACCTCTCCCTGCTTGCCGAACTTAAAGAGAAGCCATCTAATGGATGAACGCGAATTGCAAAGGAAAGCATACAGCCCGAAAGGGAAGGAGTAGAAAGCAGTGACCCCTTACTATGAAACGGATGATTTTAGACAGATGATCGAGAAAGGCAGAATGCAGGGCTTTATGACCTTTGATGAGCTAAACAACACGCTGCCTATGGAGATGTCCGACCCTGAGACATTGGAAACCTTGTTGGAGATGTTAGAGCGACTGGGTATTCCTGTTGTGGAGACGGACCCGCTGGAGACACGCCTGGAAGAGACGATGGCAGCCACCGACGCGGAAATCGCTGCCATAGAAGAGGAACCCCTGGAAGACAGCGTTCGGATGTGGATTCGCCAAGCCTCGCGTGTACCGCTGTTGAACCCTCAAAAAGAGCAGACCCTGGCGCGCCAGGCGCGGATGGGCGATGAACAGGCGCGCTGGACTCTGGCGCACGCCAATTTCCGGTTGGTGATTTCGATAGCCCGGCGCTATGTGGGGCGGGGGATGCCCATCTCCGATTTGATCCAGGAAGGCAATATCGGGCTGATGCGCGCCATCGAACGGTTTGATGAACAGAAAGGCTGCCGTTTCAGCACCTATGCCAGTTGGTGGATCAAGCAAGCGATTACGCGCGCCCTCAAAGAACAGGCGCGTCTTATCCGGCTGCCTAATCACATGATGCAGCATATTCAGCAGTTGGTGCGGGTCTCCAATGAACTGCAACAGATGTTGGGGCGCAAGCCGAGCATTGGAGAATTGGCAAGCGGCATGAACATGACCCCAGAACAGATTACTAACTTGATGAAGGTCATCCCCGATGCGATTTCGTTGGAAATGCCCGTCACTGAGAATGAAGAAGTCTCTTTGCTGGATAAGCTGATGGATGAAGAATCCGATATGCCCGATACCGCCTTAGAACGCGAGCAAGTCCGGGAACGGATTGAAGACCTCTTAGACACCCTGACGGAGCGCGAACGCGCCGTTATCACGCTTCGGTACGGCTTAAGCAACTCTGAACCTATGACGCTGGAAGAGATCGGACAGCATATGCAGTTGACTCGCGAACGGGTTCGACAGCTCGAGGCGCGCGCCCTCAAGAAACTTCGGGGCGAAAACCAGCGTAAAGACCAAGAAGAGGGTACATAAAGCGTATGCCGAGTGGAAAGGTGCATGATTGGGTCACAGTAGGCACAGCCGCCGCCGCGGTGCCGGTGGTCTACCTCCAAGTAGATTCGCTCCAGCAGCCTTTAGCATGGCTGGCAATCGCTACCTACACCTTTTCAGGCATTTGGCTTTCCAGCGACCTCGATATCGAATCGTCCGCTTATAAACGCTGGGGACCTTTACGCTGGCTCTGGTGGCCCTATCAAAAGATGGTTCCGCACCGTAGTTGGATTTCGCATGGGTTGGGTGTGGGACCTCTGTTGCGGGCAGGCTACTTGCTGGTGGTGGGCAGTTTGTTGGCGGTAGGCGCGGTTTGGGGCGCGCAAAGGCTGGGAATCGCTTGGGATGCCGATCCTCATTCGTGGTTACGCAATGCCAGCCGGTTATTCACCGATTACCCTGCGGAATGGATAGCGATTTGCATCGGTTTGGTGGCGGGCGGCGCAGCGCACTCGCTCTTGGATTTCGCGCATACACGCTTGAAGCGCATGTTCTGAATAGGGCGTATCCCTCCTTTTCTCTGCCTCTTTGCCCAAAGAAACCCGCAAAAAGGGTATAATTTGGGGGATTGTGAAACTAAGCACAAAGTCCGATGCAAAATCAGACCCTACGCCTGAACCGCCGATGTGGCAGCGATACGACGAAGATCGCCATCGCTATGTAAAAGGCATGTTCGCCGCGATTGCCGCTCGCTATGACCTGCTGAATTCGGTGCTGAGCCTGCGCATGCATCACCGGTGGCGGAGGGTGGCTGCGCGTCTCACGGCGGTCGAACCCGGCGATTGCGCGCTGGACCTGTGCGCAGGAACAGGCGATTTGTCCATTGAATTAGCCCGCCATACCGGTCCCAATGGGCAGGTGTTTGCGGTCGATTTCTGCGAACCCATGCTGCAAATTGGGCGGGAAAAGGCGCGTCCTGAAGGAGCAGCGCGCGTGCATTGGCTGTTGGGTGATGCGCACAGTCTGCCGTTTACGGACGCTTGTTTCGATGCCGTGACTATCGCTTTTGGCATGCGCAACCTGATCGACAAACCGCGCGCGCTGAGAGAGGCTTGGCGAGTGTTGAAGCCCGGCGGTCGTTTTGTCTGCCTGGAATTGAACCGCCCGCGTCATCCGCTGATGCGCCCATTTTACGATTTCTACTCGCTGCGCTTGCTGCCAAGGATCGGCAAATTGCTCAGTCAAGAGGACGCTTATCTCTATTTACCTAATTCTATTCAATCTTACATCGAGCGAGACACTCTGTTGGGGCTGATGAGCGAAGCAGGCTTTGAACGGACACGTTATCAAGACCTCTCACTCGGTGTGGTCTGTATCCATACGGGAGTTAAATCATGTCTATCTTAACCTCGCCAACCCTCCAGCAGATGAACCAAACGCTGGGCGCGCTGGATTTCGCGCGTCCGGAACTGGATATGGTGGAGCAATATCTGGAAACTCAAATCGATACGCCGGTTCGCGAACTCAGCGAGTTGGGGCGTCACCTGCTGCGGGCGGGCGGTAAACGGCTGCGCCCCGCGTTGGTCATTCTGAGCGCGCAAGTCGCCCATCCTGAAAAATATGCTTCTCTGATGAACAATGGACATGGCATGCGCGACCGGCTGGTGAAAATCGCTGCCTGCATGGAGTTGATTCATATGGCGTCGCTGGTGCATGATGATGTGATTGATGGAACGGAAACGCGGCGCGGTAAACCCACCGCGAACGCGCTGTATGGCAACTTAGCCACAGTGTTATCGGGCGATTACTTGTTGACTCGCGCCATGTATCACCTGGCGCACGACGGCGATCTGAACCTGATTCAGAAGGTGGCGATTATCACGCGCGAAATGAGCGAAGGCGAAGTCGCGGCGGTTTTCCTGCGCAACAAGATTGACATTTCAGAAGAGGCGTATTTCGAGGTGCTGCGCAGGAAAACCGCTGTGTTTCTATCGGGATGTTGCGCGATTGGCGCGATGTTGGCGCAGGCAGACGCCGCGGTGGTGCGCGCTTTGGAGCAGTTTGGGCTGCATATTGGCATGGCGTTCCAAGTCGTGGATGACCTATTGGATTATGTGGGGGACCCCGCCTTGACAGGCAAAGCGATTGGCACCGATTTCCGTGAGGGATGCGCCACGCTGCCCTTGCTGCGACTCTATGCGCAAAGCGACGAAAACGAGCGAACACGCCTGAGAGAGAGTTTTGGAACCGAGATCGCGCCTGAACGGTTGACCGAATGGATTCAGCAAATGCAACAAACAGGCTGTATTGATGTTGCGCAAGAGGCGGCGCGTTCTCATCTTCAACAGGCGTTGCAATCGTTGGAAACGCTGCCCCCCTCCAACGCGAAAAGCGCGTTGCTGGAGGTCGCCGATTTTGTGGTTTCGCGTTCCAAATGAAAGCTTTTATTTTTGATTTAGATGGGGTTCTCTACCGGGGCAGCGAGCCGATTCCTGATGCGGTCGAGACCTTACTTGCCCTGCAGGCGCGGGGAGTGCCAACCTATTTCCTGACCAACAATTCCGGTTTGACCCGCGAACAGTATGCCCATCGATTACAACGCATGGGTATTCCTGCCTCGCCAGAGCAGTTTATGACCTCTGCTTGGGCGACCGCGCGTTTTTTGCAATCGTGGAAGTCGGATGCCTGCCTGTTTGTGGTGGGGGAGCCGGGCTTGCGCGAGGAACTCCATGCCAGCGGCTTCCGCTTCACGAAAAACCCCGAAACGGAGGCTGCCGATGCGGTGGTTGTCGGGATCGACAAATCGTTCAGCTATGAGCGTCTAAGGCTGGCGCAATATGCGTTGTTATCGGGCGCGCGCCTCATCGCGACGAATGCGGACGCGACCTATCCCGCAGAAGGCGGAAGAGTGCTGCCCGGCGCGGGAACGATGGTCGCAGCAATTCAAACAGCGGGAGGAGCCGATCCATTTGTGGTGGGGAAACCGAATGTTTTGATTCTGGACCTGTTGCTGCAAGAGGCGGGGATGTCCCGGTCAGAGGCATTTTTAGTAGGGGATCGCCTGGATACGGATATTGCCCTCGCAAAGCAGGCAGGCGTGCCTTGCGCGCTCGCGCTTACCGGCATTTCTACGAGGGCAGAGGCAGAGGCGCTTCCTGCCGAGTTGCAACCGGACTATATTTGGGACTCGTTGAAATCGCTCTTACCCCTTCTTGATAAGTAGAAACGATGTTTAAGCCACCGTTTATCGGAAGCCTATCCAAAGAAAATCGCAGTGCGCCGTCATTCCCGCGAACGCGGGAATCCACGAAAAACAAACACTTTCGAGAGGCTTCTATGCGAAGCCGTTTACCGACGATTCTTCTCAGATATTTTTAACTCGTCGTCTGGTTAAGGTTGAACTGAGGTATAATCCAGATATAATGAAAGAGGAAAGTCAAATTGGATTTATCCCGATACACTGAGCCGCTGTCTCTTACGCCTCTTGTCCTGCGAACAGTGATAGAAGGTCGACCGGACACATGGCTGGATGCCCGCCACGCTGCTGAGGTCTATTCACCGCGTGAGGTAATTGCGCATTTGGTGCTGGTAGATCGCGATTGGGGTTGGCTTGCCCGAATTGAGAAGATATTGGACCCAGCCTATGACGAAGATACGCCTCCTCTCGCAGAACAGGATTATGCGAAGCAGAGGAGCGTGGAGGAACTTTTAGACGAGTTTGACGCTGTGCGTTCGATGAAAGTGGAACAATTGTTGAAACTGGGTTTAACAGAGAGCGATCTACACAAATCTACAACGGATGAAGAGTTTGGAACAGAGACGATCGCCAATATCCTGGCAGCCTGGGTTACTCATGACCTTTATCACCTTGGTATGATCTTTAAGTCGTTCGCCAGCTTGTGGACAGAGGAGATTGGTCCCTATCAGGCTCACCTGAATCTGCCGAACTTCAATTAATTGCGCTTGGAATATTGCATTGGACTCAACCGTAGTGGTGAATCACGAGGGAGAAAAAACATGGTGGAGCGAAGGGGATTCGAACCCCTGACCTCTAGAGTGCGATTCTAGCGCTCTCCCAGCTGAGCTACCGCCCCACGCAGGCGTATATTATACCTCGCAGGCTCAAGTAATTGCAAGCCTGCAAGGGATAATAGAGTGTTCTTAATAACGGTACTTAGGTTCCCACCCGTTGTCGCCTTCAGGAATCATGTCGAAGAGATGCCATAGGGAGCAGAAGGGGTCACCAGGACCCAAAAAACTCCAATTCATCCTTTTAATCGTTCCATCAGGCAGTTTCTTAAAGGTGGACACCCCAGGCCAAAAACCGTCATTCTCGTTGTACATTCCCATGTCAGATGCAAACTGCTTATCCACAGAAACCATTTTGAAACGCCAGTGGCGTGATTCCGCAAACTGTTTCATATCCTCCGGTTCATTGGGTGAACCCACGACAAAGCCCGCTCTGTCTGCTAAATGCGGGCTTAAGCCATTAAAGCCGTCTGCCCACAAAGTGCAGTAAGAGCATTCCTTGCCCATATTATGAACAAGGATCAAGTCGTTCTTATCGCCAAAGAGATCGGACAAATGGATGGGGGCGCCGTCTGCCGTCCGAAACTCATAGTTTTCTACGACTTCCCCTTCACTTTGTTCGAACAACTCCCTTCTTTTCTTTTGCAACTCGAAGATTTGCTGAGCAATCTGCTGAAGCTCCTGGTCATGTTTCATGATTGTCTTCCTTGCGTCTTTGCGTTTATGTCTCAAGTAGAAGCCATACTAAATGCTCGGTAAGTCGGCAGCTATCCAAAGCAAATCGCGCCAAGCCGTCATTTCCGTTGCTCATCCTCGCGAAAGCGGGGAACGCGGGAATCCACAAAAAATAGACTTGTTCGAGAGGCTTTCTCTCGACTTAGCCAACTAACTCGTCTGGTTTGAACCAGAGCGGGATTTCATAGGCGGCGGCTTCAGGATCAGACGAGCCATGAATGATGTTTTGCTCGATGTCTAAACCGAAATCGCCGCGAATAGTGCCGGGCGGCGACTGTGCCGGGTTCGTTGCGCCCATCATACCGCGGGTCACCTCAATCGCGTTGGGACACTCCAGCACCATCGCGACCACCGGTCCCGAAGTGATGAATTCCACCACGCTGCTAAAGAAAGGTCGCTCTCGATGAACGGAATAATGCTGCTCTGCCAGCTCACGGCTGGGATGAATTTTTTTCAAGCCGACCACGCGGATACCGCGCCGCTCAAATCGTTGAATGATTTCGCCCGTCAAGTTCCTGCGGACGCCGTCCGGTTTAATGAAAATCAATGTTCTTTGTGTATCTGCCATGTAAATGTTTCCTCCTTGATGGTTTGATAGAATAAAGGTTTTCAGAACCCGTCCACATTCCAATAATGCATTGGGCGCGGCGGGAAAAACTTGGGAAGCGGGTCAGGATAGTCATCGTTCGGTTCACAGCCGCCCAGCAACAAGCGCATGGCTTTGGCGGAGTCGGCAGGAATGAGTTCGACCGGCACCGGGTCGGGCGCGACTCGGTCCAGCGCGTTCAAAAGACGTTCATAACTGCACAAGCGAACCATCGCGCCCTCATCGGTCTGTGGTCGCGCTTGCGGACTAACGCTGTGAATCAGACTCTCGAATCCCCGATAGGGTAGGTCAATCGCGCAGCGGTCGGCGTTCACCCGGTAAGCCCCATCAATCGCGAAGCCGATGATGGCTTGCAGCGCATCGCTATCGGACGGATCGACTCCCGCTTCGCTGAGCGCAACCTCCTCCACACCGATCTCTTGGCCCTGTTCATCACGCTTGGGATACTGCTTAATGCGGAGGTAGCCCCGAATCTTGCCCTCGCGTTCAACCAGATAGAAGCCTTGTCGCCATTCCGGTCTGCCCATCAATACCCACTCGCGCCAATAATCTTGATCGCGATGAACCGTTCCGTTGAGGCGCGCGCTGAAAAGCGAATGAAAATAGGCGAGGCGGGGAATGTCTTCTTCTTGCGCTTCGCGGAAAATCCATCCTGGAAGCGCGCAAGGACTGGGCGGCGCGATCCATTCGCTGCCCGGCATTGAGGACCATCCCAAACGCGCATAGAAATCTTGAATTCCTGTGAACAGCAACCCGAACAGGAAATCCTCGGTATCCATCACAGCATTCGCCTCTTTTAGCAGGCGTGTTGAGTGTCCTTTTCCCCGGTGTTCGGGCAGAGTCGCGACGTTGGCAATGCCCGCCATCGGCAGCATTTCGCCATGAACATGAACCCAGCGTCTCACGATCTGCACGGCAGCCACCAACTGACCCTCCACTGCACATACGCGGGTATAGTCGGGTTTCCAATGCGGGTCAGCGAAATAGCGGGGAAAATAATCTTGGGAGGCGCGGAAAACAGATTTCCACAAGTCGATGCAGGCAGGCTCCTCTCCGACTTGGATGGCGCGATATTCGGTCATACGTTCTAAATCTCCCGCGCTTAGAACAGCGGCTTAATCTTCGTCATCCTCATCGCTGAGGTCATCCGAGAAGTCCATATCACCTTCAGGTTCATCATCCACTTCACCCAATGCGGTTTTATCCAACTGGGAGAATGGCACCACTTCAGGTTCATCCTCGCTTACCTCTGTCGTGACAACGGGTTCAGGGATGTCGGCTGTAACGGTCTGGTAGGGCAACTGCTGACGGCAAACATCACAAATGAATTTCACCTGCGAGCCGCTCAGCCAGCGGGGGAGTTTATTCATAGGTTGGTCGCATTGAGAACAAATCACTGCCATAATGGTTTAAGCCTCCTGCTTCTGAGTGGGGGGATTTTCTCCCTTTTCTGCTTGGGTTTTCGCGTGGTCGCGCAGATACTGCCGGTGCGAAACCAAACCATTGACCAGCATAATCAGCGCGGCAAGCAAATAGAGCCAAGCGAGCTGCGGATGCGCGTCTTGACCGGGGTCTGCAATCGATTGATTGCCCCTGGCAATGCCCACAACCCCAATCACCATTAAAACGAACGCGATCCAAAAATCAGTCTTTTTCAGCCAACTCATAGCGGGTAAATTATACCTCTTTTGGACAGAGAAGTTTATTTGCGCCGGTAAACACGCATTTCAGGATAGATATAAAGTAGATCATGGGGTGGTAACCGCTGACCGAAAGAGGCTGGCGGACGGTTTCTGAAAACGCGCGCGAGTTCGTACGATTCCGACAGCGCGCCCATGAATTGTTGATAGGCGGCGGCTTTCCGAACCGAAGGCAGGTCGTTTTCGGGAACGCTCGTTTCGGGGATGCCCTGCAAACGCTCCATGTCGCCAAACTCAAATTGGCTCATAATCACCCAGTCGGGCGAGTCTTGTCTCAGACGCGCCGTGTCCCAATCGGGCGGCGCGAGACTAACCAAACGATACTCGGTTTGCGCTTCTGCCATGCGTTGTAAGCGGTCTTGCCAACGCAGTTCGCCTGTTTGAGGGAATAGGGGAGGCGTGTAGAACCAAGGCACGGTTCCAAACCCGATGGCGTCGCCTGACTTTGCGTTCTGCTTCATCCACTGAACGCATTGCAGGCGTGTATCCGGCGTAAGCATCAGCGTGGTCAAACTGAAAGACCACATCCACTGCCAGACAAACGCGAAACTGACCGCCAAAGAGACGCCTTGACGAACCGCGAGATTCTTGGAAAATTGGCTCGCAAGCAACGGCGCGATGAAACCGATACCCAATGCCAACGCAGGAAAGAGCGGGAAGGTGTATCGCAGGAACCTTACCTCCGCGCCCCCAATCAGCAGATAGAAAAGAATCGAAGCGATCAAAATGCCTCGCGCGGCGGGGTTCGACTTCCATCCGAACACCCAGCCCGCAACAGAGAGCAGCAACACGCCCGTGCCGAACCCCCACGCGAGATTAGGCGACAAGTGATAGAGCCAGCCGAGACCGGTCGCGGTGAAAATATCGCCATGCCCTGTGCCGACATGCCTCAGTTCATAGGTGAAATGGCGCATAAACTGCTCATTATCTGCCCACAGACCGGGACACACCAACGCGAAAACCATCAGAGCGACGAACGCGCTGGAAAAGACCGCGCGCGCTGTGAAGCCCCCTCGTTCGTTTGCGCTGCCCGGACGCAGCCATGCGCTGACCCAGAGCGCGACCAAAAACAGCCCCGCGTTATATTTGCAGCCTGCCGCGCAGCCCGCCCATACCGCGCCCCACATCAAGTCGCGCCAAGGTTTCTCAGAACTGTAAAGCTTGACGGCTTGGAAGCAGATCAGCGCGACAAACAAAGTGGTCGGCACATCGACGGTCTGAAAGCGGGAATGAATCACATGCGCGGGCGCGAACAACATCGCAGCCGCGCACCAAAGCCCGACCCGCTGCCCGCCCAACCGGTGGCCAGTCTGGTAAATGACGCCCACCGTGAGCGCGCCCAAGAAAGCGGTCAAAATGCGCGCCCAAAGATGTAAGTCGGCGCGGAAAGCCGCATAGACCGCTTCGCTGGCTTCGGCGGGAGGCGCTGCAATCACGCCCCAGAAGGTCAGCAGGTGAAGCCAGAAACTCCACAGATAAAGAGACAATGTGCCATAGTTGTAGAAGCCGGGCAAAAACTCGCCGCGGAACGGGTTGAGCGCGTCGTAACACACCGCCAAAATCAGCCCCTCATCGGGATGGAACGAAGCGTAATGCGTTTCGTTGGGCAATCCCCAACCGATACCGATCAGGCGCGCCAAAAATGCCAGCGCGATAAGCGCAACGGGAAAGACCCACCATGTGCGCTTAACTGGCACGATGTATCACTTCCATGTGCATTTGTAGAATCGGCGCGGAGTGGGTCAGCGCTCCCACCGAAATCAAGTCGACGCCCGTTTCCGCGATGGCGCGAACCGTCTGCAAATTGACGCCGCCGGAGGCTTCCAGCAGGGTAGGGGCGGAACCGCGCAACTGGACCGATTCGCGCAATTGATCCAAACTCATATTATCCAACAGGATGATATCCGCGCCTGCCGATAAAGCCTGCGCCACCTGCTCCAATCGTTCACACTCGATTTCGATCTTCAGTGTGTGTGGCGCGCCGGACCGGGCGCAGGCAATTGCATCCGCGATCTCCCCGCCAAACAGCGCGATATGATTATCCTTGATCATGATGCCGTCGTACAAGCCGATCCGGTGATTGGAGCCGCCGCCTATTCGCACGGCGTATTTCTCAAAGAAACGCAGCCCCGGCGTGGTTTTACGGGTGTCGACAATCTGCGCGGGCAAATCGCGAACCTGCTCCACAAATTGACGGGTCAAAGTGGCGATTCCTGACAACCGTTGCAACAGATTCAGGGCAGTTCGTTCGCCAGTCAGCAATGCGCGCGCCGGTCCTTGCAAATGCAGGATGTTGTCATTGGGTTGAACGAGCGCGCCCTCTTCTTTGCGCGACACGACCTGAATTTGCAGGTCTAACAGCTCAAACACCCGCTGCGCGAAGGGAACACCGCAAACGATTCCCTGCGCCTGCGCCAAGATCGCTAATTCGGCGGTTCGGTCGGGCGGAATCAGCAGATGGCTGGTCCAATCGCCGGTGCCAATATCCTCTTCCAAAGCCGCTATCAAAAATCGGTCTGCCGGATTCCAACTCTGTGCATTGTTCATCTTTACGGGTATAATTGTACCATCCACTGCGCGTGAAGCGCGTTGCTGCATACAAAGCCTTCCCGCGGATGGGCAACAACCTCATGACAACACATTCAGAGATTTACGACATCACGATTATCGGCGGCGGACCGGTCGGCTTGTTTGGCGCGTTTTACGCGGGCTTGCGCGGAATGAGCGTCAAAATTATCGATAGTCTGCCGGAATTGGGCGGTCAACTGACTGCACTCTATCCAGAAAAATACATCTACGATATGCCGGGCTTCCCTGAAATTTTAGCCAAAGATTTGGTGATCCAGATGGTCGCGCAGGCGTCTCGTTTTCATCCCACAATCTGTTTGGAGGAGCGAGCAGAACTGTTGGAGCAGCAAGCGGATCATTGGATTTTGACCACCGGCGCAGGCAGCCAACACAAGACTCGAACGATAGTGATCTGTGCGGGCGCGGGCGCGTTTACACCTCGAAAAGTGCCTGCGGAAGGTTTGGATCAGTTCGAGGGACGAGGCATTTTCTACAGCGCGAAAGATAAAGCGCAATTTGCAGGCAAGCGATGTTTGATCGTGGGCGGTGGAGACTCGGCAGTCGATTGGGCGCTGATGTTGGAACCCATCGCAGAATCGGTAACACTGATTCACCGGCGTGATGAGTTCCGCGCGCATGAGCAAAGCGTGTGCCAGTTGAAAGAGGGTTCCGTGCAGATCATGACGCCTTACGAACTGCGCTCGGTGCAGGGGAACGGCTCGCTTGGCTCCGTCACGATTTACCACAACAAAACGCAAGAGGAGCATCAACTCCCAGTGGATGCGATGATCGTCAGCGCGGGATTTATCGCGAACTTAGGACCCCTCAAGCATTGGGGACTGGAGTTGCAAGGGAACGCGATCAAGGTCGACCACCACATGCAAACGAACCTGTCCGGTGTGTTTGCGGCGGGCGATGTTTGCGCTTATGAAGGAAAACTCAAACTGATCGCGACCGGGGTGGGCGAAGTGTGCGCGGCGGTCAATTACGCGAAACATCTGATAGACCCCAGCGCGAAAGTATTCCCTGGGCATAGCAGCGACATGACATTGCCGTCGTTGGAAGGGTAGAATCTAAAACGTGTTGGCGAAACGAATTATCCCTTGCTTAGACATTCGGAACGGGCGTGTGGTGAAGGGCGTGCAGTTTGAGAATCTGCGCGATGCGGGCGATCCGGTGGAATTGGCAGCCTATTATAATCAAGAGGGCGCGGATGAACTAGTTTTCTTAGACATCACCGCCAGCCATGAGCGTCGTCAAACCACTGCCGAATTGGCGGCTCGCGTCGCGGAACAGGTCTTCATTCCGTTCACGGTGGGGGGCGGTATCCGCAGTATCGCCGAGATGAGAGCCATTTTGAAAGCGGGCGCGGACAAAATCAGCCTCAATACCCCTGCCGTTCAAAATCCAGAACTGATCACCCAAGCGGCGGAGACCTTTGGCAGCCAGTGCGTGGTGGTGGCTATCGATGCGCGCTCGGTGGACGACCGCTGGGAAGTGTATACGCATGGCGGACGGCAGGCGACCGGTTTAGATGCGCTTGAATGGGCGCAAAAGGCAGCGCGTTTGGGAGCGGGCGAAATCTTGTTGACCAGTATGGATCGCGACGGCGCGCAGACAGGATACGACCTCGCGCTCACCAAAACCATCACAGAGTCGGTCGATATTCCCGTCATTGCGTCCGGCGGCGCGGGCGGTCCTGAACACTTATGCGAACTGTTCGAACAAACCCATGCCTCCGCTGCGCTCATCGCGTCCATCGTTCATGATGGAAATTACCGCATTGCAGACCTGAAGCAAGCCTTGAAAGCGCGTCAAATAGAGACGCGAGGGTGATTCTTTCAATCGACCCTTTCTTCTGGGGGAGGTGCGGGCGCTTCCACAATCACCGGACCGTGATCTTGGTTGGGATACTCCTTGTGGGTTCCGTCGCAAAAAGGAAAGTTCTTTGAGTTAAAGCACCGGCAAAGCGCGATCCGCTCGCCGGGTTCCAACTTGATCATCGTTCGTTTTTGACCGTTCCGAATCTCCGTTTCATGCGTAGCCATAGAATCCCTCTCTTTCGACGCGGCAAGCCGTTATCCTTCGTTTTCGCCCAAAGCGGCAAAAGGTCCTTCCACCAGCCCATAAATCGCGAGGGGCGCGCCGATTCGGACTGCCCATGCCGAATCTCCATAAGAAAAATGCCAAAACTCATCCCGGCAGTTGCTAAAACCGGCTTCCGTCATCACGCGCAGCAGCAGGTGGCGGTTGAAATGCGCTTCAGGAGCCAAGCCCGCGCGATAGGTGTAAGCCGCTTTCCAGCCCTCGAACGGCGAGCGCAAATCGGCATCGGTTCCATCTGGTTTGATGAGTCCCACATCGACCGCGCCGCCGGTGCAATGTCCGGGCGGGGCAGGCTGGTCATAGGGGGCAAAAAAATGGTTGGTCTGGCGGCGGAGCGTGGCGCGGTTCCAATTCGGGTGATCGGCGCGCAACTGCTCGTAATAGTGGTCATAAATCTCTTTCTGGTCTTGCAGGGCGCGCCATGCGCTGAGGACTTTCAATTGCCAGCCGTCCGGCAGTCGCGAAGCTGCCTCATTCAGCATCTGAGTCACCCCCGCGCGCAGAAAAGGAACCAGTTTTTTCTCGTCCCGGAGCGCGATTTGAGGGCAAACAAGGCGCAAATCAACCATCGGCTCCCCGCACTCCTGAATAGGAATTCGATTGAGAGCCGCGATGGGTTCGGGCGCGCCTTGTTTCGGTGGCATCGATTATTGGGGCGGGGGCGGGAAATCAGATATCGCGACAGGGATCATCAAACCGATGCCGGACTGCGTATCCGTCGCGATGACGTGGGTTGTGCCAATCGCGACTCCCGTCACAACGCCTGCGCTGGAAACGGTTGCCACTGCAGGGTTCGCGCTTTGCCATGTGAACGTCACACCGGCGATCGGGTCGCCTGCAGCGGTCAGGGCGCGCGCCGTTAAGGAGCGGTTTTGACCCACAAAAATCGTTACCGCAGCCGGCGTCGATTCGATTTTGCGCTGGGTAAAGGAGACTTGTACCGTGGCGCTGGCGCTCACCGCCACTGTCCGGTCGGCTCGATAGGTCTTACCACTTTGCGTGACCTCGATTCGCACTGTCTGGTTGCCGCGCGGAACGGTTAGAGTGGTGTTCGTCGTTGAGCCAGTGTCGACCCCATTCAGGTAGATTTTCCCTCCGGTCGGTGAACTGTTCACCGCTAAAGTGCCGGTCGCAGGCAGAGTTGTACCGCCTCCTCCCCCTCCACAGCCAATCAAAATAGCCGCTGTCAGAATAGACAGCCCCAAGTGAATCTGTTTGCGCTTCATATCGAATAGTTTAGACGATTATCGCTACCCCGCGTTGCAGCCTTATTGAGTCGACCGGCATTGTTGATCGATAGTCGCGTTGTCGCCCGGCAGCGGCGTGGCCACATTCCAATGAACATCCGCCGCGTTGTAGTTCACGCAAGTGAAGACTTGATCCCCGCTGTTTTCGCGATTCAAGACCAATCCGCGATGCTGGGTGACGGACAAACGCCAGGCAGCATTGTTGCGAATCTGGGTCAATTGAGTATCTTGCCTGACGGGATACCAGCGCGCATGCCCGTCCGAAAACAGGGTGTTATGCCCGTCGCCATGCCTGCCCGACATACCAAAGAGATTGTTAGTCGCGTTGGAAGGGTTCACCCAGAATCCTCCTCCTCCTGTACAATCGGTCACGCTGTCGGTCAGCAGTATCATTTTCGCCGCTTCTCGAATTCGCGCCATCGACACATACTGCGCCGAACATTGTCCGCGAGCGAAGGCATCGCCATAATCAAGTGGGAACCAATATGCGCCGCACCCCGGTTCACCCTCGTGGCATTGCCAATAAGGAGCCATGAATTTGTTCAAGCCCAGCGGTTGCATGCGCCGGTCGGTATGAAAATTGCCGCAGGGTGGCGGATTGATTTCGGTGTCTACCTCGTTGGCTGGTTGCGCCGCGTTATTTCGGAAACCTGCGCGCCCTTGATTGGAGGAAGGGCAGACCAACACGCCTTTGTTCTTAATGTAAGGATAAACCTGCCGGGTCCAAAGCGAGTTGGCTTGATCTTGAAGCCCCAGACATGCGCCCTGCAGCGGTTCTGGGAACACTTCGTCATAATCTTGGATATAGAGCGAGATGCCAGTGCCAATTTGTCTTTGATTGCTGACACATTGGGTTTTTCTCGCGCTCTCTCTGGCGCGGGCAAATACCGGAAACAGAATAGCCGCCAAAATAGCGATAATAGCGATAACCACTAAGAGTTCAATGAGCGTAAAGCCGCGTTTATGCATAACGAATCACCTACCAAGTCTTCATATTCCGCTCAAACGCGAAAAATTCCTGCCTTCAGCGTAAGGTGGTTTACATGAATTCCTGCCTTGCGCAACAATTCTGGTACAAATAGAGTATAATCTTAACTGAAGTCCCGCGCGGTTCTGCGCTTCTACCATCAAAATGGGAGGTTCTAAACAAACAATGCGAAAACGCTGCTGGATGCTTTTTATGGGGATAGGCATACTCAATTTAGCCTTTGCCCAAGATTCCGCGACCCCCTTTATCTATAAATTTCAGCCTGACCAACAAGAAACTTACAACGTTATTATCGATATCACAGGTAATCTGCCGATTCCGGGCGGTGGAGGCGGCGCGGCAGGCAATATTAAGTTGAATACAGGCATGTTCCTCAAGGTCGCGAAAATGAACGAAGATAAAAGCGCGGTCATTACCACGGGACTGAATGCGCTGTCCGGCGAACTGAGCGGCGCGCCGCTGCCCATCTCTTTAGAAATGGCGCGATCCTATATTCCCGACACCAACGCGACTGTAACCACGCAAGGTGAATTGAAAGACCTGAAAGGCGGCGGGCAGCTGCCGATGGGAATCAATTTGCCCGGTTTCGACCCGCGAAACTTAGCCACTCTGCTGATCCCCACCCAAATGCCCGATAAGAAGATGGAAAAGGGAGTCTCTTGGACTTTTATGCAAAAGTTTGGCGAGGGCAAAGACGCGCTCAAAATCGAAATCAAAGCGGTGTGTGAGGGCATGGAGACGGTGGACGGAGTCGAGCTGATGAAGATCACCCAAACATTTGACCATCCTATCGAAGTGTATCAAGATGCTTTTCTGCAGCCGACAGACGACCGCTCCAAAGCGGCGCGCTCTTTGAAAGGAACCCTGACTGGTTCCGGTAAACTCTGGTTCCACCCCGAAAAGGGCTTGTTGGAAAAAGCCACGATGGCGGCACAGATCAAACAGGTCAGCGAACCGATCAAAACCGACGGTTCTGAAATTAAAGAGTACGAACGAGAAATCACAGAAGCCAGCTCCACTATTTTGATCCAGCGCAGCACGGATAAGAAAGAGAGCGACAGCCGTAAAGAGGAGAAGTAAGGAGAACAAATCTATGCGAATAAAACACTTATGGATGCTCAGCGCCCTCATGGTCGCGAGCCTGAACAGCCCGGTCTGGGCGCAGGACGATGCAGCCCCGGCTGCGCAGAAGTATACGCTGAAACGCATTTATAAAATGGGCGAAACCGAACGATTCAAAGTTTCCGCAAGCACGAATGGGGAAGCGCGCATGGGCGGGGGCGAGCAAGGCTTCCCGCTGGAGAATCAAAGCGTGACGGTCTTGGGCTTCCGTGTGTTGGATGTCAAGGACGGGATAGTGACCCTCGTGAATGAAGTAGAGAGCCTCAAAATCACAAACAACGGTATGGAGATGACCAACGACCAGATGGGGCTTGATCTCAATACGCTGAAGGTCACCTTCAAACTGAACGACCGAAACATCGTGCAAGGCGCGCCCAAAATGAGCGGTCAGCCTTCCGGTCAACAGATGATGATGCAGATGTTTGGCGGTAACAGCAACACGACCAATATGTTCGCGGTGTTCCCAGAGAACCCGGTCGCGGTGGGTGAATCGTGGGAGCATGAAATGCCTAACCCAATGGCGCAGATGATGGGCGCAAGCGCGCCTGCCGATATGAAACCGATACGGAGCGTCTATACGCTGGAGAGCGTGGAACAGTTGAACGGGCGAGCGGTTTTGAAAATTAAGCAGGAAGTGGATATGCAGATGATCTTGGATGAGGCGACCCTGAAGAAATTGAGCGAAAATGAGCCTGCAGGCGGTATGACCCCCAGCAGCGTCAACATGGTCATGAAAGGGAACAACTATCACTGGGTCGATCCCACTAACGGGCGCACGATCAAGATCGATGGGCAGATGTCCATGAATATGGCTATGAAGATGTCGATGGGCGAAACGGAAGGCGCGCCTCCCGGATTTGGCGGCGACTTCAATATCGAAGCCACCATTTCCAACACCGTGACCAGCCTCGCGCCCAAAGCCGCCGCGCCGACTAAACCGGCAGTGACCAATACAAAACCGAAAACCACTCCCGGGACCAAAGCGCCTGCCAAACCCAAAACCCCGGCAAAGCCGAAAGGGAAAGGCAAATAACATCAGGTTCTGTTTATAGCGGTTGTTTCTAAAATGGTTCCCCTTGCTTGCAGGGGGAACCTCACAGAGGGGGCTTATGCCTTTCCCGGTTCCCCTTGCTTGCAGGGGGAACCTCACGGAGGGGGTTAAAAGTTCCTATAGGTCTGCCCCTACCGTTTGTTTTCTTCCATCTGCCCGAAACAACCCGGATAACCTTTGCGTGCTGATATGCTCCAAAACCTCCCGTCTCTTTCCGACAGACGCTTGACGATAGCCGGTTCGCCGGAGCCGTTGCCGTCGCCGGTATTGGACCCGTTGCATCGCTGGAGTTTTCCTTTCCGCGTTCAAGGATTCGCGGCAGAATTCTCTTCCAGAGGACAGCCGGAATTGCGCATTTCGGTCTATACCCAGAAACAGGCGCATTTCCCGCTCGCGGTCAAAGCGTGCCGGTTGCTCTTGCGCTGTTACGAGCTATCGCTAACCCGCCTGCAGCGCGACCACCCCCTGCGTTATGACCGTCTGTTGCAAGTGTTCCTCAGCTTGGAGGGCAAGGCGGGCGCAGAACAGCAACAAAACGCGCTCTATATTTATCAGGTAGACCCCAGCCTGCCGCCCATCGAGTGGGCGCGGGAATTGAGCCATGAATATGGACATTGGATCGTGCCGCCGATCAACTCGTTCAGGGAGCCGGAAGCGTGGGCAAATGGCGACTTGGGAGAACGGTTGTTTCTGAAATGGTTGATGGAGACGCGGACCGCGCGGCGGGAATTGACCGATGAGGAGACATGCGGAGCGACGATTCAAGATTTGCGCGCCTATCATGACCGGAAAACCGCGCCTTTGATCCAACGCATGACCAAAGAGGGCTTGAACCAGTCCCGGTGGCGTTCGCGCGCAAAACCGGGTTTCGAAGAGTATCTCGCATTGGCGCTTTATACTGAAAGTGTGTACGGTCATGAGCGTTTGGCGCGGGCGATGAACTTAGCGGGCGGGGTGGAACCGGACGATTTCTTGAAAGGCTTGCAAGAATCGTTGACCGAACAGAACCGGTTGACCACGCGACTCGAGGGAACCGAAACCTATTTGTTTATGCCGGGCGGCACACAGCGCTGGAAACTGCTGGAGCCAACAAACCTCCGTGTGACACCCGATTTGAAACGCCCCGACTGGATACGGGTCTCCGGTGAAGCTGGCGCGTATGTGTGGCAGAGGAAATGAGTAGGACCTACAAAGAACTATCCCTTACCGTAGGCTCGTTGTTATTCCCGTTAACTTTCTTCATCCTCCTTAAATCGACACAGCATAAAATCATAAACATTAACGCAACAAGCCCGTCGTTTGCCAGACGAAAGTTGATCCACGGCGCGGCTGATGCGTCTCATGCGGGTCTCCGGCTTTTTGGCAAGTTCAATCCAACGCGTCCAATCTCGACGATCTGCATCCGTCAATCTATCCCACCCCTTTTTCGAATCAGGGGATTTATTCAATGCGTCTAATAGATCACTTGGCACAACCAATCTTGGTTCCGGTCCTAAAATCACAAGGCTCACTGTATCTCCAACATTCGCGCGTGAACCCTTCAGCATCGCGCTATTCACTCGGAGGGAATGGGTCCCTTGCTCCCTAAGTTCTGTCGTTGCTCTGAAGGGGTGACCATTGATCGTGCCTTCTATTCTGATTTTTTCTTGCGATGGGAATTTTTCGCTAACCCAAGGGGGCATCTCCAACATAACATGAGTATCTGTTGGACTTTTCCCTGACACAGCATAAAGCTGAGTCTCAAAGCGGATGACTTCTGATTGTCTGATTTCAGATGTATCGATGGCTTTATTCATGATTTGTTTGAGTGGATAACGACGAGTTAGACACTCACTGAATCATTTTACCTACTGCTACGCAATCAGCGCTCAAGTATCTCACTACAAGTACCTTTTGCCACTCGAAATGAACGAAAAGGACACTTCTGCGCGTCGATTAGAGTATACTTAAATAGGGAGGCTCTACGCTCTTATGGGTTCTATTACATTAAATCGACTGATTCTTCTTTTTTCAATTATTGGGATGGTGATTTCAGGTCAGCTATGGCTGTCCCATTCCACGGGGTTTGCTTTACCTTGCACCGGCAGCGGCTGCGATCAGGTCGCAAACTCGCGCTATGCCTACTTCTTTGGTTTTCCGGTCGCGGCTTTCGGCTTCTTCTATTTTGGAACGCTTGTGATGATGGCGCTCTCGCGCCTGCAAGCCCCAGAACAGTGGCAGACCATGAACCGGTTCATCGTTGGATTAAGCACATTAGGCTTACTCGCTTTTATCTACTTCACTTATGTTCAATTCGCGGTGATAAAGGTTTCCAGCCCTTGCTGGTGGTGTTTGGGCGCGGCAGTTTCTAATTTGTTGGCGTGGCTGTTTGCGCTGGCAGGATTACGTTCCGCGCCGGAAGGTTCCATCTCGACCAATCGTGAGCTGCGCTACGGGGTTGCATTGGCGCTGGTAGCGTTGTTGGCGGGCGGCGGCTTTGCCTACTGGCGATCCAACAGCGTGACTCAAACCAAAGTCGAAACGGTCAATGAATCGAAACGCGACTTGCTGCTGAGGAAAGGCGATGTCTGGAAATCGGGCAATACGAATGCCCCATTGATTGTCATCGAGTTCTCCGACTTTCAATGCCCGGCATGTAAACAAGCCTATCAACTGGTGGAAGACAGCCTGATGAAGGAGCATGGCGACAAGGTGATGTTCGTATTCCGCCATTATCCCTTGATTCAAATCCACCCGATGGCATGGGTCGCTGCCTCCGCGACCGAAGAGGCGGGCAAAGCGGGCAAGTTTTGGGAGATGTATAACAGCGCATTCAAAATGCAGGAACTCACTATTCCGACCCTCATTGCAGAAGCGAAAAAACTGGGATTGGATGAAGCCAAAATGAAGAACGCTCTGGAGAATAAAGAGGTTCACTTTGACCGCATTTTCCGCGACTATGAGGACGGCAGCAAATTGGGGGTCAACTCCACACCGACCTTCTTTGTGTTGTATAACGACGAACTGCATTTCGCTCCTGGAACGGGCGGGCTGATGAGGGTTTTGAACGAGAACCCGGCGATTTCCGCTTATCTTGGCAAGCCTGTCAAGATGCCAGAAAGCGCGACGACAAAATAATCGCATGGAACTGAAATACCGAGCTATCAAAGGCGTTAACGATATTTTGCCAGATGAAAGCGGGCGATGGCAGTCGCTGGAGAGCAAATGGCGCGACTTGTGCCGCCGTTATGGCTATCGTGACATTCGCACCCCGATTTTTGAAGCGACCGAACTGTTCACGCGCAGCATCGGCGAAGTGACCGACATCGTCTCGAAGGAGATGTATACCTTTGAGGATAAGGGCGGGCGCAGCCTCACCCTGAAGCCGGAGGGAACCGCTCCAGTGGTGCGCGCTTATCTTGAGCATAATCTCGCGGCGGAGGGGGGCAATATAAAGTTGTGCTATTTCACGCCCTTTTTCCGGCAGGAACGCCCGCAAAAGGGACGCTACCGGCAGGCGCACCAGATGGGCGCGGAGTTCATCGGGGCGGCAGAGCCTTCGGCAGACGCGGAATTGATAGGGATGGTCACGCAGTTCTTTGGCGAATTGGGCTTTGATCAGGACAGCATCGGACTCTCGCTCAACACGATTGGCTGCCGCGAGTGTCGACCCGCCTATCGCGAAGCGTTGCAGAGTTACCTGCGTCAAAACGCCAGCACGCTCTGCGCCACGTGCCAAGATCGGATCGAGCGAAACCCCATGCGCGCTTTGGATTGCAAAGTGCCGGATTGCCAGCCCATTTTGGACGCTGCGCCGCCGATCGATCCCTATTTGTGTGAGGCGTGCAGCGCGCACTTCGAAGGGCTGAGCGCGCTGATGAAGCAGATGGGCATCGTATACGAACGCAATCATCGTTTGGCGCGCGGGTTCGATTACTACACTCGTACCACTTTTGAGGTGCAAGGCAAGTTTTTGGGAGCGCAGAACGCCATTTGCGGCGGCGGACGGTACGATACGCTGGTGGAGGAGTTGGGCGGAACGCCCACACCCGCGCTGGGGTTTGGCATAGGGGTCGAGCGTGTTTTGATGATGATGACGGAGATGAACCTGCCCCTGAGCGAAGAGGAGCCGCCTGTAGCCTTCGTGGTCACGCTGGGCGATTCGGCTCGAACGGAAGGGTTGTTACTGGCGCAGTTGCTCCGGCAGGCGGGTCTCGCAGTGGAGATCGACCACACGGCGCGCAGCCTCAAAGCGCAAATGCGTTTGGCAGACAAGTGCCGCGCCCGTTTTGCGATCTTGATAGGCGACAACGAAATCGCGCAGGGAACGGTTGCCCTCAAGAACCTGCAAACGCATGAGCAGCGAGAAGTTTTGCGCGGCGCGCTGATTGAGACTTTGCGTTCGGAGGCGCAGTGACGATTCTGGGGTTTGATCCAGGCACCGCGACGATGGGCTATGCCGCGATTGAAAAGGACGGCAACCGCTTTCGCGCTTTAGATTATGGCGCGCTGATCACGCCCAAAGAGATGCCCGCGCCGGAACGGCTCCTAAAACTTCGCGAGGGCATTCTTGAGTTTCTAAATCATTACCAGCCCGATGTCGTGGTGACGGAGCAACTGTTTTTCAGCGCGAACCGGAAGACGGCGGTGCAGGTGGCGCGGGCGATTGGCGTCGTTCTGTTGTCGGTTGCGGAACGTGACCTGCCTTGGCACGAATATTCGCCCATGCAGGTGAAGCAGGCAGTGACGGGCTATGGCGGCGCGGAAAAGAAACAGGTGCAGCTGATGGTACAACGCTTACTGTCGCTCTCTTCGATTCCCAAACCGGACGATGCTGCCGATGCGCTCGCGCTCTGTATCTGCCACGCGAATCACTCCGGTATTCGTCAGATGTTGAAACCTTGAGCGCGCTATGGACTGGGCATTTATCTTTCTCTGCTTGCTGATTATGGGCTATCTTGGATGGCGTATCCGCCAAAACGCCCGCCGCCTGCGCGAACGAATCGAGGCTTATCTGGAGGAGCAAGAAAACAACCCCACCGACCCCTACACCGCCATGAACGAGCTGTATCAAATGCAACAGCAAGATGAGAAAAAGCCATAAGGTATTGCCTCGATTCTCCGGTTCCTCTCGTTAACGGAGGGCATGCACAATCTGTCAGGGACCCTCATTCCTATATCTCATAGACAGTCAAACCCGTCATTCTCGCGAACGCGGGAATCCATTTTTTGAAAATCAGGTCTGTTTGCTGCGCTCAGGGTAACATCCTTGTAAGGGCGCATCCGACTGAATTTGGCAGCCACGGGGGGCAGCCCCTACCTCCGCACTGGAGACTTTGCCATTCATCGGCGCGAATTCATTCTCGGTTTCTAAACCCCCTCCGTGAGGTTCCCCCTGCAAGCAAGGGGAACCAGAATCACTTCCCTTACGCTACCGAACTGTCGCGCAGGCGGGCAGGGTACTCCTCGATGCTCTGTTGGATGACGCGACTCCAGCCTTCTAAGAAGGTGGGGAACTGCACGATCTCAATTGCTTTTTGACGCGCTTGCTGCCCCAACTGTTTGGCTAATTTCGGATCATCGAACAACTGCTGGATGCGAGCGCGCAGAGTGGGAATATCATCAGACACGAAACCTTGTACCCCATCCTGAATGACGGACAATGGGTGGTCGGTCGCCACGATGGGCATGCCGGTCAACATCGCCTCCAGTAACGACATTTGCGCGGAGGTCTCCTGGAACCGCTTATGATACGAATTGAAGAAGAGACGATATTCTCGGTAATGTTGCCGCAGGTCATCCCAATTCTGCGCGGGAGTCGCGCCCGGCAGGTCAGGGTTGACGCCCAGAATTTTATGGGGGAACCCGTCCAGTACCTGCTGCTGGATGTCGTAATTCAAGAACCAGCGTTCTTTGATAAGGCTGCCAACCCGCAGAACCGCGGCGCGTTCGCCGGCGTAGCCGGTGTAATCCTCGGGGTCAATAGAGGCGACCTTACTGATCTGTACGCCCGGCAGTCCATAGCCCCCGAACTCCTCATGCGCCATCTGATCGCTTACATACACAATCAGCGCGTCGCGGGTCAGGTCCTGGATATGTCGCAGGTATGCCTCCCGGAAAGAGCGGTTCTCGTATTGATCGCCCAGATCGTTGCGAGGTGAGGAGATCGGGCAGAACAACTTGGGGATGGCAACCTCGCGCAAGGAACTGAGATCATGCAGCGTGAAACAGAGCGCAGCATGGTAGGCGCGCTGCCGAAGTCCCTCTTGCACCTGATGAATCGTGGTCAACAACTGGGCATTGTTAGGAAGCGGACGCTTGGAATAGTCCCACTCCAGATTGTTGTCGATGCGCTGAACCCCCAACACTTCCGGCGTAATCACCGAAAAATGATGCCCAGTTTTGAACACCGAACAGAGAAACGGCTCATGCCAGTTGAAGGTGAGAATATGCGGTGTGTTGGAATCGTCAGTGCCGGAAAAGACCCCGTGAGCGGCAGGTTTCTGAGGACGGTTGGGCAGTAAACTCTCAAAACGCTCGCGCCAGCCCTCCAGCGCGGGATAGAGCGCGATGATCTTAAGCGCAGACTGAGCGCGTTCCATCGCTTGCGCTTCTTGATCCAAACGGAGATAAAGCTGCGCCAAGAACTCATGCGCTTCCATCAGAAAAGGCTGATTCTCTATCGCCTGTTCGCCTGCCATCAGCGCAGCCTCCAGATGTCCCACCTTCTCTAAGGCAATGCCCAATGAATACCAACACCCCCCGTCCTGAAGATTATCGACCGCATACCGGTAGGCTTGTATCATTTGTGTTATATCGCCTTGACTCGCGTATAACTCGCCCAACGATTTCAGCAATTGCCAGCGCCACGCCACCCGCGCCGCTTCCACAAAGCGAGTGGGATCGTTGGCATACTGTGAAGCTGCCTGCTCGATTTCCATTCGGAACCGGTCAAAACGATAGGGAAACTGCCAAGCCGTCCAAAGCGTTTCCGGCGCGCAGCTTTCCAGCGCTTGCAGCGACCTCAACATGGCTTGTTCTGCTTCATCCAAGCGTTGGCAAATCCCGAACCATGCGCCGCAGTTCGCTTCCGCGATGGGCGCAATCGCCTCGCTATTCAAAGCAGCATTAAAACCGCTGGCTGCCTGCTGAACCAAAAAGTTTTGCGCTTCGGTGTTGGGCGTTTGCGCCGCCGCGCTCAGACTCGCGACTGCCAGATTCTGATGATCCATCGCTTCGGTGGGCAACTGTTCCGCCAACATGTTGAGCGATGCCTCTAAATGGTCGGGCGTAATGCTTTGGAACGCCTGCCATGCGCGCAACTGAATTTGCTCCATAGCGGGGCGCGCAGAGAAGGGACGCGGGAGTTGAACCGGCGAATCGAACAACCCTAAAGACTCGATTTTCTGCAAGAGCCGTTCTAATTGATCCTCGTATCGAAAACTCTGGACCCGTTCATAAGCTGCCTCAACGATTTTCTCCCGTTCCGCGTCATGCGTCAAAAAGTAGGTCAGCCGCTCGATCAAGTTCTCTTCGTTATAAAGCACACAATGCTTACCGTCCGTGAACACCTGATGAACCTCGGCGTTCTCCTCTTCATAGAACAGCAGGGAACCGCATGCGGGGGCTTCATAAGCGCGCATGTTCATCTCACCCCGAATACTGCGATTGAAGGTGATTTTGCTTTGGTTCAACAGGCGCGTGTAATCTTCGCCATAAACGCCGGAGAACAATTGGACACGAAAACGCTCAGTCAAGGGCGCGAGTTTGGCAGCCCAGCGAGCGCGTTCGCCATGAACGTCCGGGTTCATATTGCCGATTAGGGTAACATCATATAGTTTCTTTTCTCCGGGCATGCGGTGGTGGCTTTGCGGATCGAATCCAAAGAGTAAGGCTTGATCCACATTCTGAATGCCCGCTTGCCGGAAACGCTCCACCCCTCGCTGGTCGGTGAAGAGATGGTCAAACGCGCCCGCCAGCTCTTTCAGGCAGCGGAAACTCATGTTCCAGTCGCCAATCGCGCCCACGAGGGGAAAGGGACACCGCTCGAAACCATGCGGCAGTCCTTGATATTCGGGGCTCCAGATCAATACCAGGTCAGGCTGCCAACCTTCCGGCAGCGCCCGCAGGATTTGGTCAAAGGTGACCATTGAGTAATCATAAGTGATGTCGGCGTCCTGCTCCGCGAAGGTGATCACGGAATGGTTGGCTAACGCGCGCCGTAGAAATTGTCCCCCCATCTCTGAAGAGCGGATAGGACCCAAAAGAATTCGTCTTGTTTTCATGAGTTTTTCTTGATGATGAACAGTTTTTGTGTGCCATAATCGCCAAAGGCAGGCAGCATCGCGAAGAAGCGATTCCATTCCAGATTGGCTTGTTTCTCCAATTCTGGCAGTCCGACCGCTTTCGCCAGCAACGGTTTTATGACTCGCGTGCCGACAAAGTAGGTGCTGGAAAAATTGATGATTGACTCCACCGTCGCGTTCAGCGGTTTGGTGGTTTCTGTGATGAGCCGTTCATCCAAATAGATGTTGTGCGGCGGCATCGGAACCGGTTCCAGACCCCACTCTTGCCGGAAGGTGTTCATTTTCTGCCAGCCCTGCAGGGTCGCTTCCGAAAGCAGCAGAGTTCCGCCCGGCTTCAGAACGCGCAGACACTCTTGGAAAGCAACGCGCTGGTTTTCCCACGTCGATAGGTTAATCAAGACCCGTGTGACAATCGCCTTGTCGTAGGTGTTATCCGGTTCGTTCAGCCCCATGATGTTGCCCACTTCAAACTGTGCCTGCGCTTTGAGCGAGCCTGCCCTTAGTTCCAACTGTTGGCGTGCGGTCTCTATCATCTCTGGGATGTAATCGATGCCTTTGATCTGGAGCGAAAGGGCTTCCGCATACCGGAGGGTGGAATAGCCATTCGCGCACCCGATATCGATCACCTTATCGCCCTCCTTCAGCCGGGGCAGGATATTGTTGATTTCCAGTTCTATCGCGCCCGGATCGTTCCACGACGCCGCAAACGACTCGCCATGGGTTTTGGCATTATCGGTCCAAAATTGTTGAATTGCTTCTAAACTCCATTTTTCTTCCATTGAACATATCCTCTTTTAGTGTTTTACTATCGCTTTCACCACTGTCACCACGCGTTGCGCGTCTTCATCGGTCATCGCGGGGTAGAGCGGTATCGACAAAATCTGATCGGACGCCCGTTCCGCGATGGGGAACATCCCGCGCCGGAATCCAAACGTCTCTCGGTAGTAAGGGTGGAGATGGACCGCGCGAAAATGCACGCCCACGCCGATCCCGCGCTGTTGTAAGGCGTCCAGCATCTCGTCGCGATTCAGCCCAGCGCGTTCAGGTTGAATCTGCAAAGTGTAGAGATGATAGGCGGAGCGCGCATACGGCTTACAACTCAGGATGCGAATCTCTTCCATTTCGCCGAACGCTTGGTCATAAAACTGGGATATTTGTTTGCGCCGTTCCCAAAAGCGCTCCACTTTCCCCAACTGACATAAGCCAATCGCGGCTTGCAGGTCGAACATGTTGTATTTGAATCCGGGCGCGATGATGTCCCAATGCTGGTAGCCCGCTGCCGTGTATCGTTTCCATGCGTCTTTGCTGATTCCGTGCAGGCTGAGGACCGCCAACTGCTCGGCAAGTCCGGCATCTTGACACGTGATCATGCCGCCTTCGCCCGTCGTGATATTCTTGGTGGCATAGAAACTGAAAGCGGTCATGGGGCTGAGGCTGCCAATTTTGCGTCCTTTATATGCCGATTCTATCGCGTGCGCGGCGTCCTCTATCACGGTGAGCGAGTGGCGGTTCGCAAGGTCCAGAATCGGGTCCATGTCGCACGGGTGACCCGCGAAATGAACCGGGATAATCGCTCGGGTTCGCTCAGTGATGGCGGATTCCAACTGCGAGACATCCATATTCAGCGTTTCTGGCTCCACATCCACAAAGACCGGCTTCGCGCCCGCATGCACAACCACATTGGCGGTGGAGGCGAAAGTGATTGGCGACGTGATCACCTCATCGCCCGGTTGAACGCCTGCGGCAATCAGCGCGATATGCAGCGCGGCGGTGCAAGAGTTCACCCCCACCGCATAAGGCGCGCCCACATAATCCGCGAAGGCGCGCTCAAAGGCTTTGGTCTTGGGACCGGTCGTCAACCAGCCCGAACGCAGCGTCTCTAAGACCGACTGTTCCTCTTCATGGTCCACAGAAGGGCGGTGAAACATCAAGAACGGCTGATCCATCTCAGTGCATCTCCACCGAACCGCTCTTAGTTTTGATCGGCACGCTCTTCATCCACGTCAGTTTTTCCCACCATTTCGGATTCGCGCGATACCATGCCACGGTCTTCTCGATGCCTTCCGCAAAGGAGTGGTTAGCCCGCCATCCCAACAGCGCCTGCGCCTTTTCAGTGGATGCGATATGACGCTCTACCTGTCCGGGGCGGTCGCCGATATACTGAATCAGGGAGAGCGGTTTTCCCATCACTTCCAAAATCGTTTTCGCCACGTGCAGCACAGGGATGTCTACGCCTGTCCCCAAGTTGATCACTTCACCCCGCACACTTTCTATAGGCGCGTGCAGCAATTTATCTAACGCTTCACAGTGGTCTTCCACATAGAGCCAATCGCGCGAACATCTGCCGTCGCCATGGATGGTGAGCGGTTCGTTGCGCAGCGCGCTGGTGATGAATCGGGGAACCGCCTTTTCTAAATGTTGGTAAGGTCCGTAATTGTTGAACGGACGAACGATGATGGCAGGCAGTCCGTAGGTCTGCACATAGGAGTAGACCAGACGGTCCGCGCCCGCTTTCGCGCTGGCATAGGGACTCATCGGATTGAGTGGGTGTTCCTCGGACATGGGCGCGTCCACTGCTGTGCCATACACTTCGGAGGTGGAGATGTGAATGAAACGCTCTACATTGGGATATTTCAGCGCGGCGTTCGCGATGACCTGCGTACCCAACACATCGGTCTCATAGAAAATCGCGTTGTCATAAATGGAGCGCGCCACGTGCGACTCGGCGGCAAAGTGGACGATGATATTGGCTCGGCTCACCAACTCATGCACAATTTCGGCATTGCGCACATTGCCATACCAAAAGGTCAGCCGCCCGTTGTTTTCTAATTCGGGGTAGAGGTTTTCTGGGTTGCCCGCATACGTCAGCGCGTCTAAAACGATCAGATGGTCTTGGGGGTAACGCTGCAACATATGGCGCGTGAAATTGCTGCCAATAAAGCCCGCTCCCCCCGTGATAAGGATAGTTCGCATCATCTCCTCCTGCAATAGCTCTGCTAAGAGGATTATCGGCAAAACTCCCCGTATTCTTGACAGGCAACCGCCTATTTCGCGCTCATTTTATTGGCGGGCGTGAGTCGGGGCTTGGCGCGCTCATACAGCGCTTGCGATTCGTAGATCACCAGCAGATTGGTCAACTGCCGCCGGGGCTGCAATGAGAGGTCTTTGCGATAGTAGAAACAGGTGGAAGAACCCCCATCCATCGCAATCGATTCGACCGCGCCCAGTTTTTTCATGATCTCTGCCATCGTTCGCAAACGCACCGGCTTCGTGGTTACCGCCATAATCAATTTGTTATTTTTGGTAATGCCCACTGCGGTCCGAGGAGCCGCCGAGTAGACACGAGGATCGCGAAAACCTTCGCCCGGAGGATAAAGAGATATTTTCCCTTTTTGCAGGAGCCGGGGACCTGCGCCCAGAACGCATTGATACGCGCTCCAATCGACGGAGCGGTGCATGGGCGGACGCACGAATTTGACTTGGTTGTCCCAAGTGATGCACATGGCAGTGCCGACGCCGCCAAAATGGACACGCTCACCCTCGATCACGATGTCGCCCACAGGGATACGGGTCGTTTTGCTGAAGTAGGTTCCACAGACGGCAGCCGTCGGACGGGAACGCGCGAGAAGACTCCAAACCGATTCGGCTCTGCCAATCCGTTCAGGAGAAACGATGCTGACCCGCACTTCAGGGTCATTCAAGTTCGCGTAGATGAGACGGACAGGAACCCCGTTCACCTTTTTATAGCTCGCCACCACAGAAGGCGACTGCGCCATTGCCGCGCCCCATAGAACAACAAACAAGCTCACCAACAACAAGAATCGAGACACGATTTCACCTCACTTGCGCGCTTGCGCATGACTGAACCCACCCTCGCGTTCAATCATCCCCACAGCCCTATATTGTAATACGATTCACAACGGGAGAATCCTACAGTATTTTTGCAGTGTTTTTTTTGGGAGGGAATGCTTGGGTGAAACATTGTCACCCTGAGCGTCGCGAAGGGTCTGCTTCTGAAAAAAACGGATGCATCGGATGCGCTCAGGGTGACAACGCCTCTGTCATTCTGAGCGCAGCGAAGAATCTGCTTTTAAAATACTCGACTTAAGTCACTGCCAAAAGAAAGCATTGAGACAGGCACGGACTGCCTTGTAGCGCTGGTTGAAGAACCAGCGCCTACAATTTTGTTGCTGTATTGTCAAAACGCGAATAAACTCGCGCCGAGATTTGGCAAAGTCGCCCTGCAAGGGGAACCGAAAAACAAGGTTGACTTCTCCAGCCCGGTATGCCCTCTCCCTAATGGAACAAAAGCCATGGAAGCCATTCAACAACGATCCTACGACGACATCGCCCAAGAAATCGCCCGCGATTTCGGACTGCCCATAAACAGCCTCCCCGTCCAGACTACCGCTCTCGCGTTCTACAAATTGCTGATGGCGCTTTCCGAACCGATCCACCCCGAACGCCACATCTATCCGCCCGACCTGTTCATCGCCGTGCGCAACGAAACCTACTTCACCGCCTTAGAAATCTTGCACGGCATGCTGGGCATTTTCGATAACACCGCCACCCAAGAATCGAAGTATCTCTATCACGACTACTTGACTCGAATTCGCGAATGTATGGACGAACCCGCGCCCGATGTGGCGAACGGCGCGGCTTATCTATCGCCGGAGGATCGTTTGAAACGGGATACCTTGTTGTTCCGGCATGCGCGGGACGCGATGCGACTCTGCTGGTGGTGGAAGCGCATGCAAAAAATGGCGCAGGTATAGGTCTCTCCCAAGTCCGTCAATTTAAGACCTACAAGTGGCTAAAGTTAGTAAGAATCGTCTTCCAGCAGCCATATTCGTCATTCCCGCGAACGCGGGAATCCATCGTTTGAGAAGCAGATTCTTCGCTGCGCTCAGAATGACAGTGTGCTTAAAGCCGACATGTTTGGGGGGCGGAGCGACGTTAAGTTGACGGACATGAGCTGACCCATAGGTGCGCCACTGACCACTATCACCCGTTCGTTTTTCTCAACATCCAAACAAAGAAAGGCGTTCCTATCAGCGCGGTAATGACGCCGACAGGCAGCTCGGTGGGGCGCGCCAGGGTGCGGGCGATGCTGTCTGCCCAGAGAAGCGCAATGCCGCCGCCGATGGCAGAGAGCGGGATCAACCAGCGATGGTCGCCGCCCGACAGCGAGCGTAAGAGATGCGGAACCATCCAGCCAACAAAGCCAATAATGCCTGCCACCGCCACCGTCGCCGCCGTCATCAGCGAACCGCCCACCAGCACCCAGCCTTTCAAACGCTCGGTCGGCACGCCCAAATGCCGCGCCGTCTCTTCACCGGTCGTGAAGAGGTTCAAAGCGCGGGACTGTGACATCAACATCAAGAAACCAATCAGCACGGGCGGCAAGCACCATTCCAAGCGACGCCAATCGGCATTCAACAGACCGCCCATCAGCCAATACAGCACCCTCGACAGATCCTCGCCCGACCACAGCAGCAGCAGCGTGATGACCGCCCAAAGGCTCGCGCCAATCGCCACCCCCGCCAGCAAGAACGCGCTCACCTGAATTTGCTGATTTCGTCGCGCCAACGCCATGACCAGCATCAGAGTTCCCAGACCGCTCATGAACGCGAAGACCGACGCGCCAATGCCATACCATTGTCCAGCAATGCCCAAGAGTGTCGCCAATGCCGCGCCGACTGCCGCGCCCGAGGAGACGCCCACAATGTAGGGGTCCGCCAGCGGGTTGCGCAACAAGCCTTGGAACGCTGCTCCGGTCGCGCCCAACGCGCCCCCCACCACCACCGCCAGCAGCGCGCGCGGTAATCGCAACTCCCAGAGAATCGCAGACGAAGGCGAGTCGGCAGCGCGATGGGTCAAGGCGAACCACAGCTCTTTCAAGGTCAGCGGAACCGCGCCGAGCGTCAGCGACAACAGCAGACTGCCAAACAGCGCAGCCATCAACAGAATCATGAGGGGCAGGGGAGGGGCTTTGCGCATCGAATGGCAGCCCTCAGCTTTTCACGCGTTTGATTTCAAACAGCTTGGGCCACAACTTGCCGGTGATAAAGAGGCGGTCATTCTTTTCGTCATAGGCGATTCCGTTCAAGACTTCGGCGTTCCATTGCTCCTGTTCGCTGAGCAAACCGCTGCAATCTATCCAACCGACCACCTTGCCCGTCTTGGCATCAATACGCGCGATCATATCGGTCTGCCAGATGTTCGCGTAGATTTCGCCTTTGATATACTCCAGCTCGTTCAACTGCGACACCGGCGTGCCTTGTGCCTTCACCTCCAGACGCTTCACCTCTTGGAAGGTCTCGGGGTCACGGAAGTAAAGCGTAGAGGAGCCGTCGCTCATAATCAGCAGTTTGCCGTCGTGTGTTAAGCCCCAGCCTTCGATGGCGTATTTATGCTCGCGTATTTTGTCGAAGGTCTCCAAGTTATAGACAAAGCAGACTCCCGAACGCCACGTAAGTTGGTAGATTTTGTCTTTCCAGATCGTGATGCCCTCGCCGAAATATTGCTCAGCCAGCCGTTTGCTTTTCAGCACTTTGCCGGTTTTCAGCTCCACTTTGCGAATCGTGGAGTGACCTTCCAAACCAGTCCCTTCATACAAAAAGCCGTTGTGCCACTGCAGACCCTGTGTGAAGGCTTGCGCGTCGTGGGGATAGGTATTCACCACTTTAACTCGCTCCACAGGGATGTTACCCTCTTTCTCTTGGGGTTCTTCCTTTGCTTCCTCTTCCTCAGGAACGGGTTTCTCTTCTGGCATCTCTTCCGGCGGTTCCTGCAATTTCTCTTGCGAACTGTTCGCGAGGACGGGCGGTTCCTCTGTGTCGGATCGCTGGCTCGCGTTCGTGCATGCTTGCAGCCAAAACATCATCAGCGCAGTCATTAGTCCTAAAGCCACCCATTTCATGATTTAATCTCCTACTTTCAGAACGCTGAGAAACGCTTCTTGCGGCACTTCCACCGAACCGACCTGTTTCATGCGTTTCTTACCCTCTTTTTGCCGCTCCAACAGTTTGCGTTTACGAGTAATGTCCCCGCCATAACATTTGGCGATGACATTTTTGCGGAACGGTTTGATGTTTTCCGCCGCGATCACTTTAGACCCGATGGCGGCTTGGATGCGCACCTCAAACTGTTGGCGCGGCACCACTTCCTTTAGACGCTCTACCAAGGCGCGGGCGCGGGGATAGGATCGGTCTTTGGGAGCGATAAAACTGAGCGCGTCCACTACATCGCCATTGATCAAGATGTCCAATTTCACCATCTCTGCCGGTCGATAACCGCCCAATTCATAATCAAATGAGGCATAGCCCCGCGTGCGGCTCTTCAACTGATCGAAGAAATCCAACAAAATTTCGCTGAGAGGCAGTTTGTAATAGAGAATCGCGCGCTGCGGGGTGGGGTATTCCATCCGAACATACTCGCCGCGTCTGCCCATGCATAGTTCCATCACCGTGCCGACATACTCTTTGGGAACCATCACTGTCGCGTTTACGAACGGCTCTTCAATCAAACGTATGGAACCGGAGGGTGGCCAATGGGTCGGGTTGTCGATTTCGCTCCATTCATTTCCCTCTGTCAGCACCCGATAAACGACGCTGGGCGCGGTCGCAATCAGTTCCAAACTAAATTCGCGCTCCAACCGCTCCTGGATGATTTCCATATGCAGCAGTCCCAAGAAGCCGCACCGGAACCCGAAGCCTAACGCGACGCTGTTCTCCGGTTCAAAGGTGATTGCCGCATCGTTCAATTGGAGTTTTTCCAGCGCGTCCCGCAAGTCCGCATATTTGTCGCCTTCCACCGGATAGAGACCGCAGAAGACCATCGGCTTGGCGCGCCGGAAACCAGGCAAGGGAATTTTTGAGGGGCGCGAGGCATCGGTAATGGTATCGCCGACTGGCGCGTCATGCACCGTTTTGATACTCGCAATGATATAGCCTACTTCGCCTGTTCGCAAGACGTCGACGGGGCGCAAACGGGGCGTAAAGTAGCCGACTTGTGATACTTCGTACTCTTTGCCGGTCTGCATAAAGCGGATCTTTGTTCCCGATTTAATCGCGCCGTCTACCACACGCACATACGCCACGACGCCGACATAGGTGTCATAATGCGAGTCGTAAACGAGGGCGCGCATGGCGGCTTTCTCATCACCGACAGGCGGGGGAACACGATGCACCACCGCTTCCAAAATCTCTTGAATCCCGATACCCTCTTTCGCGCTCGCCAATATCACTTCTGAGGCGTCCATCATCAGCGCATGCTCGATCTCCTCATTCACGCGCTCTGGTTCGGCAGCGGGCAGGTCGATTTTGTTCATCACGGGAATCAACTGCAAGCCCTGAACCATCGCAAGGTTGGTATTGGCGATGGTTTGCGCTTCCACACCCTGCGAGGCATCCACCACCAGCAGCGCGCCTTCACACGCCGCCAAACTGCGGGAGACTTCATAGGTGAAATCGACATGTCCGGGCGTGTCGATGAGGTTCAATTGGTAGGTTTTGCCATCCGAAGCCTTGTAATGCAGACGAACAGCGGTCATCTTGATCGTAATTCCGCGTTCGCGCTCCAGGTCCATCGTGTCCAGCGCTTGTTCCACATTGCCCGGCTGTAACGCGCCGGTAGCCTCCATCAGACGGTCTGCCAGAGTCGATTTGCCGTGATCAACGTGCGCAATGATACAGAAGTTTCGGATAAGCGATTGATCCATAATCAGTTAGATTCTACCTGATTGCCCTGCGGTTTTGGCTGCCGCTCCGCCTTTCCTTGCTTTCGCAGCGAGTGGGTCGCTAAATAAACGCCTGCCAACACCAACCCTGCGCCCAGCCAAACGGTGGGATGCAGCCTTTCGCGCAGCAGCAGGTAAGCGATGACTGCCGCCGCGGGTGTTTGCACAAAGACGCTCAGGCTCATTGCGCCAATCGGCGCGCGCTCCATCAGCCAGTACCAGACCGAAAAATTGAACAAGGTGCAGATTCCCACCAAGTAAAGCCCTGCCATCGCTTGGGGCAATGCCAATTTGACGACGGGCGCGCCTTCGGTAGTCCAGGCGATAACCGCTAACAGGGGCGCAGCGACTAAGAACTCCAGCCACAGCACCGCCATGCCGGAATAGCGCGTCGCAAGGCGTTTCATCAGCACAATGACTGCTGCTTCCACCACGCCGCCCGCGAGGATCATGAGGTTGCCTAATTTGGCGGCATTGAACTCTCTGGGAACCACGCCTTGATTGACCACGAGCCATGCGCCGCATAACGCAATGAGCGCGCCCCATCGCCTGCTTTTCGGGAAGGGTTCTTTGAGCCACCACCAGGCGAACGCCATGCCATACATTGGCGCGACGGAGGTCAGAATTGTGGCTTCGGTCGCGGTGGTCAATTTCGCCCCATTGAAAAAGAGCAGGTAGATAATGGTGATGCCGACTCCGCCTATCACGGTGGCAGTCGCGATGTCTTTGGGGGTATTGGGGAAGCGGGGCATCAACGTTTGACGGAATGCGGGGATGGTCATCATCAAACCCAAGCCCAGCGCGCCTCCGGTGAATCGCCAAGCCGCAATCCAGGCAGGCGTCATGGTTTCCAAGAGGACCTTGACCGCGGGATAGGACCCTGCCCAAAACAGGTTCAGCAGGATCAGCATCCAAAACATGCGCGCTTACCCCCCAAAGTGATCCCATCCTCCTTGAAGGGGGAGGCGTCTGCTATCCGGCTCTTCCAGCCAAATCTCCGGTTCTTCTGTAAAATAACCGATTTTGGTGATCGGGACTGCTTTTAATCGGGATGAAAAAGAGTCTGCTTGCTCAGGCGAGACCGCGATCAACAGTTCGTAATCCTCGCCGCCCTCCAGCGCAAAACGAGCGCGTTCCTGTTCCGCGTCCAGCCAGCGGTCTACGGCGGGATGAATGGGAATTTGATCCGTTTTCACAACCGCGCCCAACCCCGACGCAGCGCACAGTTTGGGTAAATCGCCCGCTAATCCATCGCTGATGTCCATCATCGCGCTCACGCCCGACTGCGCTGCGATGTGTCCTTCTTCCAGTCGGGGCAGGGGCTTCAAATGCGTTTCCACGGCTTCCGGGTCCTGCGCGTTTGCCTGCTCGAACCCATGCGCCAACAATCTTTGCAGTCCTGCGCGAGAGCCGCCCAGCGCGCCTGTCACAAACAGGAAATCGCCCGGCTGCGCTTGATTGCGCTGCGTTGCGCCTAACGAGGGAGCCAATCCCAACACCGAGACATCTAACGTGATTTGACCACTGCGATTGGTGTCGCCTCCCAACAAAGGAGTCTGGTAGGTTTTGGCGCAATCTAAGAAGCCTTCCATGAACTGGTCCCACCAATCGCCTGTCCGTTCCTCCGGCATTGCCACTGAGAGCAACGCGCCAACAGGAGTGCCCCCCATCGCGGCGATGTCGCTAAGGTTGACTGCCAACGCTTTCCAACCCAACCGGTAGGCGTCGCACAGGTCCAGTCGAAAATGGATGCCCTCGATGAGCATATCGGCAGTCCAGAGCAGTTGCGCAGGGGAATTCAGCTGTAGAATCGCCGTATCATCGCCGATGGCTTGCACAATTTGAACTCGCTTGTCTGCTGGCTTAAGGCTGCCTGCTTTTTGCGCGATCTGTCCAATCAGTTGAAACTCCTTTCCTAAGCGCTCCCAATTCATGCTAAAAATTCCCTGACCGCTGCCCCCATGTCAGGCGCGCGGGAGATCGCTGAAATCACGCAGATACCATCTGCGCCCGCTTTCAGCACTTCACGATAGTTGGTGGGGTTGATACCGCCAATCCCAAACACCGGAATTCCCACCTGTTGTTTGATGGCTCGCAGCCGTTCGGGTCCGATGGGAGCGCCCGCATCTGATTTCGTAGAGGTAGAAAACATCGGTCCGACCCCTAAGTAGTTCGCGCCCGCGGCTTCCGCCTCCAGAGCTTCCTGAACTGTCTCTGCAGAAACGCCTATGATCGCTTGCGAACCAAGCAGTTTCCGCGCTTCTTCGGCAGGTAAGTCGTCTTGTCCCAAATGGACGCCGTCCGCGCCGCAAGCCATCGCGATATCGACATGGTCATTGATGATGAGGAGAGCGGAATAGGTTTGAGTGAGCTGTCTTAGGTGACGCGCCCACGATAACATCTGCCGCGCGCTGGCATATTTCTCTCTCAGTTGAATGATTTTCGCGCCTGCATCCAAAGCCGCCTGAGCGATTGTCGCCGGGTCTCGATCCGCTTCTTTCACGTGATCCGTGATGATATACAAACCGCTCAGCAAAATCGCTTTTTCCACTGTGAAATTGTACCTGAAGTGTTTGGAAACCGTTTTTCCTTGCAATCACCTGCCCAACCAATAAAAGAGGTCATAGAGCAGTTTGTTGGCGTGAGGCGTATCCAACAAGCGGAACCAAACATAGACCACTTTGCCCTCTTTAGGTTCGGTGGTTTTGTAATGGACCCAAGCCGCTCCGTCTCCCCACCAGCGGTTCTGATTGTCATAAAGCGAAATGAGCGGTTGGTATTCGTTCCCCGCCGGTAAACCGCGTCCCAAAAAGGGTCGCCAGCGCAAGTCGCCTTCGGAAGGAAAGGGGATGGCGGCAGGCAGCGAAGGCAGCAGCGATGTCTCCACGCGGAATGTGAGTTGCAGGTTGCTGGGTGGTCTTTCAAAACCCAACCCGGGTACAGGTTGAGGCATACTGGAACCCAGCCGCAAACCGAATGAATTGGCTTTGCCGGAGGGTCCGTCCTCATTGTAATAGAAGGGGAAGGGTTCATTGCTGAGCGCGATCAGGCATCCACCGGCTTTCAGATAGTTCTCCAACGCATCGTCGATGTCGCCTTTCGATTTTGACCGGCTTTGATAGGCTTCATTGCTTGCATAAACTAAATAGGGATAGTTCTGAGGGGTTAGAACACGTTTGTCAGCGCATTGCTCCGCCGTCAAAAACTCGGTTTCCAAATCTGAAGTGAGAAGCCAATAGACCGCTTCCGATTGCGCGCCCGGTAGAACCGCGATCTTCTTTCCAACGTAGCGCGCTTTTAATTTCTCTTTTTCCTGTTGACTCAGACCAGCGGCTGCGCCGGATGCAGGACGCGCAGGGCGGGGTGGCAGCGCATTGAAACGCCGGGTGTAGTCGGCAGTCAGTCGGATATAGAGGTCGCCATGCTCTTCTGATGGCTCGATTTCACTGCCCTCATGCCATTCATTGAAACTGGTGATCAACACCCAGTGAGGATTCATTTTGAGCGCGGCGTCCCATTGTTGACGATAGGAATCGCCGTTGAAGCGCTGAGTATTGATGCCCGGCTTACGTATTTTTGTATCATCGTAGCCGGGGATGACTGTGAGACATGTCAAACGCTGGTAGGAGTCGGCATCGTTGAAAGGCGGTTGGTAGATACCTTCTACAACGGAACCGATTTCAGAAACCGGCTTTCCCTCCAGTTGACCGCAGATGTTGTAGGTATGGATTCCGTCAAATAGACGAGATGCCATCCTTGAGAGTTGATCCGCTATCGCAAAGACGCCCGGCGGGTAAGTTTTGTTTACTTTGTCCAAAACCTCTATCCATTGCATCATACTCACTTGCCCTAAAGCGCGGCTGTAGATGAAGATAACAGGTTTGTCCTGAATTCTAATATAGGCGGGATGTTTGCCATAAGTGTTCAAGATATAGCCAAAATCCTTAACTATTGAGTGGATGTCATTGACATCGGGTACGACTTCATAGTAGACACAGACCTGCAGCCCATGTTTGGCGGCGGCATCTAATAATCGGGGTAAGCCCTTGTCGTGAAAATCGTTGGGACGCCACCAGGTCACGATAAAGCCGTCCAATCCCGCCTGTTTTGCCCATAAACAATGCTGCTCAATCACCTTGGGATCATTCGAGTCGTATGCGCCTAAAGTAGGAAAATGAGTAGAACTGCCGATCTGCTTTTTTTCAGACTCGACGTTTTCCCAATGGACCCACGAACCCGACACCGACGGGTTGCCATACCAGCCATAGTAAAAGGCGAGCGTTTTACGAGGCAGGTTGTCCCAGCGAACGGCAGCGCGTTGTTTTAAGAGTTCGACTTGCTGAGGGGCGACGGCTAAGGCTCCTGCGGGTGGAACCTTGGCGTTGCATCCAGTTATCAAGCAAAGTATCAACAACAAATGGAGGATTTTCATTGGTCTTTTCAGATCTGTGTCCAGTCGAGAATGACGCCCATTGCGCTGGAGCGGTCGGTTTGCAACATGCGATAAGCGTCCGGCGCGTTTTGGGGGGAGAAACGGTGCGTGATGAGGTCTTTTACCTGCATATCGCTCCGCGCCAAATAGCGGAAAAACAGTTCGACAATGCGTTTTTTGCTCCAGTAGGCGTGGTCGTTACTCTCCAGAGGCGGATTGTTCGCATGCGCTCCCACAATGCGCAATCCGCGTGTCACGACATCGCCGGTCAATCGTTGCGCACTGGGGTCGCCTGTATCGCCCAACAAGACAAGAGTTCCGAATGTTCGTGTCAAGGGCAACGCCGCTTCTAAGACAGGCGCAAGTCCGGTAATGTCATAGACGACTTCCGCGCCTTTGCCTTCTGTCAAATCCATGACGTCAGCAGCCGCTTCTTGCGCCGTTTTAGGCAATGTGACGGTAGCGCCATGCACTTTCGCCATCGCCAATCGCGCTTCTGAAGGGTCTATCACGATCACCTCCCGCGCGCCCAGAAGCCGGACATATTGGGTGACCAACTGTCCCAAAATGCCCGCTCCCACAATCACTACCGCGTCTCCTAATTGATGTTGGGCGCGTCGGACTGCGTTCTGCGCAATCATTGCTAACCAAAACCAACTGGCGTCTTCCGATGAGAGCGATTGAGGCACTGGGATCAATTCGGAAGCGGGCGTGACAAACCGCTGGCGATGATTGCGCGGAACGGCGATGCGATCTCCCACTTGATAGCCCGTTACGCCATCTCCCAATGCCTCAACGAACCCGATCATGCTGTAGCCTGGCAGGTGTGGATGCTTTATCCACCGGTCCCAATGGGTGTTGGGGGCATACAGCCCACCTAAGCAGATAAGTTCGGTGCCGGTGCTAATCATGCTTTTGTCGGCGCGTATCAACACTTGTCCAGCGGTTAAATCGCCGACAGGCTCTGTTCGACACTCGACTTGGTTGATTCCAGTGAAGTAAATATTGAGAGAGTTCATGGGCTGGAAACCGTTTTCTTTGTAGAAGGCAGGTTTCCTGCCCACGAAGGGTTCTTTATTTGCTCTGCACGTCCTTGCGAGTCGACTCGATGATCTTGAGTAACTCTTTCTGCTCTTTTTCTGGCACTTTGAACTTATTTAGCGTGGCGATGAGGTCTTGCGCGCCTGCCTCCCATTCACGGTCAGAAATCATCAAGCCCCTGTGTGAATCTTTCATCGAGCGTCCCGAGTATTTTTGAGGACCCCCCGTCGCTTCACAAATTTGTTCGGTTAGCAGGTACTTCAAACCAGCAACAGAGATTCGCCCGGAAGTCGCGGATTCCACAACGCGCGGATTGCCTAAAATCACAGGATTCTTCAGCAAACGGTCGGCGAAATCGTCCACAACCGCGGCAATCGCGTTGATACCGCCCAACCGCTCGTAGAGACTGCCTTTCTTGCCCATTTTGGGATCACGCATACCTTCTCTTCGCGGCGTAGGGTCATTTGAGACGATGTCTTTTCGTGAACCCCCAACAAGTTGGAACAACTCTTGTTGTTCCATTTCTGGCACTTTGAACTTGTCCAGAGTGGCTTTGAAATCGGCTGCCGCGGAATCCCATTCATCACCGCTGATCATTAAGCCCATGTGCGCGGCTTTCATATCGCGTCCTATGTATTTTTGGGGTCCTCCCGATGATTGACAAATCATAGCGGTGACTTGGAACTTGATCGCCGGAACAGGGATTTTCGAGAGTGAAGCCACAGTTCGCGGGTTGGAAGCGACAACTGGATTGATGGCGAGCCGGTTGACAAAATCGTCCACAACCGCAGCAATTGCGTGAACTCCGCCTAATCGCTCATATAGGGATTTCGTTTGAGCCATGGCTGCCTGTCCTAACAATAATAAACTTGCGCTGAGCGCAAAGCAACACTTCAATGTGATTCTCATCATTTCCTCCTAATGAATTGGATGTATCAAGATTGTGAAACATCATAATGAAATAGAACTGAAACAAAAATGAATTTCATATGAAAGGGTGGTTAAAACCTCCTAAACAGAACAGGCATAGAATGGTCCGTAGACGGTTTTGTGGGGTAGCCTGTCGGACAGTTCTTCTCTCGAGGATTCCCGCGTTTGTGGGCATAACGGTACTTTGCGCTATGTTTTTCTCTATGGCGCGAGAATGCATGTTGGGGATGGGAAATACTCTCAAAACCAGCACCTCTTTAGAAAAACGGCTATACTTTAGGGCATGGGGAACCCGTTTGAGATTACGCCGGAGCATATGCGCGAAATGGGCTATCAAGTGATCGATGCATTGGTCGATTATTGGCAGAACCTGCCGGAGAGCAAAATTGGCGCGCGCGCCACACGCGATGAACTGGAGAGCCTATTACGAGTTGCGCCTCCGGAGCAAGGCGAACCGTTTGAAGCCGTTCTATCG
>JAHCHP010000001.1 GCA_026129765.1 Fimbriimonadia bacterium | reverse complement strand
AGTGATCCTGACGCCCCATCCGGGTGAAGCAGCGCGGCTCTTAGGGGTCAGCACATCCGATATTCAAGCGGCGCGTCTGCAATCGGCTCCCCTGTTGCGCGAAAGATACCGCTGCCATGCTCTGTTGAAAGGAGCCTATACGCTCATTGCGCATACGCGAGGTGTCTGGATTAACCCGTTCGCGGAGCCGTCTTTGGGAACCGCGGGGTCGGGTGACACCCTTTCTGGTATGATCGCCGGCTTGATGGCGCAAGGGCTTAAGCCCGATTTAGCCGCTGCCTGCGCGGCATACTGGCATGCGCAAACCGCCGTTCGGTTAAAAGAGCGAGGGAATTTTACTGCCAGTGAATTGAGTCTGGGAATTTAACTCGACTTGCAGACTTGAATATTCACCCTTGCCATAACAAGGCAAGGGTGAACCAAGCTAACAAAGACAGTTATCGGCGTCGACGACGAGCTGCCAAGCCCAGCAGCCCTGCGCTTAGAGCGATCATGCTGGCAGGTTCCGGCACACCATACAATGTCACATCGTCATAAGCGGCGGTACCCAGGTCGGATGAACTAAATGGCACGCCAAAACCCAGAGCGATGAGGTCCACATCCTTATCCCGATCCGCATTGGGTGCGAAGGAGAAATTTTTGGTCATGGTCGTGTTGCTCGCGCCGCCCGCATAACGGAACTCCATACTAACCTCAGCGCCTCGAGCATCATACATGATCTGGAAGTTATGCCACCCTTGAACGCGGGGAACTTCTAAATCGAAATAGCGGCTCGCGAAGTTACCGCCTGACAAGCTCACAACCCGGAAAAGGTAGTTGGTGAAACGGTTCGGCACTTCACCCGCAGGCGCAGCGGTGTTCACGCCAATCGCGAACAGGAAGTTGCAGCCCGTATTGGTGAAGTCGCCGGTGGGAGCGGTTCCCTGATAGACACGCACTTCACCGCCATGCACGTCTGCGCGCCCGGTCTGTCCTGTCGCGAACATATCGTCATACATCCAGAAGTCCATCACGGCAAACGACTGAGGGCTGAAATTGTCCGTTCCGATTCGGTAGCCTTTGCGCAGTTCTCCAGCAATCGGCTCGATGTAAGACTGTTGTCCACTATGGACATAAGCGGGATTATTGTTGATGTTGCCTTTAATGACGTTCGTTCCGGCGAACAAGCCCCAAGGCTCCAGCGGAGCGGCTTGGTTCGGCGTGTAACTTTCAAAACCATCCGAGAAAACAACAGGTTGGGCATGAGTCAGCGCGCCTGATATAGCTAAAACGACTGCGCCAACGCCCAAAGAGCGAAACTTAAACATGGTGAATCCTCCTTTTCATGAATGAGAGACAGGGTCTCCTCATAATATTTTATCTCAATTCAGGCTGTGCGGCGCGATGCATGATTAAAAACCCGTATTTTTACGAGATAGCCGTTTCTTTGAGCAGGAATCGAGCGCGCTATCCCTAATCCTTTCTTGGATGAGTTGAGGTCAAATTATGTTCAAAGACATACCATTAACTTTAGGCGTGGAAGAAGAGTATCAACTGGTCGATGCCCAATCGCGCGCGCTCGATTCTTATGTCTCGAAGATCATGCCTGATGGACGTGTCCGCCTGCAGGATCAGGTCAAAGAGGAGCTGATGATGTCTCAAATTGAAGTCGGCAGCCGGGTCTGTGAGAATGTGTCGGAAGTTCGAGATGAACTGCGAAGGCTGCGCGGCGAGCTGATCGAATTGGCGGAGCGCGATGACAAGCGCATCGTCGCTGCCGCGACCCATCCCTTCTCGAAATGGATCGACCAAACCATCACGCCCCAAATGCGCTACAAGGCGCTGGAAGAGGATATGCAAGAGATCGCGCGGCGCCTTTTGATCTTTGGGATGCATGTGCATGTGGGGATTGGTGACTTGGAACTCACTATTGATATTATGAATCAGGCGCGTTATTTTCTCCCGCACATTCTCGCGTTATCCACCAGTTCGCCTTTCTGGCATGGGCGCAAAACAGGGCTGATGTCTTACCGGAGCGTCGTGTTTGAAACGCTGCCGAGAACCGGTATCCCCGACTCGTTCGCCTCCTATGCCGAATATGACAGCCACATGACCACCTTAGAGCGCGTAGGCATTATCGATGACCGCACCAAAGTTTGGTGGGATGCGCGCCCGCACCCTAAATACAAGACCTTAGAGTTTCGCGTCTGCGATATATGCACTCGCCTGGAAGACGCACTCTGTGTCACCGCGCTGGTTCAGGCGTTAGTCGCGATGTTGGTTGACTTACGCATGGGCAACCGCTCTTGGCGTGTCTATCCGCGCTCCTTAATCCGAGAGAATAAATGGCGCGCCGTGCGGCATGGCGTTCATGGCGAACTCATCGATTTTGGCGCAGGTAAAAGCGTCCCTTATTCTGAGTTACTGAATGAGATATTGGAAATGCTTGCGCCTTATGCAGACACGTTAGGCTCCTTGAACTACTTGATGCACGCTCAAGAAATCTTGAAATCCGGCACGAGCGCAGACCGTCAACTGGCGGTCTATGAACGAGCAGGCGGAGACCTCAATGCCGTGGTCGACTCGCTCATTGAGGAGACCAAACAGGGTTTATAACCGCTTATGGAATGGAACAGCTATCAGGAGGGCGCGGTCGAATTCCAGCTGCCCGTCACAAACCGTGTCTTCTACAATCCGCGCGCGCGGCTGTCGCGTGACTTGGCGGTGCTGGCAGCTCGGGTGGAAGCGGAACGGTTAGAACGCCCCCTGAATGTGTTGGAATTGATGTCCGGTATCGGTTTGCGAACGCGCAGGTTGCTGACCGAGTCTCCAGTAGAATCCCTTTTGGCAAATGACGCCAATATGGATGCCTTCGAAATTCTGCAATCCAACCTGAAGGACGACCCCCGAGTGGAGCTGCGTAACGACTTGGCGCAGCGGCTATTAGCCAGACTTTACCTGGAAGACCGCCGGTTCGACTGGGTCGATATCGATCCGTTCGGAACCCCTGCCCCCTATTTCCCTTGGGTTCAAGGCGTTTGCAAGTGGGAAGGTTTGATTTACGCGACCGCGACCGACGCGCCTGTTCTCTGCGGCGCGCAAAGATTAGAATCGCTGAAGAGTTATGATGCGGTCGCGTACTATGGGCGCGAATGTCATGAGTTTGGTCTGCGTATTTTAATCGGTTTCCTCCAACGGCGATTGATTCAAGCCAATATGCATGGCGATCCCCTCTTCAGTGTCTTCGACGGCTACTCTTGGCGCTCGCTGATGCGCGTTCACAAAGGCACTCGAAATTATAATCCAGAAAGTCAAGGCTTTATTGCGCAATTACCCAGTGGGGAGTACCGCACAGCGCGCTCCGGTATTCCTGTTCCTTCCGCAAAAGAAGGCGATTGGTATGAGACGGTGCGTTGGATCGGTCCTCTGTGGTTAGGACACCTGCATGACCGCGATTTTGTCACTGCGATGTTCCGAGCCGCGGATGAGGAGTATTTCAAAGCGACCCGGCGGTTCTTGACGCGCGTGCTGCTGGAAGCGGACGACCTGCCGGTGGTCTATGACCTTTCTGAGATTGCGGACCGGATGGGGCGCGAGGTTCCCCCCAGACAATTAGTGCTTTCGCGTTTACGCGCTTTGGGTCACCGCGCTTCAGAAGTTCATCATAACGGACGCGCAATTCGAGTCGATGCGCCTTTTGCCGATATTTTGAAAGCATGGGATGAGCCATCTGGTATACTTGAACCGTAACGAGCCTTCGCGCTCGCGCGTCCCGAAAACAGGAAACTGGCTTTGAGAAACGAATTCAATTAAGACAGGGAGGCATTACACAAAACATGAATAAATCAGTTTTGCATTGGGCAGTTATCACAACGACCTTTGCCCTTATGAGCGGAGCGTTTGCGGATGTGGCGATCTACCGAGGCGCGCCTATCAGCGAGACACGCATGCAGTTGATGAACTGGGGGGCTGGCAAGATCGAAGAGACGGAGGAGACGCGCTATACGGGCAGCCGCTCACTCAAGGTTTCTACAATCGGTCCTTTTGCGGGAGGATGGCTTGTGCTGGACCAGCCCGCAGGCATCCAGGGCGAATGGTCGGGCGCGAATAAAATTCTCCAATTCACCTTCCGGCTGCCGGGCGTGACGAATGTCGCCGGGGGCGGTGGCGGTGGCGGCGCGCCAGGTCTTGGAGGTCCGGGCGGACCGGGCGGACCCGGAGGATTGCCTGGACCAGGTGGACCTGGAGGACCCGGAGGACCGGGCGGTCCTGGAGGTCCTGGCGGACCCGGCGGTGGTGGCGGTGGCGGCTCCGCAACGGGAACCAATCTTTCTTATATCCGAGTGATTCTTGAAACCACCGACAGCAAACGAGTAGACTTCACGATTCCCTTAGACTTTTTGAGAGGAACCGATACTTCCGGTTGGCGCTCGATAGGCGTCGCGCTCAACGCAATTGCCGGTTTGAAAGAGACGAACGGGCAGATCGCGCGCGTGGGCATGTTTGGCGATTTACCCAGTGTTTTCTATGTGGGCGAAATTCGTGTGACAACCGAGGAAGGCAGCTTGAAGGGCTTTATTATTGCCGCCAGCAATGTTGGGGGAACTTTTGACTCTCGCTCCACCGAAAAAATCGTCATTGCCGCCAATGATGAACTGATTCTTCAAGGCATGGGTGAGGGTGGCTCCACGCCGCTGGTCTATCGCTGGAACTTCGGCGATGGAAAAGCGAATGAAGTGGATGCGGAAGCGAGAACGATTCGAAGGCGGTTTCCCAAACCAGGACTCTATACCGTTACCCTGACTGTGGCAGATGCTTACAATTTGAGACCACCAGCTCAGGTCAAATTGATGGTGCAAGTCAACTGAATGGAAGGCTTCTTGGATTCGCTGAAATACGACGCGAACGGGCTTATCGGGGCGATTATCAGGGATGCCGGAAACGGTGAAACCCTGATGTTTGCCTACCTGAACCGGGAATCGCTCCAGCGCACGATTGAATCGGGCTATTGCGTCTATTGGAGCCGGTCGCGCCAGCAGTTTTGGTTGAAAGGCGAAACCAGCGGACATTTGCAGAAAGTGATCCGAATGTGGGTGGACTGCGATTTGGACTGCCTGCTGATTGAGGTGGAACAGACAGGAGCCGCCTGCCACACGGGCTTCCGAAGCTGTTTTCACCGGGAAATCAACCTGCAAACCTCAACCTTTGAAACCCGGGGCGAACCCATCGCAGAGCCCAATTAGCCCCCCTGATAAAGTGAAACTGCTGGGAGATGTCCTATCTCCCAGCAGTTTTATTTTCTTTTTTGGAATCGAGCAACCTTAAGCAGAAACCAGTTCCGACTCTACCTCAGCGACTTCCTCGTCCTGCAGCGTATTCATGAGGGAACCAGCAAACAGCTTATGCAAAACATTCAATGAGGTCTCTTCCAGAGTTTCCCCAGTCAAGCCCAATTCGTCTGCGACAGACGATTCATTTTTTCCTTCGGCAAACAAACGCAGCACGTTTCGCTCGCGCTCAGTCAGTTTCAGGTGTGAATCCATAGCATGTAAACCCCCTTTGGTTATCTGATTCCAATTATACCCGAAAGAAGACGCGAAGTCAACGCGTGAAGCGTTCCTGCAAAAAACTCGTATTTTCACGGGGAGAAGCCCCTTTTTGGGGAATCGGGGTTACCACCGTCTCGTAACCCGCGCTGCTCCGGCGAATATACCCGCGCTGCTCCAAATCTTCCAAATAGGCATACAAAGTTTGGCGAGAGCAGCCTAAATCGCGCGCCAACTGTGATTTTGAAATCGTGGGGCGAGTGGCGAGCGCGATTAAAATTTGTTCCATCATATGCTCCTTGGAGACCGGTTTTGCCGGTACTGGCTCAGCGGCTAAGACCACCGCATGCGCGCCGTTCCCGTTCTCTGTAACCCAAGGCTCGCCCGATCTCCTTAGCGGGGATGTCGTTATTGGCTGAGAAGTCTCAGACGGTTCCAACATGCGCGCTTCCCTCTCATCCTCATCCGATATGAGCCTCGTTTTTTCGATGATCTTCAAAGTATAGTTCCGGTCTTCGCCAATGATTTCGATCAACGCGAACATAATTACAGGCAGCGAAACAGACAATAAGAACGGTCGCAAGAACACTACCGCCTGATCAAACGCGGTTTGCGCGGGCAATGGCTGCTGGTGCATCACCCCATACAAATAGTTCGCATACGCGCTGATAAACGTCAACAAGCCCAATACGCTCCACAGCGGAAGCGTAGACCGTCCTTGGCGTTTTCGCAATTGCACGCCATAGGCAAGCCCCAACAGTCCCAAATCGATGCCCAGCGCCTGAATATAGCCCCAAACGAGGTTCCCATTTTCCAAAGTGCTGAAGGTGTAGGCGACATGATGAACGCTGCCCGCCAAAACAAGCAGGGTGACCATAATGAGCAAAGCAGTGGACAAAGGCATATCTTTCAATTGTTGACGCATAGCAGTAAAAATCCCTCTCTGAATAAAGTTGTTCTCTTTTGTTTGATAGGACTGGCAAGATTCCTGCGCGCTAAAAGCGAAATTTCTCAAACTATTTTTGCCACTCGCTCACAACGGTTCCAGGCAGCAATTCCAAGATCGTTTCCTGGTCCGCGATTTCCGCGCCGCTGGTGGTAGCGGTTGCTGCGCCTGCCGCGGTTCCCCACCGCAGAGCCTCTGGGAACGGGTCCCCAACAATCAGACGCGAAAGAATGCCTGCTACCATTGAATCCCCGCTGCCAATCGTGCTGCGCGAAATGACCGAGGGTGGAATCGCTCGAAACGCGCCTTCCGGCGAAACCGCATCCGCGCCCTTCGCGCCGCGGGAGATAATCACATAAGGAATTCCCCGCCCCGATAATTGTCTTGCCGCTTCGAAAATCGCTTCATCGGAAGGCAGCAGACTGCCCATAAGACGTTCAGCCTCGCGTTCATTGGGTTTGATCAGGGTCGGAACCGCTTCCAAACCGGCAACCATCGGCGCGCCGTCGCTGTCCAGCACGCATGCCACCTTCGCTTCCCGCGCCATCTTAATAAGGATTCGGTAGGCGTCGGGCGGCGCGCCCGGTGGCAAACTGCCCCCCACCGCCATCCAGCGAACCGAAGGCAGCCAAACCCGTATTTTCTCAACCAGCGCGCGCCAAGCCTCGTCTGAGACGGAGGGACCTTGCTCGTTCAGCGTGGTAGGCGGGTTGCCTTGTTGGTCTTCGATACACAGGTTCCGGCGCGTATGACCATGACGCAGCCACACAAACTCGTTCGGAACCGCCTCCACATCCAAAACCGCCTGAACAAAACGCCCCGTCTTGCCGCTCAAAAACCCGGTCGCCATCACTTGACAACCCAAGGTTTTCGCGACGCGAGCCACATTGACGCCTTTACCGCCCGCATCGGTCTCCACGTTAAGAACTCGGTTGGTGTCTTGTGGCTTCAATGAATCGACATAAATCGTCTCGTCAACAGAGGGATTCAGCGTGACAGTCAGAATATCCATAGCCTTCAGTATACGCGCCCGAAACCGTTTTGCCTGCTCATTGCCTTCAAAAAACGCTCTATTTTCCTGCAAATTCTCAAGGTAACTCTTGACTTTAAGTAGAAATATGCTATAATTATTTTATGGAGAGGACGCATTTGCGCCATTCTTCATACGGTCAAAGAGCGCAGTATGGAAGTGGCTCTCTAAATTGATCACAGGAGGAGATACTGATGAAGCGATTCATTCGTTGGACTGCTACGCTGGGTATGGTGGCTTTACTGTCTGCTTTTCTGACGGCTTGCAGCAGCAGCACTGAAGAAAGCACCGAGAGCGGCACGGGTACCACGTCCGGAACCGAAACCAAGTAAGAGTCATTAGTGTCACAAAGAAAGCGGGGGATTGCAACATTCTTGCAGTCCCCCTTTTTCTATTTCACAATCAAACAAAAAATCAGCCTCGTCTCTTTACTGCCTCCGCGAATCGCGCGCTCACAACGCCCCAGTCAATACTGCTGACAAAGGCATCCAGGTATTTCGCGCGCGCAGTCTGGAAGTCGTAGTAGTAGGCATGCTCGTAGGTATCCATCGCGAGGATGGGTGCAGCGTTCCAAGTGGGGAAGGTGTTCTGCGCGTCGCCAATGTAGTTGAACAAACTGCCGTCATCATAATCATAGGCGAGCCAGACCCAGCCGCGGGCTGCCATGCCGGTTGCTTTCAAGTCCTGAACGAAGCGGTCATAGGAACCGAAATACTTCTCCAATGCGCTTCGCAGGTCTGCGCTCGGTTGAGAGCCGCCGCCGTGCATATTGTCAAAATAAAGCTCGTGGTTCTTAAAGCCCATCCATGCAAAGGTGTAGTCCACTTTCAACGATCGGATCAGGCTGTAGACCTGATTGCCTTTACCATAATCGTCCGAGGTGAGCTCGGAGAGCGCCTTACGCACTTCATTGGTCTTGTTCACATACCCTTGATAGAGCTTGTAATGCTCTTCATGGGTCTTGCGGGTAATGCCGTGTTTCTCGGTCTCAAAGATTTTCTCTGGGAGAGGTTTTGCAGTGACTTGAATCAGTTCCATGGTGGTCTCCTTCCGGTTCAGATAAGGGTCTAAAACGAGTGGGCGGGGGCGCGCTTCCGCGAGTCCCCAAGCGGTTGCGCCAGCAGCGCATGTTTGCAAAAAAGCCCGCCGCGTTAGACCGCGTTTAGTTCCCATACTTTCATTATACCTGACAAACGACTCTGCACCCGTTTCTATAAGCCTGCGCCGATGTCGGCTCGATAGTGCATCCCCTCAAAATGAATCTGCTCCACTGCTCGATAGGCTCGTTCGCGCGCTTCAGCAATCGAGCTGCCCAATCCCACCACATTCAGCACCCTGCCGCCCGCCGTCACAAACGAACCATTCATGCGTTTCGTGCCAGCGTGAAAAATTAGAACGCCCGGCTCTTGTTGGGCGCGTTCCAGTCCTTCAATTGGTAATCCTCGCCGATAATCGCCGGGATAACCGCCAGACGCCAACACCACACAGACCGCCGACTGCCGGGGCGGCTCCAAACTCATTCCCTCTAACGACTCGGTCGCGCAAGCCGCAGTCAGTTCCACCAAATCGCCCTGCATCAGCGGCATCAACGCTTGCGTTTCTGGGTCGCCAAAGCGGCAGTTATACTCTAAGGTATGCGGAAGGGAGTCGTGAACAAGCAGTCCTGTATAGAGCGCGCCTCGATAGCGAGTGCCTTGAGAATCCAATGCTCTTAAAATGGGCAGCGTGCAGCGCTCCAACGCCTGTTCCAGCAGTTCGGGCGTGGCGTCCGATACGGGCGCGACACAACCCATCCCGCCCGTGTTGGGTCCCCGGTCACCTTCAAAAGCGCGCTTATAATCGCGGGAAGGCGGCAAGGGCAAAAATCGCTCGCCATCCGTGAACCCCATGAAAGAAACCTCGGGACCATGGAGGCGGTCTTCAATCACGATCCGCTTCCCTGCTTCGCCCTGTCCTTGCTGGACCATAAGGAACTCGACCGCATCCAGCGCGTCGGTCAGCGTTTCACACACGAATACGCCCTTCCCCATCGCCTCGCCGTCTGCCTTCACCACACAGCGTTGACTGGCAAAGTGCTGGCGCAAGTAATCTCCAGCGGCGGCGGGGTCCTCAAACACAGCAAAAGCAGCCGTCGGCACGCCCGCTTCCGCCATCAACGATTTCGCGAATGCTTTACTGCCTTCCAGACGCGCGCCCGAAGCGAGAGGACCGAAACATGGAATACCCCACTCTTGGCAAACGTTCGCCAACCCCGCTATCAGGGGCGATTCTGGTCCACAGACGATCAAATCGACCGCCTCTTGGCGCGCAAATTGCACTAAAGCAGCGATCTCCGTCGCGCCAATCGGCAGGCACTCTGCCACCGATTCAATGCCGCCATTCCCTGGCGCGGCGAATAGTTCATCGCATTGCGCGCTTTGACGCAATTTCCATGCCAGCGCATGCTCACGCCCACCGCCTCCCACTAATAAGATTCGCATAATACAGCAGTTCGCTTTTCTGAAAGGCGTTCCTGCAAGCCTCCCATTTTCGATTCCAATCAACAGGAATCGCGCGGGTGGCGGTCGAATCATGAATGTATGCGCGAAAAGAATGAGATTGAAGAAATTGACCGGATAGCGTTGGAGCGGATGAGAGCGGAAGGCGCGGACATGAACAAGGCGCGCCCGTGTCAACATGCCTTCTCCTATTGGCGGGCGGATTTGGCGCAGACGGCAGCCGCGCTGCTTCAACAGCATGGCTACCACGCGCAAGTGTTGCTGCCGGAAGACAACGAAACCGCCCACCGGGTCATTGTTATTCAACATCTTTCGCCCGATGAACAGACCTTGGCAGAGGCAATACGATTTATGGAGCAGCATGCCCTGAACAGCGGGGGGCGCTATGAAGGCTGGGAAATGCCCATAGAGCCAAAACGGGATGACTTTACGCCGCCCTGCTGAGGGAAAGGCGAAAGGAATCCATTACACAAACGTCGAATTTTTTGAGCAGCATGTTAAGAGGTGAAAACCATGAGTCAGGAATGGACCCGTAGAGAATTTCTTCAGAGATCAGCCATCAGCGCAGCCATGCTTTCCTTTGGCGCATGGACCGCGCGCGCGAACGAACAAGACCGCGTGAAAATCGGGGTCATTGGCACAGGGCAGCAAGGGCAGAACCTGCTTCGCCAATTGATGAGCCTGCCTTCAGCGGAGGTCATAGCAGTTTGTGATGTGTATGCCCCCAGTCGGCTAAAAGCCGCAGAAATCGTGGGCGATAAGGCTCGCGTTCATACCGATTACCGCGCCCTGCTGGACCAGAAAGAGATTGAGGCGGTCGTGATCGCGACTCCCCTGGTCTATCACGCGCCCCACGCGATTGCCGCGCTCCGGGCTGGCAAACACGTTTTCTCTGAGAAAGCGGTCGCCTATAGTATCGATCAAGCCAAGCAGATGGCTCGCGCGGCGCGGGAAGCGAAACGCCTCCTGCAAATTGGGCATCAACGCCATTATAACCCGATCTATATCCATGCCAGAAACTTAGTGCAGCAAGGCGCGGTGGGACGAGTGACGCATGTGCGCGCGCTATGGCATCGCAACGGCAGCTGGCGCAGACCGGCAGAACCTGCCGATGAAAGACTCATCAACTGGCGGTTGTATAAAGAGTATTCGCACGGTTTAATGACCGAGTTGGGCAGCCATCAGATGGATATGGTCAACTGGTTCTTAGGCGAACTGCCCAGCGCAGTCACCGGCTTTGGCGGAATCGACTACTGGAAGGACGGGCGCGAGGTTTTTGACAATGTGAATGTGCTGTTTGAGTATCCCAGCGGCGTCAAGGTGCAATACAGTTCCATCACAACCAATTCCTATGACGGCTATGGCGAATGGTTTATGGGCGATGAAGGCACGATGATGTTGACCGATGAAAACAAAGGGATGCTGTTCCGCGAGCCGAAAGCCGAAAAACTGACTTGGCAAGACGAAGCGAAAAAGGAAAAAGTCGGCGGACGCGATGCGGTCGTGCTGGATGGAACTGCCACGCAAAAGCGCGATTTGGGTCCTGGCGAGCAGTTGCAATATGGCGAAAACCGAAATGCTTACTATCTGGAACTGGAAGACTTCTGCCGGTGTGTTCGAACCGGCACGACCCCGCGCTGCACAGTGGAAACCGCTCTGCCCGCGCTGACAACCGTACTCATGGCGAATGAAGCCATGCAAAAAAGAACACGAATCGTGTTCAAACCCGACATGTTCAAAGTGTAATTCAGGAGAGAGACCTACCATGGAAAGGACAAGATTATCGCGTCGAGAGTTTTTAGCAAAGACAGGCAAAGTGGCATTGGCAGCAGGGGTCGGGATCAGCGCGTTCAGCAAGGCGGGCGCGTCTGCTCGTCCCACCGCTTATCACGCCACCCAAGGCAGCCCCAATGAAAAGGTCCGCATCGGCATTATCGGTTGCGGCGGAATCGGCAATCATCACTGGGGACAATTCCGCCGCTATCCCGAACAGTGCGAGATCGTGGCATGTTCCGATGTGTATCAGCCCCATTTGGACGGAATGCTCAAACGCGCCAGCGAGAGCAATCTCAAAGTGGACGGCTACAAAGATTACCGGCGCATCTTGGAGCGTAAAGATGTGGATGCGGTCGTGGTGGCGACTCCCGATCACTGGCATGCGATTCCTACGATTGAGGCATGCGAGGCAGGCAAACATGTCTTTGTCGAAAAACCCGCCTCCCACAATGTCTTGGAAGGCTTGGCGATGGTGAATGCTGCCCGCGAACACAAGCGTGTGGTGCAGGTCGGTTTGCAGCAACGCAGCGGCGCGCATTTTCAAGAAGCGGTCGAGATCGTGCGTAGCGGCAAGCTGGGCAAGGTAACGATGGCGCAATGTTGGAATGTGGGCAACGAAGGCGGAATGGGCAATCCGCCCGATTCTACGCCGCCTGCCGGATTAGATTGGGATTTCTGGCTGGGTCCTGCTCCGATGCGAGCTTTCAATCAAAACCGCTGTATCTACAATTTCCGTTGGTTCTGGGATTATGCGGGAGGCAAAGTGACCGACTGGGGCGTGCATCTGATTGATATCGTCCTATGGGCGATGGATGACCCTCACCCGCTCTATGCGACCGGCGTCGGCGGCAAGTTCGCGTTGGACGATAACCGGGATACGCCCGACACGGTGGAATGCACTTGGCAGTTTATGGGCTGGACTCTGAACTATTGCCATCGCGCTGCCAACGGATATCCCATCGCGGGACGCGGCTATGGCATTATCTTTTACGGTCAAAAGGCGAACCTCTATGTGAGCCGTGAAGGATTGGAGATTCATCCTGAAGGCGACCGAGCCGAACCCTATAAGCGCGGCGGCTCCGCCCAATCGGAACCCCATGCCGACAATTTCTTGAAAGCGATCCGAACCGGCGCGCCGCTGGCGTGCGACATCGCGACCGGCGTCCGTTCTACGATTGTCCCTCTGTTGGGTAATATCGCCTTCCGAACCGGCAAGACGGTGCATTGGGACCCGAAGAAGGGGCAGATCACGAACGACAAGGAAGCCAACCGCCTGCTGGGACGCGACTGGCGCAAACCGTGGGGCATTCCTAAGCGGTATATCAAACCGATTGATTGATAGTTTGGGGCGAGGCATGCCTCGCCCCACCGTTGATTCCTACTGCTTTTGGGGAATTTCACGGAGGGAATGCTTCTTTTTGAATCCGCGCATGAATTCGCGCCAAATACCTGCAAAGTCGCCCTACGGCGACTCAATGTCAAGGTAAAGAGGTCAACTCGATCTGAATGTTATCCTGTAAGGGCGACCTGCCGGTCGCCCGAAAGTTTGGGTTCCCGCATTCGCGGGAATGACGGATTACATTACAACTCCTCGATCACCACGTTTTCATTCGTATAGATGCAGAGATCAGCAGCGATTTTCATCGACGCCAGAACGATTTCGCTGGCAGACATTTCTGTATGCATCATCAGCGCGCGCGCTGCTGCCTGCGCATACGCGCCTCCCGAACCGATCCCGACCACGCCCTCGTCCGGTTCCAGCACATTGCCGTCGCCCGCCACTACCAGCAGGCTGTCTGCGTCTGCCACGATCATAATCGCGTTCAAGTGGCGCAATATTTTGTCGGTACGCCAGTCTTTCGCGAAATCGACCGCTGCGCGCCTCAAATTGCCCCCCGCCCCTTCCAATTTCGTCTCAAAGCGGTCCATCAGCGATTGCGCATCTGCTACCGAGCCAGCAATCCCTGCCAACACCTTGCCATGATACAAGCGGCGCACCTTGCGCGCGGTATGCTTAAAAACAATATCATCCATCGTTACCTGCCCGTCGGCGGCGAGAGCGACTTTGTCCTCCCGACGCACGCCGAGCACCGTTGTGCTTTTCCAAGCCATCATCTTCCTCCAAAGCGCGGGGATGCGCCGACTCCAGCGCGTCCCGCAGCCGCTCCACCGTGAGGTGGGTATAGATTTGCGTCGTCTGCAAACGACTGTGTCCCAATAATTCTTGAACTGAGCGCAGTTCCGCGCCCCGCGCCAACAGGTGAGTCGCAAACGAGTGGCGCAGCGTGTGGGGGCTAATGTCGCGCCCAATCGTCAGCCCGTAACCTTTCACAATCCGGTGCAGGCTCCGAACCGTCAGCCGTCCACCCCGGTGATTCAAAAAGAGCGCGTGGTTAGGTTTATTCTCATTGATCAAGTTAGGACGCCCCATCTGCAAATATCTTACCATCGCCTCATGCGCAGCGCGCCCAAAAATCGCCATCCGTTCTTTGCCGCCCTTCCCGCGAATACGAACAGCACCCTGCTCAAAATCGATAACGGACAGGTCAATGGAGACCAGTTCCGAGGCGCGCATCCCCGTTGCATAGAGCAGTTCCAGTAAAGCGCGGTCACGCAGGTGGATAGGTTCATGAGAGGGCTGTAACTCCAACAATTGATCCGTTTCCTTCTCAGTCAGCGCCTTGGGCAGCAGACGCCGTTGAATTGGCTCCGCCAAATCTGCGCTGGGGTCAGAATCGACCCAGCCTTGCGTCCGACAATAGTGGAAAAAAGCGCGCAGGGCATACAATTTACGCGCCCGCGTCGAACGAGAGATCATCTGGCTGTCCAAAAAAGCGCGCGTCATACGCTCTTGAACCTCCTGTGTCTCATGCGCGCCTGCCTGCTCCGCGAACGCCACAAACTGCGCCAAATCGGTCGCGTAAGCCTTAATCGTGTTCTCAGAACGCTTGATTCCGATCTGCGCCAAAAACCGTTCCACCGCCGTGTCCAAATTCATCAATAAAAACCTGCCCCTATATTGTGGCACACTTCAGAAGCAGGAACTCGACAGGGGAAGTAGAAAGTTACTATAAGTGTGACAATCTCTACTCCTTACCAACCGGATATTGTGGATCGCATCTGGCTGCCTGCAGAACAGATTCAGCAGCGCGTGCTGGACATCGCCCAGCAAATTGAGCGCGATTACGATGGCGCGATGCCCCACTTGGTCACCGTGATGAAAGGCGGTATCTTCTTCATGACCGACCTGGCGCGGGCGTTGACGCTGCCCCATACCCTCGACTTCCTGTCGATTGCCCGCTATGGTCCGCATGTGCAGTCGGGCGAAGTGCGTATCACAAAAGATTTAGATGAACCGATTTCCGGCAGGCATGTGCTGATTCTGGAGGACATCGTCGACACAGGCATGACGCTGGGCTATATCTACAAGAACTTAGAGCGACGCAAACCTGCCAGCCTTAAAGTCTGCATCTTGTTAGACCGTCCCCGGCGGCGGCTGGTCGATGTGCCGATAGCCTACAAAGGCTTCGACGCGCCGGACGAGTTCCTGGTGGGTTATGGGTTGGATTGGCGCGAACAGTGCCGCAATCTGCCCTATGTCGGCATCCTTAAGCCAGAACTCACGATGGAGGGGAGTCTATGATCGATCAACAACGCGCCTTGCTGATAACCGAGCCGCTCACCAGCGAGGAAGAGATTGAAAATGCGATAGAATCGCTGTTGTTTGTGTCGGAGGGTCCGGTGTCGCTCAGCTTGCTTGCGGAGGTACTGCAACTCTCGCAAGGTGAGGTGAAAGAGGCTTTGACGCGTCTTCGAGATCGCCTCCAGCGAGTCGGCGGTCTTCAGCTGCTGGAAATCGCGGAAGGCTATCAACTTGCTACCCAGACCCGTTTTGCCCCTTTTGTGGCGCGCTTGCTCAGCCCGCCCATGCGAAGGCTTTCTCGTTCCGCTCTGGAAACGCTGGCGATTATCGCCTATGAGCAACCCGTCACCCAAGCGCAAATCGACGCGCTGCGAGGCGTCGACAGCAGTCATACCGCTCGGATGCTCATCGAAAGGGGTTTTGTGGAAGAAGTCGGCAGAAAGCAAACTCCGGGACGCCCGCTACTTTATGGCACAACCGCGCAATTCTTGCATTACTTTGGCTTAAACCGCTTAGAAGACCTCCCGAAACGCGAAAGTGACCTCTCAAGGAGCGATCAAAATGGGAATCCCTCAGCTGGACTTTAACATTCTTTATGGCTGCATGCTTTATCCCTTGGCGGCGGTCTGGTGTTACCATCTGATTATGATGATGGTGAACGGCGAAATCGATATGATAGAGGGAGTCGTTGGCTTAGGACTGACCCTGTTTTTAGCAGCTAATGTCTTTGTACCGATGTTTCCTTATGGACGCCATGTCTCTGGGTTCTTATTGATCACTGCGGGCATCACGGTTCCCATCCTAAAAAGCTATTTTAACACGCGCGCGCACGCCAAAATCGATGCCGATATCTTAGAAAAAGCCTGCCTCGCGCTGGAGTTTGACCATCAAAACTGGGGCGCGCATATCGAAATTGCCAATCAGAGCTACCGGTTGGGATTGCTGGAGCCTGCTGTCGCCCACCTGGAAGCGGCTGTCACAATGGCGCCGCTGTATACCACCGCGGAGAAGAATCGTCTAAAACTCTGGAAAGACGAAATGGATCAGATCAAACCAGCGCGCGCCCTCGCTTGCCCTACTTGCGGTCATCAAAACGCATTAACCACGGTTCGCTGCGCGCAATGCAACAGCATGATATTGCCTATCCTCGTCAGCGGGCGCTGGGTCTCGGAGAACATGACTGCCAAAGTCGCCCGTGTCTGGGGTATTGTCGTGATCGCCTCTGCAATTTCGCTGCTGGCGTTAGACCGCTTGTCGGGAACGGTTGCGCTGCCCATTATTTTTGCGACCATGTTCGCTTCTATCCTGTTCTTGGCGAGAGTGTTAAGGCATCGATGAAACTGCTGGACCGCTACTTCCTGCGCGAAAGCCTGATCCCGCTTGCGATTGGCAGCGGCGCCGTGACGATGATGTTGATCGGAACCCTGCTGTTCAACTTCGCGCAGTGGTTTTTCTCCTATCAAGTGCCGTTCGTGGCGATCTTGCAGATGGTACTATATTATGCGCCCTCGGTTATGGTTTTGAGCCTGCCAGTCGGCACAGCCGTTGCCGTCTCACTTACAGTGAATCGCCTCACACGCGACTCGGAGCTGACCGTTATGCGCATGGCAGGGGTCAGCCTGCGCCGCCTCTTCCGCCCGCTCCTGCTGTTGGGATTATTGATGTCGCTTCTCAATTTCACGCTGAACGAATATGTGGTTCCTCCCAGCATGCAGGCATTCTACAAGCTGCAAAACAAGATGTTCGCTATGAACCCCGCTCTGCCCATCACCAGTAACCGGGTGGTCTCTGTAGACCGCTATTCCATCGTCATTGGGTCCGCCCGGCAGACCGGCAGTCAGGTGATTCTGGAGGATATCCTGCTTTTTGAGCGGGAGCGGGAAGGTAACTGGACACTGATTAAGGCAGAGAATGGGTTTTATGAAGAGGGGTTGTGGACTCTGTTCAAGCCGACGGTTCACCGCTACCAGAAAGACGGCACCGTTTGGGATGTGAAGGTGAAAGACCGCGTACAAATCAACCTGAGAGCCGCCATTGAAGATATCTTTAGCAGCTACCGCCCCGAAGAGATGACCCGGCAGCAACTGTTGGAAAAAATCAAGAATGACCGGCAAATGGGCGCAAGCGCTCTCAGTGATGAGGTGCTGTACCATATGAAACTGTCGATCCCCGCCGCATGCCTCATTCTTGCGCTCTGCAGCCCAGTCCTGAGTATGCGTTTCGCGCGAGCGGGAACCTTCATGGGTGTGCTGCTCTCCATCATCCTGACTTTTATCTGTTGGAATACCCTGCTTCTGTTCCAAATCTTGGGTAATCAGGGTATACTTCCCCCGTTAGCGGCGGCTTGGGCAACGAATCTCTTGTTTGGCGCGGCAGGCTTGATTCTTCTCTGGAGATCGGAATAAGAGAGCAGGATTCGCGCCTGCCGAAACGAATTATCACAGCATCAGTCTTAAGATTAGGAGGGGTTTTTACCACCATGCGATTTATGAGCGTTTTGAGTCTTGGGTTGTTATTATTGAGCGGATCGGGCTGGTCCCAGAGCCTGCTGGTCGGCGCATCCAAAAAGAAGATTACCCCCGACAAAACCGTCTTTCTGGCGGGTTACGCCTCCAACCGCCCCAATAATGGGGGGGTTCACGACGATATTTGGGTCCGAACCTTGGTCATTAAATCGGGCAATGAGATGTTCGCGCTGGCGGTTTGTGACCTCATCGGCGTCATGCGATTTGATGTGATGGCTATTCGCGATATGGTGAAATCGGTTCCCAAAGAACGCCTCACCGTTGCCGCGACCCACGTTCACTCAGGACCCGATACGATAGGACTTTGGGGACCCTCGCCGGGCGTGACCGGGCGGGATGAAGCCTATGTCTCCTTTGTGCGAAAGACTGTCGCCGAAAGCGTTGAAGAAGCCGCTCAGAACTTGAAACCCGCTGTCGTCGCGTTTGGTTCCACGAAAGTAGAGGGCGTCTCCTATAATTTCCGAGTCAAAGAGATTTTGGACACTGAATCAGTGACCCTTCAATTCAAAGACAAAGAGTCGGACAAAGTCATCGCGACTCTTGTCAACTTCGCATGTCATCCTGAAGTTCTGAACAACGACCAGCTCACCGCAGACTTCGCGCATTGGCTCTGCGACACCGTTGAGGAAAAAGCGGGCGGCATCGCGATCTATGCGAATGGCGCGCTGGGTGGCATGATCTCGCCGGACGAAACCGGCAAAGAAAATGCTCCCAAAGGCAGAGATTGGGCGCGCGCGGAAGCCTTCGGCAAAAAGATCGCTAATCTCTCGCTTGAATCGTTGAAAGGCGCGAAATACGTTGACAACCTGCCCCTCCAACATGCCTGGCAAGAAGTGACGGTTCCTATGGAGAATGAGGGGTTCAAACTGGCATTGAAAGCGGGAGTCATTCCCGGCGGCGACCTGTTAAAAGAGGACAGCGTGGCGACCGAGGTTCATGCGATACGTTTCGGTCCTGCTATCTTCCTCACGATGCCCGGAGAAGTGTTGCCCAATTTAGGCTTCCTGCTCAAGCGCATGCTGCATGACAAAGGGGAATACAAACTGCTCATCGGGTTGGGCAATGACGAGCTCGGCTATATTTTGTGCGAAGAAGACCATTGGCTCGATCTTTATAGATATGAGCGCAGCATGAGCGTAGGCTCGCAAATCGGAGAAGCCTTGATCTCCAGCGCGCGCCAACTGACCAAAGGCTGGGGACCTGCCCCGAAAAACGCGGGAGGCGCAACAGAAGCGGAACTGCAAAAGTATATCACGCGTTTCCGACCCGAACGCGCGGGCAATTTTAAGGGCGTTTATAGGTTGGAGCTGAGCGGTGAGGGTGGCGGCGTGTGGCACCTCAAAATCGCGGATGGAAAAGCCACATTGGAAAATGAGGGCGACCCCAAAGCAAGCGATGTAACGATCATTGCGTCTGCCAAGCTGTTTATCGATATCTTGAATGGCAAACGAGATGCGATCACTGCCTACAGCACGGGCGAGCTGCAGGTAATCGGCGATACCAGCACGGCACAGAACCTGCTTTTCTATTTTGAGTAAAATAGACGAACCCATACGACAACTAACTAATCCAACTATGTGGAGGAACAAACATAACATGAAACAATGGACTCTCTGGGCGGCAATCGCCCTCATAACCGTGTCGGGCAGCGCGTTGCTGACTCAGCAAAACACGCAAGAAAAACCGAAAGAAAGACCGAAAGTGATTGAGGTCGGCGTGAAAGCGCCCGACTTTGAAGTGGAAATGATGGACGGCAAGAAAGTGAAGCTCAGCAGCCTGCGAGGCAAGCCTGTCTTCCTGGATTTCTGGGCAACATGGTGCCCTCCCTGCCGCGCTTCTCTGCCCCATACCCAAGATTTCTCCAAACGCTTCGCGGGTAAGGCTCATATCATCGGAGTCAACCTGCGCGAGGATGAAGAAAAAATCAAGCCCTTCATGGAGAAAGGCAGCTACTCCTTCCCGGTCGCCCTGGACCGTGATGGCAGCATCGCCCAAAAATATGGCGTGAGCGGCATTCCCACTTTCATCGTCATCGATGCGGAAGGCACGGTCGCTTTTGTGCAAGTCGGGTTCTCGGCAGGCGTGGAGAAGAAATTCGAAACCGCTATGGAGAACGCTCTGAAACAATAACCTGTCTGCCCTCACCTTCCCTCTCCCTGCTTATGAGGAGAGGGAAGGGAGTGGGGGCGAAACACACCGATGAAAACCAACGCGCTGCCCCCCGGAATCGACGAATCTACCCTCAAGCATACCATTGTCGCTTTAGACACTCCTTCGCTTCATCAAGCCACCGAGTGGGTGCAGCGATTCGCCGAGTATGGATGCGCTTTCAAAGTGGGCGCTGCCCTCATCTTAGAAAACGGGCTGAGCGCGCTTATCCCCCTGCAACAAGCGGGCGCGAACCGCATTTTTTTAGACCTAAAATTTCATGACATCCCGCATGCGGTCGGTTTAGCCGTCAAAACGGCAGCCGATCATGGTATCTGGATGATGACCATTCATACCAGCGGCGGCAGCGCGATGATGATCGCGGCTCGCGAAGCGGCGCAGACCTGCTCGAAACCGCCCATGCTGATGGGAGTCACAGTCTTGACCAGTTTGAACGCGGACGACCTCAACGCGCTGGGTATTCCGCGTTCGCCCAAGAACCATGCGCTGAGACTGGCAAAATTGGCAGCCGAGAACGGCTTGGATGGAGTTATCGCGTCCCCTCACGAGGCGCGCGCCATCCGACAGCAATCGGGCAGCCAATTCATCATTGTGACACCGGGCGCGAGGCTGCCAGGAGACGCCACTCAAGACCAGCAGCGCTCCGCGACCCCGCAACAAGCGCTTCAAGCGGGAGCCAGTTATGTGGTGATGGGGCGCAGTTTAACGAAATGAGGCAAAACCCATGCGCAACATTATTGCCTATATTGCGGAACAAAAGATCGAAGAAGCTATTCAGGAAGGGCAGTTCGACCAACTGCCCGGCAAAGGCAAGCCATTGAATTTAGATGAGGATTGGGCTATTCCTCCAGAATGGCGCTCCGCGGTCAGGCTGCTCAAAAACGCGAATGTGCTGCCCGATTGGATGGAAAGCAGCAAAATCATCGAGCAGGCGCGGACGCATTGCAAAAATTGTTGGCAGCGCGCCGAAAACGAATACCCGCGCAAAAAAGAACTTCCAACCGATGTCTTTGAGCGCTGGTTCGAAGCCTCGCTTCAAGCATACGAACAAGCCATGCGCCAAGTCAACGATTTGATCCTTCGCTTCAACTACTCTGCGCCTTTGGGCGCGCGCATCGAAGTTCCCTATCCGGTGAAACAGGAGGTAGAGCGGTTCCGAAACCGCTTTGCGCGATAGACTGCCTGATGATTTCCCCCACAAAAGAAACGTTCATTCAACGCGCCCGGCTGGGATGGATGCAACCCGTCTATTTTGACGCGCTGGCAGATTGGGAAACGCCGGTCTCCGCTTTCTACAAAATGGCGCGCGATTCCGACTATGCGTTTCTGTTAGAGAGCGTGAGCGGCGGCGAACGGGTCGCGCGATACTCTTTTTTGGGAGTCGAGCCGGAAATCGTGGTGAGCGGTCGGGGCAAGCAGGCGCGTATCCAAGAACGAGGTACCGAGCGCGTGATTTCTCTATCAGAATCTGCCTCGCCTCTGGAACCGATTCGCGCCCTTTTGCGCAAGCACCGGTGGTTTGGGGGCGCGCACTTGCCCCGGTTCGCGGGCGGCGCGGTTGGATTCCTCAGTTATGACTTTGCGCGCGCGCTGGAGCGTCTGCCTGATTCCACAGAAAACGACCTGAAGATGGATGATTACCGCTTCATGTTTCCCGGTCTAATTCTCGTTTTTGATCATGTGCTTCATAAAATCCGTCTGCTAACCAATGTCGCGCCCAGCGCAGACCCCGAAGCCGATTATGACCGCGCCATCGCCCGTTTGGAAGCCGCCCGTGAAAGGTTGCTGACTCCGCTGCCGCCGCCTGCAAATTATACCGACCCAACCTACCAGTTAAATCTTGAACAGAACATCAGCCGTGAATCGTATGAGGCGGCGGTTGCCCGCGCCAAAGAGTATATCCATGCGGGCGATTGTGTGCAAGTGGTGTTGTCCCAGCGCCTCAGCGCTCCCTTCCACGCGCCGCCGCTCAATCTCTATCGCGCGCTTCGCTCCTTGAATCCCTCGCCCTACATGTTCTATTTGAAGATGAAAGACCTCTCGCTGATAGGCGCGTCCCCCGAAATCTTGGTCTCTTTGGAAGGGCGCAAAGCAATTGTTCGTCCGATTGCAGGCACACGCCCTCGCGGCACAACCGAGGAGGAGGACAAACGCTTAGAGACAGAACTCATGCAAGATGAAAAAGAGCGCGCTGAGCATATCATGCTGGTGGATTTAGGACGCAACGATCTGGGCAGGGTCTGTGATTATGGCAGCGTCAAGGTGCATGACCTCATGACCATTGAGCGATACTCCCATGTCATGCATATTGTTTCCGAAGCGCGGGGACAGCTCAAACCCAACTTAGACGCGCTGGACCTGTTGTCTGCTTGTTTCCCTGCAGGAACCGTCTCTGGCGCGCCCAAAGTGCGCGCGATGGAGATCATCGATGAATTAGAAACGACCCGGCGCGGCGCGTATGCGGGCGGGGTCGGACATCTCAGTTTCTCTGGTGACATGGATATGTGCATCACCCTGCGCGCGATATTGCTGAAGGATGGCGTGGCGTATGTGCAAGCGGGCGCGGGCATCGTGGCTGACTCGGACCCCGCCACCGAATATCAAGAATGTCTCAACAAAGCAGCGGCAGCGCTTAAAGCCATTGAGCAGGCGCATCGCGGATTGGAGTAGAGTCTCACCCATGTTCCTTCCCCTCGTAATCTCCCCTGTTTTTCCTCATCTTTAAGACAATGGCATAGAACTCGCAGACTTCACACACGAGGAGTCTCTCTGGCTCATCCATTATTTCGAGGTTAAACACGCTTAAACAAGGAGAATGTAACTATGCGAATGACATCTTTAGTTCTGACAGCAACGGTCTGCGCGTTGTCAGTCGGTATCGCGAACGCTCAAACCACAGCATCTGCCAAGATTCTGGTAGGAGGCGGCAGCGCAACCGCGCCTGCATCGGCTGCCGGTTCTGTTTCTCAAGCCAGCCTGACCCTGGACATTCATGATGCGTCCGTTTGGCACAGTGGCGGCTACAGTTTCGTGCCGGTCGGCGTGCTGTGGAGTTACAACGGCGGCACCACCAACAAGCTTGGCTTAGTCAACACTTTCGTTGACCTGCGCAACAGTCAACTGGGAATTCACGATCCCAACAGCAACCAAAAATTTGTGCAGGCGACTTCCCCGCGCGGCAATACAGCCATTGCTGCTGCCGGACACAACTTGCGCGACAACAGTTCCAGCCCCTCACTGGGAGGCAATAGCATCAAAGGCGCAGCGGATAAAGCGCTCTTCATTGCCCCGACCTATATTGTTTCTGAAGGGGTTGCCTATACGTTCTATGTGAAAGTGCCGAAACAACGCGGCGACTACCCCATCGAGTTCGGTCGTGTTGGCAGCACCAATGGTATTGAACTGCGCACCACGTTCGGAACCCAACTCAATGCTAACCTCGCGCCGGAAGTCTCCAATGCGATGATCACCGTCGTGCCGGAACCTGCCAGTCTGGCTGCCCTCAGCGCGGGTCTGATCGGTCTGCTCAAACGCCGCAAACGCGCTTAAACCGTATCATATGGGCGCAGGTGAACTGCGCCCAACCCTCTAAATCGATGTATAATTAGTCATTGAACGCTGCCAAGTTCAGAGTCACCAACTCATTTAGGAGGTTTCTATCAATGACTAAGATACTGGTCTTATCGATTTCAGCGTGCTTATGGGTTTGCGCCTTACAAGCTCAGACAAGTTTCATCTATCAAGGCTACCTGCGAGACAATGGAAGCCCCGCGAATGGGAATTATGACTTCTTGTTCCGACTCTTTAACGAATCGGGTTCTCCCATTGGCTCCCCTCTCTTTATCAACAATGTGATGGTTCAAAACGGTCTGTTCACCGTGCAGTTAGACTTTGGCAGCGAGTTTACCGGCGCGTCCCGTTCTTTGGAGATTCGCCCGCGCCAGGATTTCGCGTCCGCCAACAATAACAGTTCTCTAGAGAGTTTCGAAACCCTACTCAGCCCCCGGGTCGCCATCCAGCGCGCGCCCTATTCCATCCACGCCAACACCGCAGGCTCCGCATCCCCTTCTGGAGCAGCAGGCGGCGATTTGAGCATAACCTATCCGAATCCAACCGTCAGCCGACTTCAAGGTCGCCCAGTTATCGATAATGAACCAGCCAATGGTCAAGTCTTGAAATGGAACGGCAGCGCATGGGGTCCCGCGCCCGACTTGACCGACCAACTGTGGCAGCAAACGGGCAATCATATCATTTATAATGCAGGTCGTGTTGGGATAGGTGTTCCATCCCCCATTTCCAAGCTCCATGTAAGAACGTTAAGCGAGACTACCGCGCTGTTCGCCGAGTCGCCAGCAACATCGGGCATTTCCTACTGTCTTTATGGGCTGAATGACAGCTCAATGGGAACAGGCGTAGCTGGGATCGCCGCTTCCTTGACAGGAAACACTTATGGTGTTCAGGGACTCAACGACAGCAACTCCGGGACAGGCGTTTTTGGGTTAGCGGCTTCCAGCAGCGGGGGCGCATGGGGTGTTTGGGGAAGAACCTACAGCAATTCATCCGCAGCTCATGGAGTGGTCGGAACAGAGATGGGAGGAAGCCCTGGGCATGCGATTTTGGCGCAAGGCACTTTGGCAGCCTCCGGCACGAAGTCATTTCAACTAGATCACCCGCTCAAGCCAGAAACGCATTACCTCAACCACTTCTGCTCTGAAGCGCCTGAACCGCAGAACATTTATAATGGGGTCGCCCAGTTAGATGAGCATGGCGAAGCGTGGGTACAGCTCCCAGACTACTTTGAATCGATCAATGTCGAACCCCGCTACTCGCTGACTCCTGTTGGCGCGCCGATGCCCGCCCTTCATATCGCGGAAGAGATCAGCGCGAACCGCTTCAAGATCAGTGGCGGACTTCCCGGCAAAAAAGTCTCCTGGGAGGTCAAAGCGACGAGAAATGATCGTTGGGTTCAGCGATACGGTTTTCAAACTGAGCAAGAAAAAGAGCTTGAAATCAAAGGCAAGTACCTGCATCCCGAACTCTTTGGGCAGTCCGCAGAAAGAGGTATTTTATACCGTTTAGAGATTGAGCGTCCCCGCCTTACAGGAAAACCTAAATGAGGGGAAACATTCCAGAATCAAGACGCCTCTGAGGTGCTTGAGAGGCGTCTTTTCTGAAACATTATCAACAACCAGTTCCAAAACTGAACAAAACGATCAGAAGGTCGATGTCATCAACTATGCCATCTTGATTCACATCTTCTGATAATCCTTCGCCCTCCAGTCCGAATGCGAACAGAATCGCCAATAAGTCCGCATCATCGATACAGCCGTTCTCATTCACATCGCCCATAATCAAGCATTTGCCCTTATTGCCTGCCTGGTAGATCGCGACCAGTTCCTGCTGCGAAAGAGCGCGATGGTAAAGAGCCATCTCATCGATGACCCCATCAAGATAACCTAATCCCTCTGCCTGACCAATTGTCAACTGCGCGTCAGCGTCTGGGATGACAACGTCGAGATAATCTGTTACCAACAATTCTCCATTCGAGTAAATCTTATATTCGCTGCCTTGCCGGGTGATCGCCAAGTGATACCACTGCTCCGCAATAGGAGTGAAACTTGCTTGACAGAAGAAAATGGGACCAATTTCAGGACCATTAACATGGAAATTCAGTACACCACCCCCCCGCGCAAAAAACCATTTTCTGAGATTGCCTCCGCTTTCATCATTCCCGATAAAGATCGTGTCAGGCAGTCCCAAAGGCGAATTTTGCACTGTACGCCACATCACCCAAAACTCGATCGTAAACGCCCTATTAGATAAATTCCATGCATCATGATCTGGCACCTCGATATGGCTTGGAGAACCATGGAAATCAAATCCCTGCCGGACTTTTCCGGGTGTAAATTCGGCACCGCCAACCAAGAAGCCGTTATGCCCTCCAACGACATCCCGCGTGTGGCTGTTGCCCGTCCACCAAGCGACCATTCCTGCGGGAGGCGCAACGCACTCTTGCGCTGAAGCAGCGTATAACATGATTCCAGATAAACAGATGCTTCCGATCAGGTTTCTCATGGATAAAATCTCCTTTTTTTTACAAAAGTAGTACATAATCAGATATTATATCACGATATTCACTGAAATGCACCTGTTAAAGTTAGGTGGTAAATATCCACCACCTTGCAGAGCATCTATTGTGCTACTTAAAGCCGTTTCCTGAAAGCGTCTATCTTTCCAGGATTCCCACGTGCATGAGAATGGCGGCGGGCAGCCATTTGCTTCGGGTCATCTCTTGGGTACTTAGGGTATCCTATTTCGATATGACATGTCCGAAGTGCAGGATCAAGATGAAAGAACCCAAGAGGCGCAGCTATCATAAGCAGCGTAAGTTTGTCTGCCCTCAGTGTAAAAAAGTTCGTTTTCAGCGACAGAAACCTGCAGCTAAGTTGTGAGGAGGTCAAAGCGGAAATCCGATCGGTTGAAAAGCAGACCCATTCGCTGCGCTCAGGGTGACAGCGCAGCGAGGCTTCGTCTTCGCCCATTAGGGCTGCCCCATAAAATCATCCACAAACTCAAAAATACGCCCGTAATAGTTTTGCAAAAATCCAAGACATCCCACCGCAAAAGCAATCAATGCAATCAACACCGCCAAGCGTATCAAACCCGTCCGGGTCCGAACCGCGTTCCACTTCGACTCTTCTTCATAGAGCGCGGTCATCTTCTGCAACATCCCCGTCACATCGCCCGTCTGAACCGCTGTGCTGAGCATCGCCACCTGTTCAGGCGGAAACAAACCCGACTGCGAAATCGCATGATCCACATTCATCGGCTGGTCCCCCACCACTAACGAAATCGTCTGCAGTTTCTCCGCAATAGACCGGTTCGGGACCGAATGGATGGCGGTCTCCCACACGGTGGAAGGCGAGATTCCCGCGTTGTAAAGCCGGGTCAAGTGGCTCAGAAAGATTTTGATGGCGCTGGACTTCACCCACCCGCCAAATCCAAACACAATGGGCATGTTCAGCGCGATTTTGGATCGCTGCTGCTCCGTAAACGGCGCGATGACCCACTTCCATAGAATGAAGAGCGCGACACAAAGCAGCCAAAACGGCAGCACCCACTTGAAGAAATACGCGCCAGCCGCTTGGGAGATAGCGGCAAAAACACCTATCTCTGGGTTGCGCCCATAACGCGTAAACCCATTCAAAAAGACCAATCCTGCGCCCGCCCACAGCGGCGCGGTCAGCAGCCCATTAAACAGGCAGGTGCGGGGAATCCAATACCAAAGCTTGATTTTATGCCACTGCTCGTTGTAATTCCCCATCTCTAAAATAGCGTCCGGCAAATAACCGCCCAATTCTCCGCCGCGTATGTTGCCAATCATGTATTCAGGAAACAAGCGCGGATAGCGTTCCATCATATCAGAAAGTCGTTCGCCCCGTGACGCGCCCTCCGCCATTTGCTGGCATGCCTCCGACAGCTCCTTCTGATAAACCCGACCACTCACCAGACGCAACGCTTCCGCCACCCCATAACCCGCTTTCATAAAGGCATGAAGTTGAAACCATAACATTGAGAGCTGTTTGGGCGTTAAGGTGGAGTCTTCCCAAGCGCGCGGCTCAGGACGAACCGCTGACGCAACGGGAGGCGCGCTCACAGGCGCGGAGGCTCTTTGAGAAAAAGGTTCTGAACGGGTCGGTTGAAATGCGCCGGGCGGAGGCGCTTGCGCCTGCTTCAACACAGGCGGTAAAACCTCGTTAGACTCAGCGCGAGTCAGCTTCTGCAGAACAAAGCCTTGAGCATTTAGCGCTTGGGCTGCCTGCCGCGGTCCTTCCGCTTCAATCTGTCCTTCCCGAAGGTTGCCCGTCGCATCCACTGCTTGAAATTGAAAGAGAGGCATCCGTTTTCACTATCTCCTGCGCTTTGACTTCTGACTGTTGCATTAACCGAAACACGCTGCTGCCATCCGGCAGCACAAACGTTGGGTCCATTTCCATCAACGGTATCAATACGAATGCCCGCTCGCGCATTCTGGGATGGGGAATCGTCAATCCGGGCATATCGACCACTAACGAATCATAAAGCACTAAATCGATGTCCAGCGTTCGCGGCGACCATCGCTCGCTGGGCGCGCGCCCCGCATCTCGCTCGATATGTTTCAACGTCCCCAACAACGCGCGCGGTTGTAAATCGGTGCGCGCCCATAGCCCCACATTCAGATAGGGTAGTGGCTCCGAAGTTTCGCCAATCGGCGCGGTCTCATACACCGATGAGATTTTTTCCGGCATCACGCCGCGCGCGATAAGCTGGTCGATTCCATATTGTAAATTCGCCAGCCGGATGCCTAAATTAGAACCCAGACTCAAATAAACGAGAGCCATCTCTTGAATTATACTCCATTCCATCACTCATCCCCACTGAAACCCCTTTGGACACGCCTTTTCAGGAATATACCCTCTGCTCGGATGCCTTTCCTCTATGGGTTGGGGCGTTACCATGCGCAATATACCCTATTTTCCACAAATTAGCATGTGAATGGAGGGAAAAGACTTGACAAAACGAGATTTATAGGGTACAATGTTTTCCAAGTGGCATGTCAGTGGTAGATGAATAGCAGGTGAGTGGTAATTTATGGCGAAATTTCAAGGAGGCGGCTATTACGCGGTCGATGACAAGGGGCGGGTTGTAATCCCGCTCAAGTTCCGTTCGATGCTGGGTGAACGGTTCACCATCACGCGCGGCTTCGGCGGCTGTCTCTTTATATTCGACCAAAGCCAATGGCGAAATCTGGAAGAACGCTTGGAGGAAGGCAATGTGTTCAACCGGGACAAAATTCGCCTCCAACGCCACCTGTTCAGTTGGGCGCATGAGGTTTCGCCCGACTCCCAAGGGCGCGTGGCGATTCCACAAGAATTAAGAGAATTTGCAGGCATCAAAGAGAACGGCGAAGCGCAAATTAGCGGTTGTCTCAACCGGATAGAAATCTGGAGCCGTGAGAGATACGATGAATTCATGAAAGTAGACTTGGGCAACGACGATGAATTGTTAGACATCGCGACCGCCATGAACATCTAATTAATACCGTTTCATCAGATTTGGTGACAGGACTGGGACGCATCCCATGCATATTCCAGTGATGATAAATGAGGTTTTGGGGTTTTTAGACCCTCAACGCGGCGAGGTCATCGTGGATGGCACGCTCGGCGCGGGTGGACATGCGGCGGCGATTGCGGAAAAGATCGCGCCCGACGGCACACTGATTGGACTGGATTGGGATGAAAGTATGCTGACCATCGCCCAAGAACGATTAGCGCCCTACTCGATTCGAAAATGCTTTGTGAACACGGATTACCGGAACATCCGGGACGCGCTCAATCATTGCGGGGTCGATGGGGTGGACGGCATCCTGCTCGATTTGGGAATTTGTTCACTGCAAATCGATGACCCCGAGCGCGGATTGGCATTTCGGTATGACGCGCCTTTGGATATGCGATTAGATCGCCATAAATCAGAAACAGCGGCAGATCTACTGAACCGTCGTTCCGAACGCGACATTGCGCATATCTTGTGGGAATATGGAGAAGAACGATGGTCCAAAGCCATAGCCCGCGCCATTGTTCAGCGGCGGATGGCAGGACGCATGCAAACAACAGGCGATTTAGTGGGAGCGGTATTGGAAGCGATCCCCCGCCGGTTCCAGGACAAGCGGATCCATCCTGCAACCAAAACGTTTCAGGCATTGCGCATTGCAGTAAACCAGGAATTAGAAGATTTGGAGGGCGCGATTGAAACCGCGTTTGAATGTTTGAAACCGGGCGGACGCTTGGTGATCTTGGCGTACCATAGCTTGGAAGACCGGGTGATTAAGCAGCTTTTCCGAAGGTTGTCGGTTGAGGTGGAACTGCCGCTCGCCATGGGCGCAAGCCGCATTGAACATGCGCCCGCCGCAGCGCAGCTTTTGACCAAAAAACCGCTGGAACCCACCGAAGAGGAACTCCAGCAAAACCCGCGCGCGCGAAGCGCAAAACTGCGCGCAGTTAAACGGTTGTGAACCCTTCCCCCTTTAGGGGGAAGGGATTGGGTAGGAGCGGGTTGTTTTTGAAAACCCCTCCGTAGGAAAATGTCTCAAAAAGGTAATAGCAGATGCTTCGGCTGCGCTCGGCATGACAAAGTTGGCAGAATCTGCCCCATGTCATTCTGAGCATAGCGAAGAATCTGCTTCTCAAAAACTGGGTTCCCTTGTTCCCCGCTTTCGCGAGGATGACCAACGGGAATAACGGCGGGTTTTTAGTTCTCTCATCTGATAAAGAGGGCAACCCGAACAAGAAACATTTTTTATGGGGATGTAGCAAGGGTAATTCGTTCAGATAAACTGAACACTAACATCAAACCTATTCGATAGAGATAGGAGGGGACTCAGATGCATGGAGCAACATTAGAAAGAAGCAAAGCGCGGCAACGCGCTGCCCATGTCAACAGCCGTGTCCGGTACACCGTCACTGCCAAAGCGGTCAAGCCGGACGGAAAACTGACGCGACAACACAAAAAGCGAGAAATTCTCTGCTTGCTGAAATGGGCGTTGAGCGTGGGAATTATCTTCGTGTTAGGCACGATTGCCTTGAACGGCTTCGCGATACTAAATGCGGAGACACGAACCAAAGTCGAGCTAAACCAGCAAATCGTTCGTTCACTACAGCAGAAGGACGACCTGAAGGCGGAACTCAAACAGCGCACCGCGCCGCTGGATGTGGCGAAGTGGGCGCAAGAAGCCGGTATGATTCCCGCCTCAGAAAAAAAATCGCTTGTATTACAGCCGCATAATACGCCCGATCCGGTCGTCATTGGCGCATTGACGCATTAACAGGATACAATCCAATGCAACGCTCCATGCAATCCAGACCGACACCTCAAGAGCGGACGGCACAGCAGGATCAGTTCCGGATTCTGCTGGCTACTGTTTTGATGACTCTTGGCTTGGCGCTCATTGTGGTAAGACTTGTACAACTGCAAATCTTCCAAGCGCAGGAACTGGCGAAAAAAGCCGATGAGAACCGTGCAACCACCATCCGGTTGCCCGCGCAGCGCGGCGCGATTCTGGATCGCAACCACCAGATTTTAGTCTGCAGCGAGAAGGTGGGACATGTGGGTATCAATCCCCAGAAAGTGGGCAATGTGGAGACCGCCTCCCAGTGGTTAGCCAAACATCTCCAAGTTCCCAAAGAAACACTCAAAGTTAGAATCATAGAAGCCCAGCGAGAAGATAAAACCTATACTCGAGTGGCGCGCAGTGTGCCGCGGTCCCGGTTAGAAGCGATGAAAAATGATTACCAAACCCGGCAAGCTCAGAGCCGGAAACAAAACGCCACGCTTTTCTCAGACCAGGTGGGCGAACTGTCCATTGAGGAGTTTCAGCGGTGCCGCTACCCCAACGGATCGCTTGCGGCGCATGCTCTCGGCTATGTGAATGTGGAAGAGAAAGAGAACGAACCGATTCAATTGGTCGCCAGAGACGGTCTCCAAAAAAAGATGGATGAGATGCTGGCGGGCAAAGATGGCTTTGTTTCGGGCGAAAAAGACCCCAGCGGATGGATAATCCCCGAAGCACGGGAGCAATACACGCCGCCGGTGAATGGAACCGATGTCGTGACCACCCTGGACCTCACTGTTCAGAGCGCGGTCGAATCGGCATTGGACAAAGTGATGAATAAACATCGCCCGAAAGGCGCGATTGCCATCGTGATGGACCCTACGACGGGCGAGGTGCTTGCGCTCGCGAATCGCCCCACCTTCACGCCCAACAGCAAATCTCCCGCCCTGCCCTCTGCTTATACCAATCAAGCAGCAATGTTTCGAATTGAGCCGGGTTCCATTTTCAAACCGATTACCGTCGCCTACGCGCTCCAAACCAAATCAATCCGCTCCAATCAATGGTTCCAATGCAATGGCAAGATCACGGTAGGCAAAACTACTCTGACTTGCGATAGGCACGGGCATCCGCATGGACATGGCAGCCTCTCGTTGGAGAGCGTGCTTTCACAATCCTGCAACACTTCGATGGTGCAGATCGCCAATGCCTTGAAACCCAGGCGCATGTACGATTGCGCGAACCAGTTCGGATTGCTGCAACCGACCCAGATAGAATTCCCTTACGAGGCGCGCGGCTATCTCACAGACCCCAGCGAATGGCATGCGCCCCAACTGCGCGCCGCCACTATCTCGTATGGGCAAGGCATCGACGCGACACCTTTAGGAATCGCGTCCGCCTACTGCGTTTTAGCGAATGATGGCGTTTGGGTTCAACCGCATATCGTTCTATCCAACCGCCCCATCGCAAAGCGTCAGGTCATCTCTCCAGAGATAGCGCGCATGGTACGCCAATGGCTTGTCAAGACCGTGGAAACGGGTACAGGCAAAGCGGCGGCGGTGGAAGGCTACACGCTTTCAGGAAAAACGGGAACGGCGCGGAAACCGAGAGAAATCATTGTGCAGCCCAAGCCCGGCGACCGTAATCAGAAGCCGAGGGTCATCGTCAATGGATATGATAAGACCAAACATGTCGCCTCCTTTGTTGGGTTTGTGCCAGCCGATCAACCCAAAGCGGTGGTGTTGGTGATGATCGACGAACCAAAAGAAGGGTACTACGGCGGAGCCGTTGCTGCGCCTGTCTTCCGGGACATCGCGCAACAGTTGATTTGGTACTGGAAATTGCCCAAAGACATCCCTGTCAAAAGATAGAAAATCGATGCGATTCTTGGAACTGATGAATGGACTGAACGCGGAAATCAGCGGAGATACCCCTATCCAGGGTCTCTGTGTCGATACGCGCGCGCTGAAAAAGGGCGATCTCTACATCGCTTTGGTTGGTAGTCGTCAGGACGGACACGAGTTCCTTCCTGAAGCCATCCAAGCGGGAGCGGCCGCCGCGCTCATCTCTAATGATAGAGCTGCGCCTGAAAACCTGCCGGTTTATGCCCGCGTGCCAGATACGCGCATAGCGCTTTGGCAAATCGCTCAACGGTTTTACAACGACCCCAGCCGCCACCTGCGCCTGATCGGTCTCACTGGCACAAATGGTAAAACCACCGCCTCTCACCTGCTTCATTCTATACTGGAAAGCGCGGGCATACCAGTCGCATTGATAGGGACTTTGGGCTGCAAGTGGAAGGGTGATTATCGTGATTTAGGTTTCACAACGCCAGAAGTATATCAATTACAAGCCATTTTGCAAGAAGTGCTTGCCGACGGCGCGCGCGCAACCGTGATGGAAGTTTCGTCTCATGCTTTAGCGCAAATGCGTGTCGATGGCGCGCGGTTCGATATCGGAGTCTTTTTGAATCTGACCCAAGACCACCTGGATTTTCACCACACCATGGAGGAGTACGCGAATGCCAAACTGAGGTTGTTCACGGAGTTGGCAGAGCAAAGCGAGAAACCGTTCCATTCTCTCCTCAACCTCGACTCCGAATGGGGCGATTGGTTCTTGAAACGCGCATCCGGCAAAGTGATCGGCTTTGGCACCGCACCAGAGTCAGCCATCCGCGCCGTCAATCCGAATATCGAAAAGAAAGGCTTACGATTTCAGATCGAGTCGCCGTACTATGAACGTTTTGATGTTGCGCTTCAACTGAGCGCGCCCTACAACCTGTCTAACGGACTCGCTGCCGCGGCTGCCGCGCTTGTGTTGGGCATTTCCACCGAAGCCATTCAACAGGGTCTGCAGGTGGTCGAGCGCGTGCCGGGCAGATTCGAGCGCGTGCCGTTAGAACAAGATTTTTCGGTCTATGTCGACTTCGCGCATACTCCCGATGCCTTAGAGAACGTCCTCAAAGCGGCGCGCGACTTGAAGCCCCAACGCTTAGTCATCCTGTTTGGCGCGGGCGGCGACCGTGATGCTCGCAAACGCCCATTGATGGGGCGCGCGGCTTGTGAATGGGCAGACCGGGTCATCCTGACCTCCGACAATCCCAGAACAGAAGACCCACAGAAAATTTTGGACGACATCCTGCAAGGAATTGAGCCTGACCAGAAGAACAAAGTGGTTGTGGAGCCAGACCGCAAACGCGCCATTCATCTCGCTTTGCAAGAGGCGCAGCCTGGCGATTTGATTCTGCTGGCTGGTAAAGGTCACGAAAATTATCAGATAATTGGAGAAGAAAAAATACCCTTTGAAGACCGTCAAGTGGTGCTGGATTTCTATCGATGAAACCGTTCACATTCTCAGAGGTTGCGCAATCCATCGGCGCGCCCCCTCCTGCAGTTTCGGTTGCAAACCTGCAGGTCACAGGCGCGTGTGTTGACAGCCGGAAAGTTCAGCCGGGCGATCTCTTTTTTGCGCTCTTTGGAGAGCGGACCGACGGTCATCATTTTGTTTTGAACGCGCTGGAACAAGGCGCAATGGGCGCGGTAGTCCAATATATCCCTGACCACTTCCCAGAAGCCCTGCTCGAACGGTTACTGGTTGTTGAGTCGCCTATTCACGCTTTGGGCAAATTGGCGAACGCTTATCGTCGTTCCCATCGGGTTAAGGTAATCGCCATCACCGGCAGCACCGGCAAAACCAGTGTCAAAGAATGGATTGCCGCCGCGCTGGAGGCGTGCGAACCGGGCGTGACCCTCAAAACGGAGGGCAACTATAACACCGAAATCGGCGTGCCGTTGACCCTGTTCCAACTGAGCGATTCTCACAAGTATGCCGTGCTGGAAATGGGCATGCGCGGACCGGGTCAAATCGATTGGCTCTGTGAAATTGCGGAACCGGACATCGGCGTCATCACCCAGATCGGCTGGTCGCACATCGAGTTGGTCGGCGGATCACGCGAGGGCATCGCGAACGCGAAAGCCGAATTGCTCAGGCGTCTGCCGCCTGAAGGGATAGCGGTCTTACCCAAGCGCGACCATTTTTATGACTACCTGCGTTCTCAATGCCGGTGTCCAGTCTTCACGTTTGCCATAGAAGACTTGCCCTTAGAGATACAATTGCCTATTATGGGTGAACATCAGCGTCTGAACGCGGCGGCTGCCTTAACAGTCATTCGGTTATTGGGGTACGAACAAGAAAAAATATTGCAAGGATTCCAAGCGGTCCAAATGCCCGACATGCGGATGTCTCTAACCAATCACCCGGACGGCTGGACCCTGCTCAATGATGCTTACAACGCAAACCCCGATTCGATGCGCGCGGCGGTGCTTGCCTTTGTCACGATGCCGTGTGTGGGTCAGCGCGTGGCAGTGTTGGGCGATATGAAAGAATTAGGCGATTTCTCTACTGACCTCCATCAGAGCCTTGGGCGCTGGCTGGCTCAGCAACCGCTGGATTGGCTGGCGTTGGTAGGTCCAGAGATGCTAAGGACGGCACAAGCCGCCAAGGAAGGCGGCTTCCCCTCTGACCGGATTCTTCACGTGGACTGTGCCAAACAGTTACGCGGTTGGATCAAGGAGCATTTAAGACCCGGAGACAGCCTGCTGCTCAAGGGCTCGCGCGCGATGGAAATGGAGAACGCGCTATGACCATGCCATTGGTGTTTATGCTGGTAATTTTTACAGGCGTGGTCATGGGCAGACCCATCATCAACGCGCTCAAACGGCTCAATGCGCGCCAAACCATTTATGAGTATGCGCCTGAAACCCATCGCGCGAAAGAAGGCACGCCCACGATGGGCGGCTTCATCATTCTGATCGCGGTGGCGGTGGGCTGTATTGCGCGCATCTTTGTACCCGGCTCGGACGACACCTCCCTCGCGCCTTTTCTCATTCTCAGTATCGCGGTTCTGTTCGCGCTGTTAGGGTTCGCCGACGACTACCTGATGAAGAAATGGACTGGCAGGCGGGGATTGGAGTGGAAATCCAAGTTAGTGCTGCAATTCGGCTTGGCGGCGCTGTCGGTCTTTATGTTATCCAGCTTAACAACGGGAGAAACCAACACAGACATCCTACAAGCCGACTTCTCGCAAGCCAATGTGGGAAGGCTGGCGTTTCTCACTTTGTGGATGGTTGCCTGGATCAACGCCTTCAACCTAACGGACGGGTTGGATGGCTTAGCGGCAAGCCTATCGGCGATTGCTTTTATTGGGATGGGCGGAATCGTTGCGTTCCCTGCTCCGCTCATCGATACGGCAATGGTGTGGGCAGGCGCATGCTTGGGTTATCTTTGGTGGAATGCGCACCCTGCCCGCGTCTTTATGGGCGACACTGGCTCGATGGCGTTGGGCGCAGCCTTTGGCAGCCTCTCCGCCATTCCACTCTTGCGATCAAACGCGCCTCTGTCTGAGGGGGTGGTCTGGATTCTATTGGGGGGTGTTTTCGTCGCCGAAATCGTATCGGTCGTCATCCAGCTCAGTTGGGTGAAACTGTTCAAAAAGCGGTTGTTCCGCGCCACTCCCATCCATCACCATTTTGAACGGTTAGAATGGCATGAAACGCAGATCGTGGCGCGTTTTGTGATTGTGGGAGTACTCTTTCTATCGCTGGCAATCTGGGAGGCAAACCGGTGAAACGTGTGGCGGTGATTGGTTTGGCGCGAACAGGCATTGCTTGCGCAAAAGTGCTGTTAGAGCGTGGCAGCGCAGTCACGGTGTATGACACCAAGACCGATGCCAGCGCTCAACAAAAAGCCGACCATTTAAGAGCGTTGGGAGCGCAAGTCACACTGGGAACTGATTTGCCGAGCCAGGAGGAACCCTATACGCTGTTTGTTGTCAGCCCCGGCATCAAGCCTTGGCATCCGATCTTTGAGTATGCCCAACATCGAGACATTCCGGTTTGGAGCGAAACCGAGGTTGCCTATCGGATTGCCCAAGCACGTCTGATTGCGGTCACTGGGACGAACGGGAAATCGACCACCTGCGCTTTGATTCACCATCTTTTGAAATCGGCGGGGATCAAGGCATGGTTGTGCGGCAACCTGGCTGGCTCAGAAAACGATATGCCGTTGATCACCGCTGCACATCAGGCGCAGGCAAACGAATGGCTGGTGGCGGAGGTCAGTTCGTTCCAACTGATGCGAACGGAACAGTTTAGACCGCGCATCGGGGTTTTAACCAATCTTCGAAACGACCATCTCGATTATCACGGCAGTTGGGAAAACTACGCCCAGGCAAAAGCGCGCCTCTTCCAAGCGCAAACAGCAGAAGACTGGCTGATCTTAAACAAAGCGGATGAAGGAACCCAGCGTCTGTTGCAAGTTCTTAAGCTGCATGGGAAAAACCGCGCATTGAACGCGCTGCAATCAGCAGGACATCTGATTTGGATCGATCAGGCGAACCACCCACAAGCGGAAACGATTCGGGGCGCGCTCAGCCCTGCCCTGCCCGGTTCGCATAACTTGCAAAACGCGCTGATGGCAGTTGCCTGCGCAGAAGTCGCGGGCGTTTCGTTTGAGGCGGTCATGAGCGGTCTGCGTTCCTACCCGGGACTACCCCATCGCATGGAGTTTGTCGTGGAGAAACGAGGCGTCTGCTACATCAATAACTCGATGTGTACGAATGCGGATGCGTTGCGCGCCACTTTAAAGAGCCTACCCCAGCCGCCGGTCGCCATCATTGGGGGGTATGATAAGAACCAGGAAGGCGGTCCCATCGCGGAGATCGCGGCGGAGCATAGCAAAGCGGTACTGGTTATCGGCACGCAGGTCGACCAGCTTTTGATCCGGTTGCGAGAACTGGGAATGGGGGAATATGTAGAAACGCTGGACAGAGCCGTCGCGCGCGCATCGGAAATCGCCGAACCGGGCGACACGGTGATTCTTGCGCCTGCTTTCGCCAGTTTCGACCAATTTGTCGATTTCATCGACCGCGGCGAACAGTTCAAGAAACTGGTTCGTCAGTTGTAAAGACATCCCCTGCAGGCAAGGGGAACCCATAGATGCATTGCAGTTTTTTTGTTTGTTCATTCGGTCTTACTTTGAGAGGATAAATGATGATACATGGAAACACAGGAGCCGTCAGAGCCAAGCGCAAATCAGATCTCATCAAACCGAGTCGCGCGCGCTCAGAAACGATCCTCGGAATGGATTCCTGGCTGTTAGGAGCCAGCGTGCTGTTGACCCTGCTGGGCGCATGGATAATCTTCAGCGTCAGTTATGTCGACCTGTTGCATAACAACGTGAAGACGCCGAACTTGTTGGCAGCTTACCGACCGCTCATCACACAATTGGGATGGCTGGTTGTGGGGCTTTGCGCCGCCTTTGTGGTCAGCCGCATCCCATTGCCCTTCATCCGAAAGTGGGCGGTTGCGCTGCTATTGTTCAACATCGCGTTGATTGTTTTGACCTATATAGAACCCTTCAAGGTCACATTGAACAGTTCCCATCGCTGGTTTCGGATTCCCGGCGTGCCTCTGCTGACCTTCCAGCCCTCAGAAATGTTGAAACTGACCTCCATTCTCTTCATCGCCTCTTACTACGCGCACGATTTGAGACAGCGACAGCGCAGAATTGGAACTTATTTAATCTGGGTCGGATTGTGGCTGGGGGCTTGTGTCTTAGTCTTGAAACAACCCGACATGGGAACCATGATGCTGATCATGCTAACCGGTTTTTGCGCTGCCTATTTGGGCGGATTAGCCTTCTGGAAGATCGGTTTGCTATTGTTCCTCAGCGCTTTTATAGGCACCGCGCTGGTGGTCTCAGAACCCTATCGTCTCCAACGCGTGATTTCGTTTTGGCAACCCTGGAAGTATGAAGAGACCTCCGGCTATCAAATCATTCAAGCGCAAATGGCGTTCGGCAAAGGCGGAATTACCGGCACGGGATTCGGCGAAGGACGCAGCAAGCGTTATCTGCCCGCTGCGCAGTCGGATTATGTGTTTGCGACCGTCTCTGAAGAGTTGGGCTTAATCGGGGGCGCGGGCTGTCTGCTGATGTTGGGGATTTTGGTGGCGCGCTGCCTCACAATTGCCTCGCGCGCCAAAGACCGCTACGCCCGGCTGGTGGTGGGTAGCATCGGGTTGTGGATCGGTTTCCAATCGATTATGAATCTAATCATGACCACTGGTTGGCTGCCGCCTGTCGGAGTTCCGCTTCCCTTCGTCAGCCTGGGAGGTTCCAGCTTAGTGGTGCTTATGATCGCGTTGGGGATAGCGCATGGCGTTCATCGTAAGGGGGCGGTTGCATGAAAATCGCATTGGCGGGAGGTATCACCGGCGGGCATCTCTTCCCCACGCTTATGGTGGGCAAGACACTGCAAGCCAAAGGCATAGAGGTTCTCTATGTCGGCAGTCAACATGGTTTAGAAAGCCAGATAGAGCTGCCCCTGCCTGCCAAGTTGCTTCCGATGGAAGGTATGCGAAACGCCCGCAAAAACCCGGCGCGCGCATTCCTCAGTTTCCGAAAAGCGCGGCAGCAATCATTCAGGCTTTTGGAAGCGTTTGGAGCCGATCTCGTCTTCGCAACGGGGGGCTATGCCGCTGCGCCTGTGTTGATGGCGCAAAAGAAACGCAAACGCCCCGTCATGCTGTTAGAAGCGGATGCCCTTCCCGGCAAAACGAACCGTTGGCTTGCCAAACATGCCACCGTCGTCTGCGTCAATTTCGAAGAAGCCATCGACCATTTCAAAGCGCAGGGCGCGCGGCGAGTCGTTCGGACTGGGCTGCCAGTTGACCCTGTTAAATTTTGTCATAACCAATCGCCCGGAGAAGCGCGCGAATCGATGGGTCTGAACCCGCGCCTGTTCACCGTTTTGGTGATTGGCGGCAGTCAAGGTGCGCAAACCCTGAACGACTTGACCCTGCATACCGTTCAGCACATTCCCAAAAACGAAATTCAATGGGTTCACATCACCGGAAACGCAAACTACGAAAGCGTCACCGCAACCGCCACGCGCTTAGGGTTGAATGGAAACTACCACGTCCGCCCTTTCTTGATGGATGAGGCAATGGCAGCGGCTTATCGCTCAGCCGATATGGCGCTGGCGCGGGCGGGCGCAGGGTCCGTCACAGAAATCGCTTTGAACGCGCTTCCCGCGATTTTTGTGCCGTTACCCCGCCTGGCGAATGACCATCAGCGGTATAATAGTATGGCGTTAGTCACGCGCAACGCCGCGCTGATGATTTCGCAAGACGAAATTACGCCAGCAAAACTGGCGCAGGTGGCATTGGACTGGCGCGACCGACCCGAAAAAAGAGCGGAAATCGGTATGAACGCCAAACGATGGGCGTTGCCGAACGCGGTACAAACGATTGTGGAATTAATTGAAACTTTGTGAAAAAACATTATGCAGACACCAACAGGTATTCCCATTACGACCAAAGGGCAGCCCAGCTCGAAGACGCGATTCCATCTCGTGGGCATCGGAGGCGCAGGTATGTCCGCGCTTGCCCGATGGCTGCTCTCTCAAGGCTATCAGGTGAGCGGCTCCGATTTGACCGATTCGCCCACGCTTTATGACCTGAAAGAACGCGGCGCGCATGTCCATATCTCTCACCGCGCCACCCAAATACAACATGCCAACTGGGTCGTGCTGTCAGACGCGATCCATCCTGACAACCCCGAAGTCATCGAAGCGCAGCGGTTGGAACTTCCCCTTTGGAGACGCTCGCAACTGCTCGGCTGGCTGCTCAAGGATTACAAAGTCATCGCCATTACCGGCACACACGGAAAAACCACAACCACCGCCATGATCGCGCAAGTGTTGGATGAAGCGGGACTGGACCCGGTGGTTTTGATTGGGGGCGACATCCCCAACAAGCAAGCGCCTTGGCAGCATAACCTGCGTTTAGGCAAGGGCGAATGGGCGGTGGTGGAAGCGTGCGAGGCGTATGAATCTTATTTGGATTTGCAGCCTGCCATCGCGGTCATCACCAATGTCGAACCGGACCATCTGGATTATCACGGCTCCTTAGAAAACATCGAACACAGTTTCGCGCAGTTTCTCCGACAAGTCAAACCGGGGGGCAGGCGTATTCTTTGCGGCGACAGTCCCAGTTGCCATTCTATATGTGAGCAGATTCAGAACGAAGGGTCAGACCGCGCCTGCTATTTCTATGGCGTCGCCTCCAGCAACGATCTCAGCTTGCGAATTTCGGAGCAACATTCGCGAGGGACCCGGTTTGAAGCCAAGAGCGCGCGTGAAATCCAAACCTACACACTGTCGCCTCAAGCGGCGGGCGAACATAACGCTCTCAATGCATTGGCAGCCATCGCGGTGGCGCAATTCATCGGCATCGATCAAACACCTTTGCAAAGCGCGTTGGAACATTTTATCGGGGTTAAACGGCGGTTAGAAGTCATCGGCGATGTGGCAGGCTGCGCAGTTATCGACGATTATGCGCACCATCCCACCGAGATCGCAGCCAGTCTCAATGCGCTCAAACAGCGCTATCCCAACCGTCGCCTGATCACGATGTTTCAGCCCCACCTCTACAGCCGCACCCGAGACCAATTAGCGGGGTTCATCGAGAGCCTTCACCCTTCCGATGTCGTCATCATCACCGACATCTACCCAGCGCGAGAAGAGCCAATTCCTGGCATCAGCGCAGCCCTCATCGCGGAAGGCTTGCTGGCGAACGGTCACTCCGCCACCCATTATGTGCCAGTCAAAGAGTTGATTCCTGCCCTCTTGATGAAAATAGCGGAGCCGGGCGATGTCATTATCGCGATGGGCGCGGGGAACATCGACTGGGTTGCCCGCGAAACCATCCAGCGTCTGGAAACGCGCGCCAACGCGGCTCGACGGCGTGTGGCGGTCTTGATAGGAGGCAACTCATCCGAGCGCGAAGTGTCGTTGCTTTCCGGCGCGCGCGTGATCCAAGCCCTGAATCCCAAAAAGTATGATGCCTTTATCGTTGACCCGGCGCAATTGAAGCACGGCGAAGGCTTATTGGACCTTTTCAGCGATCCGAAGCCAGATGTGGCTTTCATCGCGCTGCATGGCGGATATGGCGAAAACGGCGCGCTGCAGGGATTGTTGGAATTAGCAGGCATCCCTCACACAGGCTCCAGCGTGCTGGCAAGCGCGTTGGCAATGAATAAGCATGCATGCAAAATCGTGCTTCAGTCGGCAGGATTGCAAACTCCCAAAGGCGCGCTGGTAAAACGGGATATGCCCTACTCCATGGAAGAGATTCAAAACCGCCTCTCCCTGCCTTTGATCGTGAAACCCAATGAAGGAGGCTCCACTTTGGGCGTCATGCGTGTGGAAGATTGGGAGACCTTGCCCCGCGCTATCGTCCGCGCTTTTACTTATGATGAGGGCGCGTTGATCGAAGAATGCATCGAGGGCATGGAGATTTCGATTCCCATTATCGGCAACCGCCAACCGCGCGCGCTGCCAGCGGTCGAAATCATGCCGAATAGCGGTTTCTACGATTTTCAAGCGAAGTACGAGCCGGGCGCAACGAAAGAGATCGTGCCTGCGAGGCTAAACGACACACTCACAGACCGCGCGCAGCAGACCGCATTGAAGGCACACTCGCTTATCGGCTGTAGAGGCATGAGCCGGGTCGATATGATTGTTCGCGGTGAAGAACTGTTTATTCTGGAAATCAATACCGTTCCCGGTCTCACTGAAACCTCGTTGCTGCCCCTCTCTGCGCAAGCAGCGGGCATCGCTTTTGAGGAGTTGATAGAAAAGCTGATTGACTGGGCGCTGGAGTAACCGGATAATGTCCCAACAAAGCCAAAGGAAAGGGAGACGCTCGCGAATCGAGACCAAACAACCTCTGACCGCCCGGAAAGAGGTGTACGCTCCGCGCCGCCGCACCGCCCCCAACGCAGACCTTGCTGTTCCGCCACCCCGAACGCGCTCCAAAGCGGTCGTCAGGCATGCCAAACGCAAACGAGTAAACTGGTGGGTTATCGAGAAAAGGCTCTGGGGGTTGCTTGGCATCACCTTCATGCTGAGCGTATGGCTCTCTCCCACGACGCAACCGCAAACATTGGCGTTCCAGGGCGTGCCTGAAGGCGCGCGCGCTCAGGTCGAATCGAAAATCAAAGCGGTTTGGAGAACGCCTTTCAGCCTAAAAATGGGCTACCAGGGCATTTCTAACCAGGTGAGCCAGTTCCCTTGGGTGGAGTCATGCCAAACCCGCAATTCTGGAGTTAGAGAACTGCTTTCTTTGGTGAAACCGCGGGTCCCAATTGCGAAAACGCGGTTGGATAATCGAACTCTGTGGCTCGATTCAGCAGGGGTTCCTTTTGTCGCGCCCCAGCCACTGCACCTAACGCCCGTCAGTTCCATCCAAATATCATTTCCTGCCGACTTAAAAGAAGGACAGACGATCCGTCTAAAATCCCTAAAAAACGCGCTAAATGTGCTACAATTATTACACGCTTATGAATTGCCGCGGCAAGTGGTCCTGACCATCAACCAGAACCACGACATCAATCTGTTTTTGAGGGAACCCATCAATCAACAGCGTCTTCGAGTGCAGTTGGGAGACGCGCGCAATGCAGCAGCGCAAATCGAGGTATTAGCCAGTCTGTTTCAGCATCCTGAGATGATCCAGAACAGCGAATACATCAATTTGTTAAGCCCTGACGCGCCTGCGCTGAAGTATAAAGAAGCAGAGAGGAAGGAAAAATGAGTTGGCTGACTAATCAATTTTCGAGGGGGAATTTTTGGCTGGCATTCTTTGTTATGTGGCTGATTCTGGGATTGCTGGTCGGCAGCGCGCTGCGCGCGCAACACCACATCCGCACCGAAGAACTTCCCAGCGGACGCTTCCCAGACTTGGCGCGCGCCTATGTGAAAGAAAAGAAGACCGTCACCGATTTGGAAACAGAAATTCGCCAGCTGCGCGACAATAACACGAAATTGGAGAACGCGCTCGCTTCCGGCACACAGCAGGCGAAAGTGTTGAATGATGGGCTGCAAGAAGCGAAAATGCTGGCAGGGCTGGTTGAAGTGGAAGGTCCCGGTCTGCAACTGGTGCTGAGCGACAGCACAAAGAAAGTGGGGGAGTCCGCGACCGATGCCGCGCTGGCGGAAATCTTTATCATTCATGACTATGACTTGCTGCGGGTGGTCAATGAACTGAAGCAAGCAGGCGCGGAAGCCATAGCAGTCAACGGTCAACGCATCGTCGCGAACACCGCGATCCGGTGTACCGGACCCATTATCTATGTCAACGACATCAAACTGGCGTCGCCCTTCACTATCGAGGCGATTGGCGATCCGAACACGCTTTTGGGCGCGCTGAAAACGCCCGGCGGTGTGCTTTCCGATCTGGAAAACACCGACCCAAAAATGGTGAAGTTGACGACAAAAGAAAAGATTTTAATTCCCGCGTTCGCAGGCAGCACAAAGTATAACTGGGCAAAACCGACCGCCCCCAAAGCGTCGGAAAAGAAGTGACATGATCGTTATCGGTCTTTTGGGATTGCTGGTTGGGGTGATTATTGCTTACATGGTCGATCTGCCTATCCCGGCAGAATGGGCACCCTACTTATCGCTGGCTGCGCTCGCCTGCATGGATACTGCGTTTGGCGGCTGGCGGGCATCGCTGGAAAGCAAGTTTCATCTGGACGTTTTCTTGTCCGGATTTGTCATCAATGCGTTATTAGCCGCGCTCTTAGCTTACCTGGGCGACCGCATCGGGGTCGACCTGTTTCTGGCAGCGGTAGTCACGCTCGGTGGACGCATGTTTTTGAACCTGTCGTTAATCAGGCGATATTACTTGAACAATTTGTCGCTTATGAAACAACGACAGCGATAGGCGCGCAAAGCGCAGTCAGTTGCCGTTCATAAGACAAAGGCGAGAACGATCTACACCTTATCGCTCGCCCCGTATTCGTTGCAGGGAAGCATCAAAAAAAACTTAGGATAATTATGGCGCTTGTGGTAGGATTGGACATAGGGACAACGAAAGTATGCTGTATTGCTGCCGATGTGCAGGCAGATGGCAGCATCAACATTATCGGTTGCGGAGTCAGCCCCTGCAAAGGATTGCAACGGGGTATTGTGGTGGACATCGAACAGACGATCGCCAGCATCGAAAATGCGGTTCAAGAGACGCAGGCGATGGCAGGGCAGCCCATTGAGGCGGTCTATGTCGGGGTCACAGGCGATCATATCCAATCGCTTAACCGCAAAGTCGATGTCAGTATCACGCGCGCTAACCGGGAAATTACCGATTACGATTTAGACCGGCTGTTGGAAAGAGCCAAGCAAATCGCCTTACCGCCGGATCGCGAGCTGTTGCACGTGATACCCCGCCATTACACGGTGGACGGTCAAAAGGGCGTGTTGCATCCAGTGGGCATGTCGGGTTCGGTGTTGGAAATGGATGTGCATGTGGTCACAGCGGGAACCACCTTTTTGCAGAACATTCGCCAATGCGTCAAGCGCGCGGGACTGCAGATCGAGCATTTAGTATTGGAACCGTTAGCGTCGGGCATTGCCGTCTTAAGCCAAGAAGAGCGTGATGTGGGAGTCGCCTTAGTGGACATCGGCGGTGGAACCAGCGATCTCGCCATTTTTTATGAGGGAGGAATCTTTCACTCGGGCGTGGTCTCTCTGGGAGGCACGCACGTGACACGCGATGTTTATGTGCTGTTCCAGACTTCCGCGCCGGAAGAGGCGGAGCGTATCAAACGCGAAGCGGGCGTCGTGGTGCCGGAAGTGGTGCCGGAAACTGAAGTGGTTCAATACAAAGAGATGGGGTCTCTGGCAGAACGCAAGATACCCAGACGGTTATTGGCGCAGGTTATCCAGGCGCGGGTACGCGAAATTCTGGAATTGGTTCGGGACGAAATCGAGCGTTCTGACCGCGCCAAGCTGCTCACGGCAGGCGTGGTGCTGACAGGCGGAGGCGCGTGCTTGCCGGGAACCGTCGACTTAGCGCGGGAAGTGTTCGGAGCCATGCCGGTTCGCATTGGCACACCCTACCGAACACTGGGCGGCATGGCGCAGAAAGTTCGGCAACCGCTCTATGCGACTGCCATCGGCTTAGTGCTTTATGGCGCGGAACATGTAGCCATTGATGAGGACGCTGGAGAGACCTCTTTTTTTAGCCAATGGTTGAACTGGTTCAAAAAGTGGCTGCCCAAACGTGAGAGATAAGAAGAAAATAACAAGACATTTAGCAAATACACCTTAAGGATAGGGACAAAAGAATGGCGAGAATATCATCAGCATCTGGCGCAATCATAAGCGAAAGTAATCTTTCGCAAGCAATCATTAAAGTCGTAGGCGCGGGAGGCGGCGGAGGCAACGCGGTCAACCGCATGATCGAGGTTGGACTACAGGGAGTCGAGTTCATCGCCATGAACACCGATTCACAAGTCCTCAACATCTCCAAGGCACCGATTAAACTGCAATTGGGGAGTAATGTAACCCGTGGTTTGGGCGCGGGTGGCGACCCCAATGTGGGGCGGAGCGCGGCAGAGGAAAGCCGGAATGAGATCATCAAGCTGCTCGAGGGTTCAGACTTGGTGTTCATCACGGCTGGATTAGGAGGCGGAACCGGAACAGGCGCAGCCCCTGTCATCGCAGAAATCGCAAAGGAACTGGGGGCGTTGACCGTCGCCGTTGTGACGAAACCGTTCAAATTTGAAGGACCGCGACGCTTGAGAACCGCCAATGACGGCTCAGAGCAGCTTCGAAATCGGACCGACACTATGATTGTGATCAACAATGATCGGCTGGTCTCAATCTCCGAGAAAAGCACTACGCTGGTTGAAGCTTTCCGCACAGCGGACGATGTGCTGCGCAGCGGCGTGCAGAGTATCTCCGATATTATCCAGTTCCCTGGCACGATCAACGTCGACTTCGCCGATGTCCGAACCATCATCCAAGACGCGGGAACCGCGCTGATGGGAATCGGCAAAGGCACCGGCGAAGGGCGCGCTCTGCAAGCAGCCAGGGCAGCCGTCTCCAGCCACCTGCTCGAGAGTTCCATCGACGGAGCCACCCGCATTTTGGTCAATGTCACCAGCGGCGCAGACATCACAATGCATGAATTGACGGAGGCAATGGATTATATTCAAAGCCTGACCGACATGGAAGACGCGAACATTATTATGGGGCATGTGATGGATGAAACGCTCACCGAAGTCGTGCAAATCACGGTGCTGGCGACCGGGTTCCCAGAGAATCGGGACCCGAAACCAATGGCAGATTTTACCGCCGCCAAACCAGAACCCAGTGTCTTCAGCAGTACCAGCAGTCAACCCAGAGACCGCGCCAGTTCTGCGGCGGTGCAGCCACCCAGCCGCATGCCTGTCAACGAACAGCCGGCGATTGAGCGGGTATCGGCTCCTGTGGCTCAACCCCAGGAGGACCTGGAGATTCCCACTTTCTTACGAAAGAAGAAAGAGTGATTTTTGGGCGTGGCTACTGGAGGAAAGACCTTAAAGATGGCGCACACACAGGAAGGTGTCTCAAAACTCAAACAACAGATGTCTCGGCTGCGCTCGGCATGACAATGCAGATGTCTCGGCTGCTCTTGGCATGACAAATAGGCAGGTTCTGCCTCTACTGTCATTCTGAGCGGAGCGAAGAATCTGCTTTTCAAAGGTTGGATTCCCGCGTTCGCGGGAATCCAACCTTTTAGAAACAGACACCTTATAACTTCCCCTCTGTTAATCTTACTGTATTTCCTCATACCCCTGCAGGAAACCCCACAAAATTGGAAGAATTGTAACGTCAAAGAAAATATGATTGAATGAAACTGATTATGGGTATTCATTTCAGCTTGGTTAGGAATTTGTTTCGGAGGTAAAAATGCTCGTAAGGAATCTTATCGCTTTTCTCCTGTTGACTGCAGGGTTGATGTCGCAATCATCGTCCCTGCCGATTGCCATTAACATCTCGCAAGAGACTCCCCCTGAAGCAGTAAAACACTCTGAAGCGCGTGTCATTCAAATCCCTTGTTCCAAGAAACCCACTCTGGACGACGAGATTAATCTCAGAGCGCAAGCCTTGTTGAGGGCGTGCGATCAGGTCTGCTCCGTCTTCCAACGCAAAGAAAAGAAAGTGGAGATGCGCGATGTGCTGCCTTTGACTTCGGTCCAAAAAGCGCGGTGGGATGCCAAAACCAAACGCTATATTGTCGAGGTCAAGATTCAAGGCTCGCTCAAGGTCGCGGCTATCAAATTGCCCGAAGGAGCCATTACCGGATTAATTGTGGATTGTCGGGGCATGGGTATGCGTCCCTGCATGTCACCTCGTATCCTTGCTGCGGACGGCACAGAAATATGGGGCAATGTGCAAGCCGATGCCGATGTGGTGATTGGGCATGGGATTGCAGGTTGGGCGAAATCGGAAGAAGGCTTATCACAGGCAGAACTGCAGAAGCGCCTTGGCAACAATCCCCTCAGAATAGCTGCGATTGAGGTCGAGGGGTTCAGCGGGTGCAATGCGGTGCTTTCCGATGAAGATGCGGAAACCGTAAAACGCGAGAACCAACGATGGAAGTTTCTGGATAAATTGGCGGTCGTATTTCTCTATTGAATTCGCGCTGTTGGAATTTGAAACATTCTCAGAGAATAGGTGTTCTCAAGCGGTTATCCTCCCCTTGAACGCGGAAAACGGTGATAACCATACTTTTTACCTCATATTAAGTGTGGTCAAAGTTTATCGCCCTCACTTCCTTCCAACAGCTCCGCATCAATAACATCTTGAGGTCTTCCCGAAGCACGTTTGTTTCTAATCAGATCTTGCTTGCTTATGACTTTGGCATAAACTCCACCAAAATCAATCTCTACATGATTCTTCCAGGCTTCTTGAAAAGTCAACCCATCGATTGAAGTTAATATGTCAATTCTCACGGGAGCAATACCGATTTGGTAAACGATATCAGCCTGACTAAAATCATGATTTGAAATGTTCACAAGGGGCGCTCCAAACTCTTTCAACGCCTCATATACTAAGACGGCATTTGAAAGGTCTCTATCTACCCAAACATCCAAATCCTTTGTGTATCGTGGCTCAGTGTACTCTATAAGAGCGTAACCTCCAACGACGAGATATCTAACCTGTTTTTCGTTGAAAACTCTCAACAGATCTTTGAAGTCGTAATGCATCACCAGTTTTTCCTTTCTTAAGATGATAACTTTCTATCAGTTGCCAAGCCGCTTCAAAACGCGCTTGTGATGTTTGTGCCTGCCAAAACTGAATGTCAAAAGTACGGTCATGATCTTTCAAATTGATTAAGCGTTCCATGACAACAGGATTTTGGTCAGGCACGGAAGAGGTCTTCTTCTCTATCATTGTAAACTCCTTAACGCCGCCTGGCGGTCAACCTGCTGCTTGACCCACCAGGCAACAAACCCCTCTTAGCCTGCGCTATACAGCGGCAGAAACTTACGCTCAAAGTAGTTCAACAGCGGTTCTGCGCTGACAGGCTTCCCTGTGATACGTTCTGCCAGTTCTTTTGGCGTATAGCGGCTGCCGTGCTGATGGATATTTTCCCGCAGCCAACCCAGCAGAGGCTTAAACTCGCCCCGGCGGAACTGTTCATCCAGGTCGCCCAAATCGCGGCGCGCCGCTTCAAACAGCTGAGCAGCGTACAGGTTGCCCAACGAATAGGTGGGGAAATAACCGATCAGTCCGGAAGACCAATGCACATCTTGCAAAACGCCTTCCGCGTCGTTCGGAGGCGCGAAGCCCATATAATGCGCGAACTTCTCATTCCATGCATCAGGCAGGTCGTCCACCTCCAAATCGCCGCGCAGCATCGCCAATTCCAACTCAAAACGCAACATGATATGCAGGTTATAGGTGATCTCATCGGCTTCCACACGAATGGTGGAGGGACACACCTCATTTGCCGCAAACACGAAATCGTCCAGAGACACCCCTTTCAAAGCATCGAAATGATCTTGCGCTTTGGGAAGGAAAAACTCCCAGAAGGAGCGGCTGCGCGCCACAAAGTTCTCCCACATCCGGGACTGCGACTCATGAATCCCCAACGAGACCGATTCGCCCATCGGAGTGCCGAAATGCTCCTCCAGCAGCCCCATTTCGTATAATCCATGTCCCACCTCATGCACTGAGCCAAAAAAGGCGGGATTGAAAAAGTCCTCGTAGTAGCGGGTGGTGATACGGGTATCGCCGGGCGCGATTCTGGAGGCGAAAGGGTGGGTGGTTGGGTCTAAGCGTCCAGCCTCAAAATCGAACCCTAACATCTCCACCACCATTTTCACAAATCGCTCCTGCGCCTCGCGTGGGAAATGTCGGTGCAAAATCGAGGTGTCGGGCTGCTTGGGGCTGTTGACGATTTTCTGGACAAGGGCAGGCGTGCGCTCCCGCAGTGGCGCGAACAATTGCTCCACCTCCTTTGCGGTCATGCCCGGCTCATATTCGTCCAGAAGCGCGTTATACCGCTCCCCTTCGTAGCCGATGTAATCCGCTACCTCTCGAACCAAGCTCAAAATCTTTTGAAGCGACGGCTTAAAAAGCGCGTAATTGGACTCGGCGCGCGCTTGCTGCCAATCGTGATCCGCGAGACTGGTCACGCGAGCAAACTCCACCACCAATTCCTTTGGCAGTTTCGTGGCGCGATCATAGCTGCGTTTCCATTCTCGGATGTTCGCGCCTTCCACGCTGTGCGGGTCTTTAGCCAAATCGCTTTCAGACAGTTCGGCAAGCCATTCGCCCACTTGGGGGCTGGTAGCGCGATCATGAAGAAAGCCGCTCAAGGCGGCAAACTGGTTAGCGCGATGCTGGATGCCTTTCGGCGGCATCATCACTTGCTGGTCCCAACCCAGCACCGCGCCCATCGAACCGAAGGTAGCGGTTTCTTGGGCATGAGCTAACATTTTCTGATAAGTTTCTTGCGATGACAATCTGGTTTCCTCCAAAAATAGAACTCTGTTTACTTCCCTGTTCGCTCTTCATAGGCAGCGAAGGCGTTATGATTGTGGATCGACTCAATTGACTCGCACTCGACCCGGAACCATTGCAGGCGGTTGCTCTCTCTCAATCGGAGCGTCAACTCGCGCGCCACATCCTCCACAAAACGCGGGTTCTCATAAGCGCGCTCCGTCACATACTTCTCATCCTGCCGTTTGAGGACTGGATAAATCCCCATACTGCACGACTCATTGACCATCGGCAAATAGGCTTCTGGTAATTGGGGCAACCGATCATCCGGTTGAAGCCAGAGACGAACATGGGCGCGTTGATTATGCGCGCCATACTCCGAAATCGCCTTGCTGCAGGGACAGAGCGTCATGCCCGGAAATAGAAAGCGCGTGCTGGATTCAAAACGTCCTTTTTCATAGCGACATTGCCAATCGACCTCAATCTCCAGCAAACCGGGAACGCCCGTCACAGGCGCAGGCTGAGACAGAAAATAGAGAAATTTCAATCGCAGGTTCGCCTGATCCGATTGCAGCCGGTCTACGAGTTGAGAGAGAAGTTCGGGGGTTTCTTGGGGGCTGTGTGGCGCGCTTGCCCACTCATACAGGGTCTCCACAAGGCGGCTCATATGCGCGCCCCGCTGTTCTGCCGTGATACTGACCCCCACTTCGGCTTCAACAACAACCGGCTGAATAGCGCCGGACTCATTTTTCATTTGCATCGGCAATCGGAACCCCCGGATTCCCACCGAAGGCAGCGCAATGCCGCGTTGATCGATTTCCATAGCCACATCGGGCAACGAAGCGGCTAATATATTCGTATTCATATTTATAATCATACCCCATCAATGATGAAAAACAGGAACTATCCGTGGATTGTATTGGTCATTTTTGGCTTCGGAGCGGGCATCGCGCTGCTTTTTGGGGGGCGCGAGGCTCTCTTCGCAAAACCAAAGATATCGTCTCTCAGCGCGTTTACCACCTCGCTGGAAGGCAGAACGCCCGGACAGCGTCACAACGCGCTCTGGGCGGCGCGCCGCCTGAATGGCGCCATTATTGCGCCCGGTCAAGAGTTTTCGTTCAATCGTCGCGTGGGCTATTGGAGCCGGGAGGAAGGCGCGGTGCGCGCGCCTGTCAGTTTTGGGGGGGTGCTGGTTCCGTCGTGGGGGGGCGGAGTCTGCCAAACCTCAACCACTTTCTATTGCGCCTCGCTACTGGCAGGCTTTGAAATCGCTGAGCGCCACCCGCACGAGCTTGCGCCCCGGTATGTGCCTTCGGGAATGGATGCCGCGGTCGCTTATGGGGTTGCCGACCTGAAAATCCGAAACGTACGCTCATTCCCTATCGAGATCGAGTGTGTAGCCGTTAAAGACCAATTAGTCTGCCGTCTGTACGCGCTCAACCAAGACCGGCAACGAGTCAACACCGTTTTACCCGCCTATCGATTGGAAAGGGAGTTGGTTTCGCTGCAAACACAGCCGCAGCTTAGGAGCGGATTGCAGCCTCAGACCGGCAGACCCGGCGCGCGGGTACGTTTGTGGCGCGTCCGCATGATTGGAGGCAAGCCCGTCCGCGAGCTGTGTCATGAATCAGAGTATGCCCCCCTGCCCGACTCTCAGTGACCGCCTGAAAGCAGCGCGCTCACAATGGCTACCCATTCCTGCCCTAAATCGCCCTGAGCAGGCGTTTTGCGGGCGCGGCTGTACCAATAGGCAGCGTTGGATAGGTCGCCCTCTTTCCGGTGTAAATAGGCATGCACCCATGCACCTTCAGTTGTGTGGTCTTCTTGCAGCAAATCATGCGCGCCTTCCCAATCTTCCTGCGCATCCAGCCAAAGCGCCTGAAGCGGCAGAGAGAGCATCGAGGGCATTTCGCTCGATAGGCTTTGCTTGAACTCTTCTAAAATCATCGGCTTTTTTCCTCGCTCACGAGAAAATGGTCTGTTCGCGCTCCGGTCCCAGAGAGATCAGACGAATGGGCGCGTCGACGAAACTCTCGATGAATTGTAGGTAGTTCTGCGCGTTGACCGGCAAATCTTCACGCCGTCGGCAATGGTCGATCTCCTCCTTCCAACCGGGCAGACGCTCATAGACCGCCTCGCACTCTGTTAGAACAAAAGCGTCTGGGTCAAACACAGAAACCTGCTCGCCATGGCAACGATACGCGACACAAACAAACAACTCATCTAAGCCCGACAGCACATCCAGCAGCGTAATCGCCAGCGCAGTGAAAGAGTTGACTTGGGCAGAATAACGCAGCGCTACCAAATCCAGCCAGCCGCACCGTCGGGCGCGTCCTGTAGTGGTTCCATACTCCTTGCCCCGCTCACGGATGTAGTCGCCCCGCTCATCGGTCAGTTCCGAAGGGAAAGGTCCCTCGCCGACACGGGTGGAATAGGCTTTCGCGACGCCCCAAATCTCATCTAAATGGCGCGGACCCAAACCGGTCCCCAAACAGGCTCCTGCCGCAATAGGGTGAGACGAGGTCACATAGGGGTAAGTGCCATAATCCAAGTCCAGCAAAGTGCCTTGCGCCCCTTCCATCAAGATGGTTTTTCCCGCTTGGCGCGCTTCTGAGAGTAGGTTCGGCGCGTGAACCGCGAGAGGCTTCAGCCGTTCGCCATAAAGCAGATATTCATCCAAAATCGCATCCAAATGGAGCGGACTGGCTTGATAAACATGCCCCAAAAGCACATTCTTATAATCCAAAGCGCGTTGAAGGCGGGCGCGAAACCGGCTCGGCTCCAGCAGATCGCCAAACCGCAGCCCTACACGCGCCGCTTTATCGGCATAGGTGGGTCCGATCCCTCGTTTAGTCGTGCCTAATTTGGCGGCTCCGCGGCGTGTCTCTTCCATTTCATCCATCAGCAAGTGATAGGGTAGGTTTAGGTGCGCGGCTTTGCCAATACGCAAACGAGTGGTATCGATTCCCTGCGATTCCAGCGTGTTCATCTCGCCTATCAGGCTGCGGATATCCAACACAACGCCATCCGCAATCACCGGGGTTATATGCTCACGCAAGATACCGCATGGCACGGTATGAAACTTGAATACTTGATCGCCGACACAAATCGTATGTCCGGCGTTGTTGCCTCCCGCGTAACGAGCCACGATATCCGCGCTGCGCGCCAGATAATCGACCACCTTCCCTTTGGCTTCGTCGCCCCATTGCGCGCCCACCACTACTTGCACTGGCATTGCTGTTTGGACCTCCCTTCAGGCATAGCCTGAAACATGATTATACACCGCTAAGCGCAACAAAAAACCGCCCACCCTACTTAGAAAAAGAAGCGCCTTGCCAGAACATGCTGCCTTTCAAAGTAAAATGCAGCATGTGCCTCGCAATCAAGAGGAGTGAGCAAAAGAGAGAGTGAGCGCAGTTGAACTGCGCTCACTTGAAAGAAAGTTTACCGCTTGCGCCGCTCAGCTGCGTTCCGCGAGCCAGCGAGGAATGCGCTCCTCGACGTTCAAGGCTTGCTTCAAACCGCGTTGATAAGCGCGTTCAGCTCTGAATTCAGGTTGGACATACTTCTTCTGGTAATGACGATAAATAGAAAACGCCGTCACAGCGCCTGCCACCAGCGCGCTGCCCCACAACCAGCCTGTCCATACTCGGTTACACTTTGAATTAGATTTGTACTCGGCCATCGCCGTCTTCTCCTGAGTCTCGCGAGCGGAAAATACGCTTCACGAAAGTAAGCAGTTCCTGCGGGTTAAAAGGTTTGGTCAAATACATATCCACGCCTTCTTGCCAGCCGCGGAATACATCCTGATCTTGCGCTTTCGCCGTTAACATAATCACCGGTAAATCCCGGGTCTCAGGCTCACGGCGTAAGTTGCGCAGCACTTCGAAGCCGTCCATATACGGCATCATTACGTCCAGCACTACCAGGTCGGGATTTTCAGCCGCGACCTTCTCTAACGCCTCTTTTCCATCATGCGCCGTGACTACATTGTAGCCCTGCCGCTCGAGGTTCACCTGAATCAATCGTACAATATGTCGCTCATCGTCGACAACTAAAATTTTTCTCGACATTCGAAATAAGCCTCCGTCACTATATCGTCTGCTAAAGAGTCCTACTATTATTATGGCACACGAAAGGGGTTTTCTGTTCCCTTCTCGCGCAATTTATCGAGAAACTTCACGCTGCCAAGGCTTGCATAGGCGATTCTTTCAGTTCCGCGTCGCATGCGACCATCAATGCCTGCACCGTATTGGGGTTCATCTGGAGCGTCTGAAACGCCCAATCGCAGACCCCCATCGCTGCCATTAAGTCGGTTCCCGCCGCGCGCAGTTGGTGCGCCAAGTGGTTGCCAATCATCGTTACAGCGGTCAATGAGGGTTCTGCCAGGCTTTCCGCCTGCTGCGCATGGTGATCGCCAATCGCCTCAGCTAACTTCTGTGGGAACCGCCAATGGAGGCTGATAGCGCGTCCCAACTGCGCGTGATTGCAGCCGTAGATCGCTTCTTCTGCTATCAATACATCCAGACCCTGAGCGATGAGTTGTTCCACTTCATCGTAGGAGGCTTCCCCGTACCGTTCCAGCAGCGGTTTGCCAATATCGTGCAGCAGCCCCGCTGTATAGGCTTCATCGGGCGAAACATCGGGCATTTGCGAGGCAACCATTCGCCCACAGAGCGCGGCATCGATGGAATGACGCCACCAAGCGCGGCGGCGGATGTTTTGCTTGTCCGCTTTGCCCACAAACATCTCGAATACGCCGGCGGTCATGGCGATATGCCGCAGCGACTTGAAACCCAAAAAAACTACCGCCTCACGAATGGAGGCGATTTTGCGCGGCAGCCCGTAATAAGCGGAATTGACCGTATTCAGCACCCGGCTGGACATGCCTGGGTCAATACTGATCACCCGCTCAATATCGCGCGCGTTCGCGTTCGGATTCACAGTCAAATCCATCACCTGACATACGACCTGTGGCAGCACGGCAACATCACGCACTTTATCGATAAATTGGCTCACGGTGGATCCCATCGTTCTATCTCCTCAACCGCTGTAAATCACTCGGACAATCTCCTCAATCGAGGTGTAGCCCCGAACCACTTTGGCAATCGCGTCCTCTTTGAGCTGGCGCATGCCGTTCCGAGTTGCCGCTTCCATAATCGTGTAGGAAGCAGAATGTTTCAAAATCTGTTCTCGAACTTCATCGCTCATGGTCATAAATTCATGGATGCCCATTCGCCCTTTGTACCCCGTTCGTTTACATTGGTCGCAACCCGCCGCCCGGTAGATTTCAAGCTCATGCAAATGGACGGGCGGGGTAAAGCCATACTGGGTAAACTCCTCCAGGGTCGGTCGATAAGGTTCCTTACAGCGCGAGCAAAGCGTTCTGACCAACCGCTGCGCCAACACACCTATCAACGAGGAGGCGATCATGAACGGCTCTACGCCCATCTCGGTCAAGCGCGGCGGCGCGCTGGGCGCGTCATTCGTATGCAAAGTGGACAACACCAGGTGTCCTGTCAACGCGGCTTCGATGGCGATGGTCGCGGTCTCCTGGTCCCGCATCTCCCCCACCATAATAATATCTGGGTCTTGGCGCAGCATCGCTCTCAAGGCGCGGGCGAAGGTCATTCCTGCCTTCGCGTTGACCTGCACCTGATTGATGCCGGGCAGCTCGTACTCCACAGGGTCTTCTGCCGTGATAATGTTCACGTTTCCGGTATGCAACTGCGACAGGATCGAATAGAGCGTGGTCGACTTTCCAGAGCCGGTCGGTCCCGTCACCAGAATGATCCCATAGGACCGGCAGATCACCTTCTCTAAGTCTGCTAATGTATCTTCCAAAAAGCCCAGTTTCTGTAAGCCGATGCGGATACTGCCTTTATCCAGCACGCGCATGACCACTTTTTCGCCGTACAGACATGGCAGCGTTGAGACGCGAAAATCGTATTCTCGCCCATCTATCGCCGCGCTGATACGGCTGTCCTGCGGCACGCGCTTCTCGGCAATGTCCAAATCCGACATGATCTTGATACGCGATACTAACGACGCTTGCACGCGCTTGGGCAAGACCATCGAGTCGATCATCACGCCATCTACGCGATAGCGGACTTTGATACAATCTTTGGAAGGCTCCACATGAATATCGCTCGCGCCGTCCGAAATCGCCTGGGTGATAATCATATTGGCGAGCCGGACGATGGGCGCTTCTTCGCCCATTTCGCGCAGTTCTTCCACGCTGACTTCATCGTCGGGGGAGGTTGACAGTTCCAGGCTGTCCGCTTCAAACCCCTTCATCACATCCTGAACCGCCTGGTTTACCGAAGCATCCACGCGGTAGCTGCGCCGCTGCGCCTCCAATATCTCCTCTTCCGAAGAGATGACGGCTTCTACTTCCAAGCCCGTCATCAAGCGGATTTCGTCGATGGCGAAGATATCCAGCGGGTTGACCAACGCGACGGTCAGCCGTCCATTTTCGCGATCCACCGGAATCGCTTTATAGCGGCGAGCCGTCTCGACAGGAATCAGGTCCACCAGTTCCTTTCTCGGTTGATAGCCGCTTAAATCGTGATAAGATACGCCCCAATGGACCCCCATCGCCCGCGCGCGGTCCCGCTCCGAAATCAGCCCCATCTGTACCAGCAGGTTGCCGATTGGCGTGCCGTCTTCGCGCTGCTTCTCCAGAGCCGCGTCCAGCTGATCTTGCGAAATCAGCCCCATTTCCACAAAAACTTCACCTGAATAAAGAACCATAAACCAGAGATTTTATTCCATACTACGGGGTGAATGTGAACTGTGAATATTATGGGGGGGATTTTTTGAATGTGTAGAAAAGAAACAACAGAAGCCTCGGCTGCGCTCGGTATGACAAAGTCGTCGCGTAGGGGCGCACCTATGTGTGCGCCCTTGCAAAGCGCGACGAAGTCGGAGCTTTGCCCTCCAAATCGGGGCAGTCACAGCACTCCGTGACTGCCCCGCGAAGCAACTAATCCTTCAGGATTTGCACAGTGATCATGATCACCACTTCCGATTTATTCTTCGAATTGCTTGTCTTTCGGAAAAGTTGACCAATAATGGGCAAGTCCCCCAACAGAGGCACTTTCTGCACCGCGCGAATGTCCGACTCTCGAATCAAGCCGCCAATCACGATGGTTTCTCCATCTTGTACACGCACAGTCGTTTGCGCGGTGCGTTTCGCGACCTGCGGCAGACTGCCGCCGCCCGGAACTTGTAAGAAGCCCGAAATAACACTGACTTCCGGCTTGATGTGGAGGGTAATCTTGCCGTCTTCATGAATGCGCGGAACCACGTTCAGAATGATACCGGCATTCACCCGGTCGGTCTCCACATTCGCGCCTTGCGGCGTCTGCTGGATTAACTTCACATAATTGACTTCATCGCCGATAAAAATCGTCGCTTCCCGCCCATCCAACACCGCGACGCGTGGATTCGCCAGCAACCGATTGCGCCGGTCTTCGAAGACCGCGCTCAGACTGATGCTCAGGTCGAGAGGCGACTTAATCAGCGAGAATCCAAGGGTCAGATCGCCATCTTTATTGAATTCCATGCCTTGCTGGTTGGGATAGCTTGTGCCAGGATCAAGAGGCATGGGGACTGGGTTCTCTCGGTTCAGATTGTTCACTTGGCCTGATTGAAGCACGTTCCAAGAGAATCCGAGCGACTGCATAGCGCCTTCCGACAGGTCTGCAACGCGCGCTTCAATCAACACTTGCTGCACTTTCACATCTACCTTTTTCAGCACATCGAGCGCTTTCAAGATGTCGCGCGGGGGACCCATCAAGATAATCAGAGCGGGCGAATTCGCGGCTGCCTGCGCATTGCTGGAGGAGGCTCCTCCGGTGGGCGCGCCTGCAGTCGCGCTGCCTGAACTACCGCCGCTTGAAGCATTGCCCAACGAAGGCACGCCTGCGCCGGTCAGATTGACATTGATGGGCTGCGGTCCCATTGTCGCTGTTACGCCCGGCACCAACTGGCTCAAGATTCGGATCAGATCGCTGGCTTCGGCATATTGAATCCGGTACGCCTCTGTGACGATCTCTGCCCCGCCCGAAACAGTCTGTTCAAACTCCAGCGCGGCGGTTTTCGCAGCCGTGACCTCATTGGCAAATCCTTTAATGAGCAGGTAAGCCGGTTTTGTAGGCGCCTCTGGAATGCTCACCTGTATGTTCGGGAATCGCGCGCTCAGATACTTCGCCACATCCACAGGCGGCGCAATCGCCAGCATCACGGTTTCAACGACACTGCCCACTTCACCCCGCGACTCGAAAGTTTCCAACGATTTCGGTGTGCCAACCACATAGGTACTGCCAATTCGCCGGTAATGATAACCGCTCAAGCGCGTCACCAAATCCAGTGACTCTTCAACGCTGACATTATTCAGGCTGACCGTAATCGCGCCTTTGACATCGCTGCCCGTCACGATATTCGCGCCGGATTGAATCGCAAGCGCCTTCAGCACATCGCCGATCTCCGCGCCCACAAAATCGAGCGAGATTCGCGTTTCGCCGGGAGGCGGCGCAGAACCACCAACCGTGAAACTGCCTGAATTGCCCTCCGCGCCTGACGCCAGCACGGTGCGGGAAGGAGGCGTTTTGTTGGCTGCCGTTTTGGTATTGGACTTTTGGCTGCCCAAAACAGGCTTTTCAGAGGCGATTTCTGCGCCCTGGCTTCCCTCCAACTCAGAGGGAGCTAACGACTCGCCCAAGGCTTCGCTGAACGCGCCAAACACCTCGCCCAGCGCTTCGCCCATCTGCTTGCCCATTTCTTTGCCAAAATCTTTCAAGCCGTCTTCCACATTGCCGCCCACCGAAATGGTATAACCCGAGCTGGAACCCTGCACCTTGTATGCCGGTTTCCCTTTCAAAGTCACGACCACACGCGTGCGCGGCGGACTGGAGGTGTACCACCCATATCGTAGATAACTGGTATGCGGAGTGGAGAAAGCGCGCTGGGACCCCTTGCCGCTAAAACGCGCCGCAAACTCGACCACCAGCATGTTCCCTTTCCAAAGGCTCACCTGGGGCGATTTCAGGTTATCGCCCTCCACGCGAATCACGGTGGGACTGCCGGTCGATGCGACATGCACGCGGCGAATGGTCTGCGCTTGCGCGCTGCCAGCCCACAGCAATCCCCCTAAAGAAGCGGTTAATAAGTAAGAGAGTAGACGTTTCATTGTGGCGAACCTCCTTCATTTTGCTGCGCATTCTTTTGAGAATCGGTAGGCGATTGCCCCACCTTAAGTGTGTGGCTTTGCCCGTGTCCACGCATGATGACCTCACCGCGGCGGACAGTCTGCACGCGAAAACCATCGCCCAACAAGTCCCCATCCCGAACAAACCGACGGTTACCCTGCGAATCTTTCACAATCGCGACGGTGTTGGGTCCCTCCACAACGCCGACCACTTCCCACTGCGGGGTTTCAGGCGCGCTTGGAGTGAAGCCGGGTTGATAATCGTTCCCGCCCGAAGGCGCCAATTGCAGTTGCCCTCCTTGGGGGATCGGCATCGGCGGCAACGGCGGTGGAGAGCCGCTGATCGTGAAGTTGGCGGGACGCGTGTTGCCCTGATTAGCCGGCGACGTTGGGTCGGAAGGTAAGCGCGTCATGCTGATGTCGGGCATAAACGGATCGCGCGCGGACAACGACGCTAACTGAACGGTCGGGTTGCCGGGGGCGCGGTTCGATTCGTTGGGATTTTTGTTATCCTTGTTGCGCTCTTCCGACGCGCTGGAAGACGGGTTTTCGTTTCCGCCCGCGCTGTTCGAGCGGTACTGCCAAACGCCGACACTGCCTAACAGCAGAACAAGGATCGTCAGCACTATCGCCTGCTGTTTTCGCTTTCCTGAACCGCTTGCGTCTCCTTTAGTTTCCGCCTTCTCAGAAGACGGGTCTGGCGGCGTAGGTATTGCGGCAGGCGCGCTGCCTGCCTCCATCGCTGTGGGTTGCTTGGTATTCGCATCCATTGCTGGGACCTCCAATAGTCATGCAAACCACTTAACAATCGCCTCCATGCGGTTTGTTAAGCAGACTTTTTCTTATCCAGCTCTTGGTTACATGCTGGATAAACAACAAACTTTTGAATTCGAAATAGAAAAACTAAGGATTGGGCGTTACCGCTGACTCCGATTCTTTATTTTGGGCAGCTTTCTCGCTCTTTGCAGGTTGTTTAAAGATAAAGGCTCTGATCTCTATCTGGGTCTCTAAGGGCGGGTTTGTGGTCTGTCCCGGGTCTAATTTCGACTGCAGGCTCATGCGTTGCACCGACAAGATTTTGGGAAACGCCTGCACCCGCTTCAAGAAAGACATCACGCTCCAGAAGTTGCCCTTCACCGAAACCTGGATAATCTGCTCCTCATAAGGTTTGCTGCTTTCAGAATCCGACTCGCCCTCTTTTTTCTCCTGATCTTGGCTGCCTTTGTTATTCGAGGCTTGCGGTTTCTGAGCAGGACGCACCGACTGGATTTCCATCTCTATGCCGGTTGCCATCACTTCCAGTTGTTTCAGGAGCGTAGGCACATAAGCCGCTTCGGACACGCCTTCTTCCAAATAGCGCAGTTCCTTTTGAGCCTCGACATACTCCTCCATCGCTTTCTGCAGGTTCTCTGGGGCTTCTCGAGCCTGCTCCACCAAAGCGCGCTGCTGCTCTAACTGCTGGCGCGCCACTTCGATTTGGCTGTAGCCTACATAAGAGACACCCAGTCCGCCCAGCAGCGTGATCATCGCGCCCACGCCCAGGATTTTGACCAGTTTCTCGCTCCGATTAAGATTTTTGGCTGTCGCCATTCTGGTTTCCCTCCTGGTCGTTCTGAACGACCGCTGTTCCCTTTAACGAGGCAACGACCTCAAAATCGACTCCGCGCGTAAACGCGTTGATCATCTTCTCTTGTGTAAAACGCAATTCTACTTTCTCTAAATCTTCGCAATTGTTCAACCTCAGCATCAATTCGCCCACACGCTCCTGAGAGTCGGCGGTTCCGCTGATGCTCATGGTGAGCGGCGTCTTGTTGTTAGGGCGTTCTCCGGTTCGAATGCCCGTAACCCACAAGGAAACGGGCGTATTCCGGCTTAAGTGCGCCATAACGCGCTGCCACCGGGAAGTGTCGTTTCGCGCGGACTGCAGCGTTCTCAACTGGGGTTCTAAGGCTTTGATTTTGCGCTGAGTATCGTTCAGTTCCCGGATCACCGGCTCCAGCTTAGTCATCTCTGCTTGCAAATCTTTGGCTTGCTGCTCTAAAGACGCGACATAAAGCGCCATGCCCCCATAGGTCAGGAGCGCAAGCATCACAACGCCTATGCCCGCTAAGCCAACCAACCGGGAGCGTCCCTCCAGTTGCCGGATACGCGCGCGTTCTTGCGCGATCAAATTGATTAATGCCATTCTCTCTATCCCCCCTTATGTTTAAGCGGCGTTGCGCAGCGATTCTCGAGTCAACACGGCACTTGCGCCTATAACGCCCGCGAACAGCGGTCCTGCGCTTAACTGCTCAGGGTGAAGCTTGGATACGTCCACCAGAGGCGTCTCAAACGGCTTCACCAATTGAGTCGGAACGCCCAGTTTATGAGTGAGATACTCCTCTACTCCCTGCATCTGCGCGGCTCCACCCAACAAATGGATCTCGGTTACTTTACCGGAGCGGTTCGCGTCATCGCCCATCTGCGATTGGTAATAGTTCAAAGACCGTCGTATCTCGCGAATCAGCTCATCCAAAATCGGCTGTAGCAGTCGCAGAGGTGGGTTCTCTTGAGGCTCGCTGGGCGGATGAATCAAGTCTCGCAAATTCAAGTTATGCTTGATCTCCACTGCCTCTTCCAATCCATAGTGGAAGTAGCCTCGCAAAGCAGCCGTCAGTGTATCGCCCCCAATCGGAATGTAGCGGGTGAGCGCAAATCGTTCTTGTCTCAGCACGGTGACTTGGGTATGCGCTCCGCCCAAATCGACTAAGGCATACGCGCCGCCATCGGTAGGAGGCTCGGTGCGTGTCATCTCAACCACCCGCTGCTGAGCAAACACTTCCATCTCCACGATCTCGATTCCCACATTGGACGCCTGAATCGCATCCAGCCGCGACATCACTTGACTTCTGGGCGCAGCCACCAACAGCACATCCATCTGTTCGCCCTGCTCATCCAAAATATCGAATCCGATATAATGATCTTCCGAAGCGGAAGGCAAATAGCGACCCGCTTCCAATTGGATCGACTTACTCAGTGTCGCGTAGTTCATTTTGGGCAAACGAACCGTACGGGCAACCGCTTGGGGACCTCCCACTGTGAGAGTGCCTGTTTTGGCTTTCAGCCCATGGTCCGCAATCGTTTTTCGGATCAACTGCCCCATCAACTGAGGGTCTAATACCACCCCCTCTTTCACCGTATCGGGCGGCGTCGGCATATGGATTAACCGTTCCAGGCGCAAAATATCGTTCTGCCCGCGGCAGAGCGCGAACTTCACCGAATGGCTGCCGATATCGATAGCCAAAAAGTCGTTTACTCTCGAAATTTTAGGCGGCATGGGTCTCGTCTCCCTCCTCAGTTTGCAGTTGTGTCGCATGTTGCGCAGTCATCCAGTCATCCAGACTGCTTTTCAGAAATCGCCAGCGCCCATCCACACGGAACGCGGGCAGATCGCCGCGCTCAGCAAGCACCTGCACCTTCGCTGATTTCAAGCGCAAATAGTGCGCCGCTTCGCGCAGGGTCATCACTGACCTCAAATTCTGTGAAAGCCAATGCAATAAATCGCCGATCTGTTGCTGGGTCAAAAAACATTCGAACCGGACAGAACGCATATCGTCGTGTGACTCTTCCGCAATACTGGAAGGCGCAGGACTGGGGGGCAGCGGTTGTTTGGCAACAGGGTCCCCTGAGTTCGCGCTGGTATTTAACGCGGTGAAGCCGGGGTCGTCCTTCGGTTTTTGGGCTGCAGTACGAATCGCTTCTACCAGGTTCATCTCTCACCACTCCTTGCCTTCAAAGTCCATAATGACGCTATGCATCAAGAACCCGTCGATATGGCTGACTTTCTGCGCCATGCCAATCATCAGCGCATTATCGGCGACCTGACTAACCAGACGCGGGTAGCCGCCGGTGAACTGGTGCATCTCAAACAGCGCGTCCGGCGTGAACGGTGAGCGTTCGCCCGTGAAACCTGCCGTTTTCAGACGAAAATCGATCATCTCGGTCATCGAATGATAATCCAGAGGTTTCAATTGATGTCGAACCGCCAAACGCTGCTTCAACGCAGGCACTTTCTCCACCTTCTGGCGCAGTTCTAATTGTCCCAACAGCAGCAGGCTCAATAAGAACTGGTCATTCATCTGGCAGTTCAACAGCAAACGCAGTTCTTCAAAAGTCGATGTCGTTCGGATCAGATGCGCTTCATCGATAATCAGGACTGCCCGCTGCCCACGCTCATACATTTTGAGCAAGTTCTCGAACAGAATTTGGGTCAATTGCTGGCGGTTTCGGGTCTGGGCAGGCACATCTAACTGGTAGAGTATCTCCTGAAATAGCTGGATCGGAGTCAGTACCGGGTTCACAATCAACACAATTTTGTAGTTGATTGGGTCTAACAACTCTATTAATTTGCGGCTTAAGGTGGTCTTACCAAGCCCGATGTCGCCCACCAGCATACCCGCGCCGCGATTACGGGTCAAGGTATAGTGCAGCATCATCAAAGCATCTTCATGCTCTTTACTCAGATACAGGAATCGCGGGTCTGGTGTCAAAGCAAACGGTGGTTCGTTTAAGCCCCAATAGGATTCATACATTCGCTCTACCCTCCAACTGGACTGTGACAGCGGTTCTAACGACGCGCTCTAAAGAACTGTTCCGCTATCACCCGACTTATTTATCGGCAATTCTGCATGCTTTTTGCAGGGTTCCCGCGATTGTCTCAGGTTGAACCAAGCAAGCCGTCCCCAAAAACGTGTTATAATATGGGCGTGACAATCCCCCGCGCGCTCTGTTTTTGGATCGTTTTGATGAGTTGGTTTTGCGGTTGGAGCAGCCAGCGTCCCGACATTCTCTGGATGCGAGGCGCGCACACTCAGCCCGCCGCCTGCATCGCTTATACGCCCGACAGCCAAATGCTGGTCTCTGGCGGCGGAGACGGAACCGTCAAACTCTGGTCAACCACCACCAGTTTGTTGATACGCACTTTGAAAGGGCATACCGCCACGATACGCTCGGTGGCTTGCTCTCCCAACGGCGCATGGATCGCTTCTGCAAGTGAAGACGGATACCTTGTTTTGTGGGATGCCCGTACAGGTTCTGCCCTCAAGAAGTTCAGCGCGAATGGCAGTCCGTTCCTCAGCGTGGCTTTTTCACCCGATAATTCTCGCCTCGTGAGCGGCAGCAACGATGGCACGGTCCGCCTTTGGTCCGTCGCGACAGGCGCATTGGAACGAACGATTCTGGCACATCAAGGCGCAGCTAACAGCGTCTGTTTCTCATTCAACAGCGCTCGGGTGGTGTCGGGCGGCGCGGATGGCTATGCGTGTGTTTGGAATCAGTCCAGCGGCGCGTTGACCGCGCGATTTGCGCCCAATGCCGGGGCGGTGAATGCCGTCGGTTGGTCTTCTTGGAACCAAGTCGCAGTGGGCGCAAGCGACGGCGTGGTTCGTTTGTGGCACGGCAACACGGGCGCGTTCATCCGAGCGATGGAAGGACATACGGCAGCCATCACCAGCCTCGCCTTCTCCAAAGAGGGCGAATCATTGATTTCGGGCAGCGCAGATACAAAAGCCAAAATCTGGAACACCGGCAACGGCAGGCTGCGCCTTACCATCTCAGGACACACCAGCAGTTTGAACGCGGTCGCCTATGCCCCGAACGGCAATACGGTCATGACCTGCAGCGAGCGAAAAATCAAACTGTGGCAATCCGACGGTCCTTTGCTTCTTTGGTTCAATGAGCATACCGGCAAACCGATTCGTGCCGTCGAGTTTGCTCCCAACGGAGAGCGAGTCGCCTCGGCTGCGGAGGACAATTTCACGCATCTTTGGAGCGTTCTGGATGGAACCAATGTGGGGTCTCGTGAGGCGGCAGCCCCCGTTTATAGTTGCGCCTACTCGCCGAATGGAACCTACCTGCTCTTGGGAGCTAATCAAGGCAGGGTCGAACTGTGGCGCGCGCAAACCCGAACGCTGGTACGTGTTGCGCAGGGCGCAGTGAGCAGCCGCGCCTTGGCGGTCGGCTTCACCCAGAATAATCTCTACATGGCGGGGGGCTTCAACAATGGCGAACTCCGCATTTGGCGAATCTCGGACGGCGCGCTCATCGCGAACCTCAGTCATTCAGGGATCATCACCTCCCTCCGTTTTTCCCGGAATGGGCAATGGGTGGCAGTGGGTGATGACCGCGGCAACCTCACTGTCTGGCGGGTCTCCACCATTTTGTCATCGCCCGCCACTGTGCAGCCAACCCACGTGTTGCGCGGCAGCGTGAACAAAATTCGCAGTGTCGCATTCGCGCCCGACAGCGCGCGGTTGGTGACCGGAGGCGACAATGGACAGATCGACCTCTGGACATTGGACACAACGCCGCGCTACTTCTCGCGTTCAGCGCATACGGGCAGGGTGAACACTGTTGCCTTCTCCAATGATGGGTTAAAAATCGCGTCAGGCGGTATTGACGAGACCCTCGCGTTTTGGGAAGCGGATACCTTAAAGTTTTATGCCCGCTACCATGAGGAAACCGAGACCGGGGTCAATGCGGTTGCCTTCTCCCCTGATGATCTCTATGTAGCGATAGGGCGTCAGGACGCGACACTCATCCTCATCAAAACGCCTTAAGCGGGTACTATTCATCCCGTATGCCGTCTTTGAAAATCGCCAACCAAGACACCATCAGCGCAATCGCCACCGCGCCCGGCACAGCAGCCATCGGAATTGTCCGTGTGAGCGGCAGTGACGCTTTTGCATTGGCAGAGAAGATGTTCCGGCGCGCCGACCCAAAGCCCTTAGAAAGCCATCGCATTTATGTCGGTGAAATCGTGAACCCGGAAACAGGGGTTGCGGTTGACCGCGCTTTACTGTTGGTGTTCAAAGCGCCCAACAGCTATACAGGCGAAGATTGTGTGGAGTTCAGTTGTCATGGGGGCAGCGCGGTTCTTCGGCAAGCCTTAGAATTGACCTGGCGGTTTGGCGCGCGCCCTGCCGAGCCGGGCGAGTTTACCCTGCGCGCTTTTTTGAACGGCAAGTTAGACCTGGCGCAGGCGGAAGCGGTGGCTGATTTAATCCATGCGCGCGCAGAGGCGCAAGGACGTGCCGCGTTAGAATTACACAAAGGCGCGCTTTCTCAGCAGGCTCGCCATCTGTCCGACAGCGCGCTCAGTCTGCTGGCAAGCGTGGAAGCGGTCATCGACTTTTCAGAGGAGATCGGCGACTTAAACACAGAAGCGTTGCAATCGCAGATTCAAGAACTGATAGAGGAGACAGAAACGCTGCTCAAGCGAGCGAAGGCAGGGCGTCTGTTGCGGGAAGGTGTTCGCTTAGCCATCATCGGACAACCAAATGTGGGTAAGTCCTCGCTGTTAAACGCTCTGCTTCAAGAGGAACGCGCCATTGTAACCGAAGTACCGGGAACCACTCGCGATGTGATTGAAGAATCGTTTCAAGCGGGCGGGGTTCCCTTCATCGTTCAAGATACCGCTGGACTTAGAAACAGCGAGGATACGGTGGAGCGCATCGGGATCGAGCGTACCCGGCAAGCGATAGAAAACGCCGATGCTCTGCTGTTCGTATTCAGCGCGCATGCAGGCTGGACGGAAGCAGATCAAGCGCTGTGGGAAACGCTGCCCGACAAACCCGCGCTCTTAGTCGCAAATAAGATAGACTTGCTGGATACCCCGGTTTCAAGTCAGCCCACGGCGATCTTAGTCTCCGCGCTGACAGGAACAGGCTTGGAGGATGTGCGCCACGCCTTACTGTCCTTGCTGGACCTGCATGACCTGAATTCTGAAAACCTGCCCGTCACCCATGCGCGCCACGCGAATGCCCTGCGTGAAGCGGCAGACCACTTGCGGCATGCGCTGCATACGATTGATCAAGCCCTGCCCCCTGACTTTCTAAGCATTGACCTCCGAAGCGCATGGCTGGCTTATGGGCAAATCACTGGCGAAACGGTGGAAGAGGATTTGATACATCGCATCTTTAGGGATTTCTGTATTGGGAAATAAAAAAAAGGCTCGCCGAAGCGAGCCTTGGCAGAGGCTCTCCAAATCCTGTTAGGAGGAGAGCAGGACGACCCTTACACCCGTTTAGACCCCCCTCTCAAAAGTTTGTTTCGCGAAATTTCACAAAAATTTTCATCGTTGGCTATAATACATGCATGCGTTTGCCTCTGGAAACTGTCGAACAGTTGATTTCGGTGATGGAACAGTACCACCTGAACGAATTAGACGTGGAATGGGACGACATCCAAGTCCGCTTAGAGCGCGCTCAAGCGTCTGCTGCCCCCGCTCCTGATTACCTGCCCAGCGACTATGCGCGCGCCGTTGTTCCCACAGAACCGGCAGGCGAACCGTTGGAATCGCCGATGGGAGGCATGTTCTACCGCGGACCCTCACCCAGCGAACCGCCCTATGTGCAAGAAGGCGACCAGATACAAGAGGGACAAATTATCGGTCTCATTGAGGCGATGAAAGTTTTCAACGAAATCCCTTCCCCGCTTACAGGAACCATTGTGAAAATCGTTACCCAGAACGGCAGTTTAGTGCAGGCGGGACAGGTTTTGATGGTTGTCGCGCGGGAGACCGCTTCATGAGAGTTGTTCGCATTGGCTTGATGGGTTTCGGAACGGTTGGCAGCGGTGTGGTTCACCTGCTTAAAGAGAATCGGGAGTTGCTGCAAAAACAGACCGGTTGCCAATTCGAGGTGACTCGCGTGTTGGTGCGGGATAGGACCAAGCCACGCGATGCGGAAACGCCCGTCGCACGCTTGACGACCGATGGAGTCTCTATCGCGACAGACCCCGCTATCGACCTGGTGATTGAGGTGATGGGCGGTTATGAACCGGCTTACTCATTGATTAAAACTGCCCTGCAGCATGGCAAACAGGTCATCACCGCCAACAAAGAGCTGATCGCCAAAGCCGGGCATGAATTGCTGCCGCTCGCTTTGAAGCATCGTTGTGATTTGCGCTATGAAGCCAGTGTGGCGGGCAGCCTTCCCGTGCTGAACTGCCTGCAGACCGCTTTGGCAGGCAACCAAATCCAATCGGTGATGGGCATCGTCAACAGCACAACGAATTACATCTTAAGGCGAATGGAAGAGTCGCTGGAAAATGAAAGCGCGGGCGCATCTGACGCCTATCAGAACGCGCTCCGTGAGGCGCAGGCGGCAGGCTATGCGGAAGCCGACCCCACCGCCGATGTAGAGGGTTTCGATGCCCAATACAAAACCGCCATTTTGGCTCGCTTGGCATTCCAAGCGCACGTGCCGGTGGAGCAGGTCTACCGGGAAGGAATCACCCAGATATCGGGCGATGACATCGCTGCCGCTAAAAAGTTGGGCGGCAAAATCAAACTGTTGGGCATCGCTCAACGAGAACCAAACGGAGCGGTTAGCGCGCGCGTTCATCCGGTGTTTCTTGAGCCGAATCACCCGCTCACCGGTTCCGCAGGCTCCAATGGCGCGGTGATCGCGCGGGGCAATGCCTTTAAGCAGATGATGTTTCTCGGGTTCGGCGCGGGAAGCCTGCCGACCGCCAGCGCGGTCATGGGCGATTTGGTGGAAGTCGCGCGCAACATGCAAACCAACTCCACAGGGTGTATGCCGTTCTTGTGCGGCGAATCGATTCCCGTGATCCCCATCGAACAGACCGAAAACGCCTATTTCCTTCGTTTTCCGTTTCACCTGCGTTTGCCACTCGAGGCTCTTGAAACAAGCGATCCTCTCACTTACCACAACGAACACACGAGTCTGATGATTACCCGCCCCTTGCGTGAAGCAACCTTCTTGGAAAAACTGCGGGAGACAGGTATCGCGAATGAAGTCCGTTGGATACGCGCGCTGCCCCGCTCCATGTGGAATGATTGAGGTATGAGACGAGCGTTAATCGACCAGTACCGGGATTATCTTCCCGTTTCAGAAAGCACTCCCATTATCACCTTAATGGAGGGCGGAACACCCCTGATTGAAGCTCCCCGTTTGGCAGAGCGAATTCATCCCGATCTCCGGTTGTGGCTGAAGTTTGAGGGCGCGAATCCGACCGGCTCCTTCAAAGACCGGGGCATGACCATGGCGGTCTCAAAAGCCGTAGAAGAATGCTCCCAAGCCATCATATGCGCTTCGACGGGCAACACCGCTGCCTCCGCTGCCGCCTATGCCGCGCGCGCAGGCTTACAATGCTTCGTCATCTTACCGCATGGCAAGGTCGCGCTGGGCAAATTGACTCAATCGTTGATGCACGGCGCGCAAGTTTTGGAAGTGGCGGGCAATTTTGATGACGCGCTTCGAATCGTGCGTCAAATCTCGGAGCAGTTCCCCATTACGTTGGTCAACTCGGTCAATCCCTACCGCGCCGAAGGACAGAAAACAGGCGCGTTTGAGATTTGTGACCAACTCGGCGATGCGCCCGACTTTCATGCCATCCCGGTCGGCAACGCGCGCAATATCGCCTCTTATTGGCAGGGCTATGTTGAGTATTTCGGACAGGGCAAAACAACACGCAAGCCGCGCATGCTGGGCGCGCAAGCCGCAGGCGCAGCGCCGCTGGTGGAAAACCGGATTATCGAAAAACCCGAAACGCTTGCGACTGCAATCCGCATCGGCAACCCTGCCAGTTGGAAAGAAGCGGTCCAAGCGCAGCAGGAGTCGCAGGGGCTTTTCTTGAAAGTAACGGATGAGGAAATCCTCAATGCCTACCGGCTGGTGGCTGCCTTAGAAGGGGTCTTTGTGGAACCTGCCTGCGCCGCTCCGTTGGCGGCGCTGTTCAAATTGGCGGCAGAGGGCTTCTTCACCCAACCAGCAACCGTCACCGTGACCTTAACGGGACATGGGCTGAAAGACCCAGACACGGCTTTACTTGCCAGCGCGAAGGAACCGTTGAAGGCAGACACGAATTATGAAGCGGTTTTGAAAGGGTTGGGTTTGTAAAAGACAGGAGTAATTTCTTTGGGGGCGCATGGGGGCTGGTGTCCCTGACGGGCTTCAAACCCGGTTGGAGGCGTAATCCGTCTCCGGTAGGTTCGACTCCTACACGCTCCCGCCAACCAGAAACTCTATGCGCTATCTCGCCATTGATCCGGGCAGCCATAAATCGGGCATCGCCATCGCGGAGTCCTCTCCCCAAGGGCTGGAACTGCTCCATCGCGAAGTCGTGGATTTAGACAACCTGCTAAACCGGCTGACCGCTCTGTTTCAACAGTTCCAGTTAGAAGTTCACCTGATTGGCTCTGGCACAGGCAGCAAATCTCTTCTGGCGCAGCTCAAGGCGTGGTTCCCTTCCATCCAATGGGAACTCGTGAATGAACGCGATTCGACGTTAGAGGCGCGAAGAAAATATTTTCAGTTCTATCCCCCGCGCGGCTGGCGCAAATGGATCCCTCAAGGGCTGCTTCTACCGCCGGTTCCTTATGACGATTTCGTTGCGCTGATCCTGATAGAGCGCTATCTTCAGGCAAACAGTCAGAAATGAAGAAACCCTCCCTGAGGAAGTGATCCCACAGAGAGGGCTTTCGTCCCTTCCAGACGAAGAGGTTAAGACTTAGCGACCTTCACGTCGTTGTCCCACCACAATGTCGCCTCGATGCACAACGCCACGATAAGCGAAGGCAGGATTCTCATTGTTGGGAACCATGAAGCGGACCGCGATCGTATCGGGTCGAGCATCCGTTCGCTCTGGGGTACGACTATCGCGAACTTCCACGATCACAACACCACGCGCTCGGCGAACCCCCTGAGGGGTATGCATGGTAATGGTTGCGTCTCCGCTAAAGGCAGCGGTTTTTTGTTCCGCATTAACCTGCAAGCGATTCAAACGCACCATTGCAATCTCTGTGCCTGTACGTTCCCGTCCGCGTACGCTGATGTGGAAATGTCCTCCCATTCGAGAATTATCGCCCATCGTCATCCGACGCGCATCGAAACGAAACATCGCGTTTGGCTCGGTCGCTGCAGGGTCGCTTTTTGCAGTTCCGTGACCAAAAGTAAACTCAACATAGGCATTCTGCGCCATCGCAGTCGCCGCAATTGACACTACCGCTAATGCAATCAACTTTCTGAACATAACGTAATCCCTCCTATGGGAAAATGGAGTTATCTTTCTGTGAAGCCCAAGCCCCACCATAGCCATAGACGCCGCGCAATGGCAAATGTTCAGTAAAGATTAAGGGATGAGAAGATTTTTGTTGCAGAAGATTTCTGAGGAATTCTGTAGGCTGTCATCCTGAGCGCTGAGAAGGTATGCTTCTAAAAAACAGATGCCTATCTGCGATAGGCATGACAATTGTAGGGCGCACCGGCGTGTGCGCCTTCTGTTCGTGTAGACACACAGGTCTGCCCCAACTTTTGCGATCACCTTGAGCGAAGCGAATGGGTCTGCGTTTCAAGGCTGGATTCTCAATACTTAAGTTACCCGCGTGATCACTAAACTGGCGTTGTGACCACCAAAACCGAACGAGTTGGACAACGCCACATCCACTTTCGCGGGGCGCGGTTCATTTGGCACATAATCCAGGTCGCACTCAGGGTCGGGGAACTCGTAGTTGATAGTGGGCGGCAGCGTCTGATGTTGAATGGCGAGAGCGCAAACCGCCGCCTCTACCGCGCCCGCCGCGCCCAGTAAATGCCCTGTCACCGACTTTGTGGAGCTGACGCCCAATTGATAAGCGTAATCGCCAAACAGCCGCTTGATTCCGCGCGTTTCACACATATCGTTATAGCGGGTCGAAGTGCCATGCGCATTGATATAGTCGACCGCGCTGGGTTCCAAACCGGCATCGCGCAGGGCGTTCCGCATACTTCTAAATGCGCCGTCGCCTTCGGGGTCGGGCTGCGTTAAATGGTAAGCATCCGCGCACATACCATACCCCTTGATCTCCGCGATCATAGTCGCTCCGCGCGCCGCGGCATGCTCATAACTCTCCAAAATCAGAATGCCCGCGCCTTCGCCCATCACAAACCCGTCGCGTTCCGCATCGAAGGGACGGCTGGCATGCGCTGGGTCGTCATTGCGAGTACTCATCGCGCGCGCTGCGCAGAAGGAGCCAATTCCCACCGGCACAACGGCTGCTTCGGTACCGCCCGCAATCATCACATCCACATCGCCACGTTGAATCAAGCGCGCCGCGTCGCCAATTGCATTTGCGCCGGTGGCACAAGCCGTAACAACGCAGGAATTGGGTCCTTTTGCGCCCAGCATAATCGAAACGATGCCTGCCGCCATATCGGCGATCATCATAATCGGGAGAAAGGGGCTTAATCGGTCGGGTCCTTCGCGATCCAGAACCCGCACTTGCGAGTCCATGTAATCCACGCCGCCAATACCCGAACCAATCATCACGCCCACGCGCTCCGCGTTTTCCGGCGTAACAGCAAATTGGGAGTGTTCCAGCGCATGGCGTGTGGCGGCAATGGCAAACTGAATGAAGCGGGCATTACGCCGCGCTTCTTTGCGATCCATATATTGGGAAGGATCAAAAAAATCTTCTGTGATTTCTGCGGCAATGCGTGTCGAAAATGGGGAAGCATCAAAGCGCGTAATTGGCTTTATCACGCGCGCGCCTTTCAGCAACCCATCCCAGAACGGTTCGATGCCGATGCCCAGCGGGGTGACCAGCCCTAAGCCGGTCACCACCACACGCTTTTGATTCATCAGCCAACCTCAGCGGCGACTTTTGAACTGAGAAACTGCACAGCATCAGCCACGGTTCGAATCTTCTCCGACTCATCGTCGGTAATATTGATTTCGAACTCCTGCTCAAACGCCATCACCATCTCCACGAGATCAAGCGAGTCTGCGCCCAAATCCTCAACGAAGCTGGCATCCGGAGTCACATCATCCTCTCGCACATCTAATTGATCCACGATCACTTTGCGAGCGCGCTCAAAAACAGTTCGGTCCATTAAAATTCAACCTCCTCCAGTGTTTTTTAGTCCCCAGGTTTAGTTCCAGGTGTTTTACAATCCGGTGGTCAACCCACCATCAACGACTAAGGTCTGCCCCGTAATATAGGCAGCCATTTCGGAACTCAAAAAGAGTACCCCATTTGCAACCTCTTTTGAAAGCCCTAAACGTCCCAAAGGGATACGTTCTAAGGCTTTTTGCTTCAATTCATCGGAAAGCCCGGCGGTCATGTCGGTCTCGATAAAGCCCGGGGCAATCGCATTACAAGTGATTCCCCGGCTGCCCACCTCGACCGCAACCGATTTGGTAAAGGCGATCAGCGCGGCTTTGGACGCAGCATAATTCGCCTGACCCGCGTTGCCCGTCAGCCCAATCACCGAGGTCACATTCACAATCCTGCCGAAGCGCTGCTTCAACATCGGTTTCAAGGCGGAGCGGGTACACAAAAACGCGCCTTTCAAGTTTACCTGAAGCACCGCGTCCCAATCCTCTTCTTTCATCCGCAGCAACAGCATGTCGCGGGTGATCCCAGCATTATTCACCAGGATGTCCAGCCTGCCCCACCGCTCCATCACGGCGTTCATCAGCATGTCCACCGCTGCGCTGTCGGAAACATCCGTAGGGACCGCAAAGCAGTCGCCGCCCGATGCGCGAATCGTTTCCGCCACTGACTGCAAGTTCGCTTCTGTTCGCGCGCAAAGCGCGACTTTTGCGCCCGCGTTTGCCAGCGACATCGCGATTTCGGAGCCAATGCCCCGCCCCGCGCCCGTTACCAGCGCGACTTGATTCCGCAGATCAATGGTCATGGTTCAGAATCCTCCCGCTGTATCCCTGTTTCGCAATTGCTCGACAGTCTCCTGCAGGGTTTTCATATCGACCACATGATAACAATGGACACCGGGAACGCATCGTTTTATCAAACCAGATAACACATCGCCCACGCCGACCTCAATAAAGGTATCCACCCCTTGAGACGCCATCCACTCCACGCTCTCTTGCCAGCGCACGGGCGACGCGATTTGGATACTCATCACCTCGCGCCACTCTTCCGGGTTTGTCACAGGGCGCGCCGTCACATTGGAAACAACCGGCGCAGGCACTTGGCGAAAATTGGCGTTCTCGTAGGCTTGGCGGATGAGTTCGGCGGCAGTCGCCATAATTGGAGAATGGAACGCGCCCGCCACCGCCAGCGGAATCGCGCGTTTCGCGCCCAGTTCTTTGGCATATTCGACCGCGCGCTCGACCGCTTCGGGCGCGCCAGAAATCACCACTTGACCGGGACAGTTGTAGTTGGCGGGAATGACGATACCTGCGCCCTCATCTTGCGCTTTTTGGCACGCTAAGTCGGCTTCGGGCGCATTGATCCCAATCAATGCCACCATCGTGCCGGGCAGCTTATAAGCCACATCGCTCATGGCATCGGCGCGCTGCACAATCCAATAGAAGGCTTCTTCAAAGGTCCAGACCCCCGCCGCCGCCAGCGCGGTATATTCGCCCATACTGTGTCCCGCGAAATAGTCTGGCTGGAAGTCTGGAACCTCTGCCATTAAGGCTTTCCAGCCCGCATATCCGACGGTCAACAGGCATGGCTGCGCGTTTTCGGTCAACCTTAATGTATCAGTATCTGTTTCAAAACAAAGTTCCGTAATAGAACGATCCATTTGCGACTGCGCGAGTTCAAACACCGCATGCGCCGCCTTATGATGTTCGTAGAGGTCGCGCCCCATCCCTGGACGCTGCGCTCCTTGCCCTGGAAAAACCACCGCTATTCCCATATGCCGAAAATTATACCTGCCTTATGTTATCTTTGCGTTAAAACCACCCGCTGGCTGCGCTCAGCCATTTCTCGCAGTGAAACACGATGATACCCCGCGATTCCGGTCTCTAAGGTGTCATTCAGAATCGCTGTCCATTTGTCAGGCAGTTGCGACCTGCCATAGATCGCGCCCAAAATACTGCCGACCGTCGCGCCATTGCAGTCGGTATCGAAACAGCCATAAACTGCCTTTGTGATAGAGCTTTCAAAATCGCTTTCGCCCCAGAGCAACCCAATCGCAACCAGCATCGCGTTGCTGATCGTATGACACCAGTCGTGCGCGCGAGTCTCATCCCATTCAGTATGCACTCGTTCAATCGCGGTCATGTATTCCATCCCCGACTGGTACCACTCCATCACGGCGTGAATGCGGTTTGCCAAGCGGCACTGTTCGGGAATCTGCGCCAGACCCGCCAACAGAATGTCTTGGATATTTTCGGTGACAAAAGCGGCGGCGATCATCGAGGCTACCCACATCTCGCCATAGATACCGTTCTTCACATGCGACACCACCGCGTCTCGCCAAGCGTACTCCGCCGCGCGCTCCATATCGCCGGGATTGGCATATCCCCAAAAGTCGGCTCGTATCTGCGCGCCGATCCACTCCCGGAAAGGGTTGCGATAGAGCGCGGAACGCGGCGGCGTGATGCCCATCACCAAGTTATGATAAGCGACGCGCTCCGCAGTGTAGGTATGAAGAATAGGGAGGTTCAACAGCCAGAAATTCGCCACATGCTCCGGGCTGAAGTCTCTGCCGTGCTGCTCCAAAATAATCAAGCCAGCGGTGGTATAGTTCAGGTCGTCATCTTCGGGCATGGCATTCACATTCTCTTTGAAAGCGGCCCATTTTGGAAGTTCATATTTGCTTTGAATCGTCTCCGGCACATTCAAGCTAAAATAATCGCTCAACGGTTCACGTCCGGTCTCTTTCAAATAACCCCACATCCGGTCGCGCCGCCAGCCCTCCACCGGTTTGCCCAGCAGACAGCCCGCGCAGCGCCCCACCCACGCGCCATACAACTTCTCGAACAGCGCGTCATCAGACCACGCCCAAATCGGCAAAGGGGGCGAGTTTTTTGGACGCGACGCGCGAATCCCATCTAAATCGGACGGCTCATGAAAGGGATAATCGGGACGGGCGGGCAATCTTAATGTATCATCTAACCATACCTGCGCCGCTGCTTGCTGACTGGAGTCTTCTAAATCTGCCTCCATCAATCGCTCAAATTCTGGCAGCGCGTCACTAAAATCGCGTCCTTCTTGTTCGCACTGCAAACGCTCGGTCTGCAGGTCTGCCTTTGTCAAGTGGAGATAAGGTATTCGCATAATGGGGGTGATTAGACAAGGGCGGCTTCGCCCAAGAGGCGTTTGATGTCGGCAACGAAATCATCGGTCATGGTTCCAGGCGGGTAGATCGCTTTGACCCCCATCTGTTTCAACGCTTCCGCGTCATCATCAGGGATCGTTCCGCCTGCAATCAACATAATATCTTCTGCCTGTTTTTCCTTCAGAAGATTCAAAATTCGGGGCAGCAGCACACTATGGGCTCCCGACAGCATGCTCACGGCAATCACATGCGCGTCCTCTTGAATGGCGATATCGACCACATCCTCCGGCGACCGTCGCAAGCCGGTGTAGATGACTTCAAAACCGGCATCTCTCAAAGCGCGGGCGACCACCTTTGCGCCTCGATCATGTCCATCTAAGCCCACTTTTGCCACGACAATGCGCGGAATGGTTGTCATTGTTTCTCCTCCAGTTGCCTGTCACTTGCCCAACAAGCGCAAAGTGACCAGCAGTCCCGCGATCGTTTTCGCATCGCGTATCCGTCCATCCAATACCATCGGAGCCACCTCCGAAACAGGTGTCTCCACCAATTCTAATTGTTCGTCCTCTTCTGGTCTGGCACTGCCTTCGCTCAGTTCCTCTGCCAGAAACACATGCAGCACCTCCTGCGAATAGCCCGGCGCGAGATATTGACTGAACATCGGCTGCATCAGCTTAGCGGTATAGCCGGTCTCTTCCTCCAGCTCGCGGATGGCGCAAGTTTCGGGCGATTCGTTCTCTTCCAAAGTGCCTGCGGGTATCTCCAGCAACGCCTCGCCCACCGCCTGGCGATACTGCCGGACGAGCAGCACCGTACTGTTATCAAGCAGCGGCACAATCGCCACCGCGCCCCGATGCTGAACGATCTCCCGCGTCACCGTTCGCCCATTGGCAAGCTGCACCGTGTCCAACCGCAACGACACGACGCGCCCCTTATAGATTAATTCACTCTCAACGGTACTCTCTTCGAATTCCATACTGATAATAGATTTTACCCGATGGCCGGCGTAAACAGGGTACAATTGCCTCCGATGTCAGCAAACTGGTCAGCGATATGGGAACAGGCAAAACCACCTCTCTGGGCGCGAGGGCTCTCCGCGCTCTATACAGCAGGCTGGCGCGCTTATGAATCGGTTTACCAGTTGGGCATCAAGCGGCGAAAAATTCTTCCTATCCCCGTGATAGGGGTCGGTTCCCTTTTAGTGGGTGGCGCAAGCAAAACCCCCACCACTATCGCCATCGCGCAGTTGCTGAAATCGCGCGGCATGCGCCCGGTCGTTCTCTGCAGCGGCTATGGAGGCAAGCGCTGGCAAGAAGCGACCCCCCTGTTGCCTAACAAAGAATATAGCCCTGCGGAAATCGGCGAGGAACCGCTGGAAATATTGAATGCGCTTACGGATACGCCGGTGGTAGTCGGCAAACGCAGGGTTCTCACCGCCCAGACCGCTTTGGAACATTTCCAGCCCGACGCGCTCGTTTTAGATGACGGTTTCCAGCATCTGCCATTGGCGCGGTCGGTTGATCTCATTCTTTTACCTGCCCGCTTGCCCATCGGCAATGGCTATTGCCTGCCTGCTGGACCGCTTCGTGAACCGCTTTCAGGTCTACGTCGCGCCTCCGCGATTCTTTTTATTGACCAATCTTTTCAGGCTTCTTCACCTGCTGAAATGCCCTCTCTCCGGTCAAAACTGCCTCAATTTCTGGCAAAAGCCTGTCTTGACCAACTGAAAGATGGATTTACCCAGCAAGCAATTCCGATAGAACAGGCAAAAACACGCCCCCTGATTGCGCTGTCGGGGATTGCGCGCCCAGAACGCTTTGTCGAATCGCTCAAGGTCTTGGGAATCACCCCTGTGGAAACCGCTGCCTTTCCCGATCATCACGCTTATGATGCGCGTGACTTGCAGCCCTACCTTGGACGGACGATCCTCTCAACAGAAAAAGACGCCATCAAACTGCGCCCTCTGTTGGAAGGCAAAGCGCAACTCTGGACATTAAGTTATCGTGTAGAACTGCCGGAAGCGTTCAACCTATGGCTATTGGATAATTTATTGTGACTTGGCAGGATTTTTGGGTTCATATAAGTAGACCAACATGAGGGTGTCTTTTTACACAAACCGTCGATGCCTCGGCTTCGCTCGGCATGACAATTGTAGGGGCGCGCCTGCGTGTGCGCCCTCTGTTCGGGAAGACACACAGGTCTGCCCCCGCTGTCACCCTGAGCGAAGCGAACGGGTCTGCTTTTCAAAGGCACTATTCCCAAGCGCGCAAGTATAATCCTTCGACTAACTATTTTGGATGCTCCTGCGTGAAAGCCAGTTTGCAAGTGAAATAACCCCCAAAGTAAGGTATAATCCCTTGTGAGCATGACCCTTCGCAATCAGCAGCAGAAACGATGGTATTGGCTATGGGTTCTCTCGCTTATGAGTTTAATTGCGCTGCCATTTCACCGGCACCCCGATTGTCATTGCGAGTGCATCCATTGCGCGCCCGTGTGCGAAACGACAGAAGAAGCCCATGAGACCTTGCCTCAAGGAACTGTCTGCCCGCAGCCGTGCTGTTCGCTGACCACTGCCGATTCAACCAGCAAAGCCCCACTGACACAGGCTTATCTGCTGTCGCCTTTGCTGGGTCCCAAAATTGCTCAATTTCCAATTGAATTTCCAGAAAAATACACTCCCATCAGCAGGGCATCGGACCGTATCAACCGATCCGACATTGCCTCTAATTCGCTGAATCCCCGCGCCCCTCCTGTGTAATTTTCACGCTAAAAACATCTACTTTTTCGTGAAATTTAGCGCATGCTGCTCCAAGTTTGCTGCCGTGAGCAAGTCGTTGGGTGTCAGCTCGTACACAGGAGACAAAAACAGATGAAACGATTTCAAATTGCGTTTGCGGGGATCAGCCTGATGATGGCGATGTCCGCCCAATCGCAAGAAGCAATCGATACCAAACCCTTGCCGAAGAGACCGTCCATCGCGGTCCCGGCTTGAGTGGGCTGACCCGGTGAGGGTCGGTTCCTCGGTTCGGGGAACATTAACAAACAATGGCAATTCACGCTGCGCTATGTGGATACGCCGGTGGCGCGTCCGCGTTGGCGGTTCAACACCGCTTACCGGATCAACCCGCGTCTCCAAGCAGGCTTTGAATACAACCCAGTGGTGGGCGAGATTTTACCGACGATCAATTGGGTCTTACAAACCGAAACAGAAACGACGCCCATGATCTCGTTCGGCACATCCAGTGACCGTATCGGCACGCCGGAAGGCAACCATGCCTACTATGTGTCGATGGCAAAAAGCCTGCATGGGCTTCGCGCTGCGCCTTATGTATCTATGAGCTATTCTGAGTTCAAACGCGGGTTTGAATTCCCGTTCGGCGTCAACTTTTCTCTGGCGCCTCAGTGGGATCTGCTATCGATGAATGACGGCAGGCATACCCACCTGTTATTGACATACAAACAAGAAAACTACAATGTCACTCTGATGTTGGCTTGGATGAAGCGTCCGGGTTTAAGCATCGGATGGGCATGGTGAAGGAGACAATCGATGATGAATAAACAATCATGGCTTATTGCCGGTTTACTGTTGAATCTGACAATGGGAGTTGCGCAGGAAAAGCCTGTGGATATCCCCAAGAATGAACTGCCCAAGAAAGCCGAATGTGTGGTTTGCGAAGCTCAGGGCAGCGGCCATGGGCTGGAAACACCCAAAGCGGGAGTCCGTTACAAGGATCAGGCGTACTACTTCTGCAACCCGAAAGAAGTGCCAGAGTTTAAAGCCAATCCAGAAAGTTGGCTGCCGCTGCCGCTGCCGATGGCTTCCCCTGCCGTGGCGATGAAAACCCTTAGCGGCGAGCCGTTCAAGTTAGAAAGCCTGCGCGGCAAAGTGGTCTTGGTCGATTTCTGGGCAACTTGGTGTAAACCATGTATCGACTCGCTGCCCAGCCTGCAGAAATTGCATGAGAAGTATCAATCGCAAAACTTCGCGCTGGTGGGGATTTCCATTGATGAAGAGGGCGCGCCCAAAGTGCAATCCTTCTTGAAAAATCGTCCGCTAAACTACCTCATCGCGCTGGATAATGGCTCAGAACCGCTATTCGAGAAACTGCGCGTGAAAGCGATACCCGCGCTTTTCTTGATTGATCGCCAAGGGCAAATCGTCCGGCAGTGGACCGGGAAACCAGACATCAAACAGATCGAGAAAGAAATCGATGCGCTGCTGAAGTAAAATTAGAGCAAACAGGAATCGCGCGCCCGTTGCCGAATCTCACAGCACTGTGCTGGGCATCTTGATCTCATCGCTTTTGACACTGCTAACCATCGGCGCGGGCATGTGGTTTCTGCGCGCAAGCCTGAGAAACGCATCCCCCTTAGAACGTATTGCCTTTGGGGGCGCGTTCGGGCTGGGCATTTTCAGCTATGCCGTGTTCTTGCTGGGGCTGCTGCAACAGCTCAATTTCCTGTTGGCGCTGCCGGTTCTTCTGCTTCTTCCATTCGCCTGGCAAGGCTGGAAACACTTTCTGCAAGACCGCCGCGCCCAATCCATTTCCCAAACCCAAGCCGAAACCGTTTCTCCTGCCCAATGGCTGGCGCGTTTTCTGATCATTGCGCTGCTCCTTATGTCGCTGGTCATCGTCTGGCTGCCTCCCGATTCGAACGATTGGGACGGGATGGCATATCATCTGGCTGCGCCGAAAATCCACCTGTCAAAAGGCGGCATCGAGTTCATCCCCTTCATGCACCAGAGTAACTTCCCTGCCCTATTAGACACCTTATTTCTGTGGGGGCTGTGGTCGGGCGGTGTCGCTGGCGCGAAGGTCTTCCACTGGTGGATGTGGGTACTGACGATTCTCGGCACGTTCGCTTTTGCGCGCAAACTGGGCGGTAAAGGAGAATGGTCTGCCTTGTTGCTAACATCCACCCCCATCGCCATCTGGCAGGCGGGCGTCTCCTACATTGACCTCTCCACCGCGCTCTATACCGCCTTAAGCGTCTTTGCCCTTTATCGCGGAGTCATAGAGCGTGAAACCAAATGGTTGTGGGCGGCAGGCTTGATGATGGGTTTTGCGCTTGGCACAAAATACACGGCTTTGCTCAGTTGGGGCGTATTGGGCGTTATAGGTTTAGCGTGGATTATTGTACAAAAGTGGACGATGGGCGCGCGTTCTCTCATAGGAGCAGGTTTGCTTGCGTTGGCGATTGGCGCGCCTTGGTATATCAAAAATTTCGTCTTCACAGGCAACCCGGTCTACCCTTTTGCCTATGAACTATTTGGGGGCAGGCATTGGAGCGCGGAAAACGCGGTTGCCTACCGGGGCGACCAACTCAAGTTTGGTATCGGACGCTCGCCGACCGATCTGCTGCAACTGCCCTGGAACTTGGCGGCGCATCCCGCGCCTTTCGCCGATCCGCTGGGCGTTCCCATCAACGACCATCCCTATCTTCTGGGGGCATCCGGCGCGGGACATTCCGCTTCTCTTTTCCTGCCGGTGGCTTCAGGACTGCCTGCGGGAGGTCTTTGGCTGGCGTTGTTCGCGTTGGGCAGCGCGGTCGGCTGGTTCTTTCTGATGCAGCAAATCCGCTATCTGCTGGCGATTTTCCCCATCACGGCGGCTCTTACAACGGCGCGCCTCGAGCATACCGGGAAAGGGGTCAAAACGCTGTTTATCGGTCTGCTGACGTTTCAAAGCTTCTTCTGTTTGTGGCTGTTCGGCACCATTTACCTATCCGAGGTTCCCTCTGCCTTAGAAGACCGCGAAGCCTACTTAGAACGCAAATTGCAGCCTTATGCCGCTTTCCGCTATATCAACCAGCAAACCCCTGCTGAAAGTAAAGTGATTCTGTTCGATGAACCGCGCTGCTTCTATTTAGATCGCGACTACCTTTGGGGCAATCCGGGACATCACCGGGTCATTCTCTTTGAACGGTTAGAAACCGCTCAAACCATGATAGAGGAGTTCAAGCGACAAGGGTTCACTCATGTGGTGATCAATCGCGCTTTTGCGCCATCAGAAACGCAAGATCGTTGGCGGCTGCAGTTGGAAGAGAGTATTCAAAATGGGCAATTATCGCTCCAGTTTTCAAGCAAACGTGTAGAGGTTTATCAGATTCAATAACCTTTTATGAGACGAGAATCGGGTATTATCGCTACCATCAGCATCCATATTTTTGGGAGGATTACATGCGGTCAGACATCGCTAAAGTCGGATTAATGATACTGATAGGTATCGTCTTGACCCTTGTGGGAGTCAATTTTCTGCGCGCGCGCGCTTCCGCTCAAGGACATTACGAACTGCGGGCGCGATTTAGCGATGCGCGCAACTTGTCGCAAGGCTCGCAGGTTTTGATGGCAGGCGTGCCGATTGGGTTCGTCAAAAACATTCAACTGCTTTCGGACCCGCCTGTTGCGGAAGCAGCGCTGGCGATTCAAGAGGGAGTCCAGATTCCTGAAGGCTCCACCTTTCGGCTGCCGTCCGGCGTGCTGTTCCCCACTGAAGCGCGTGTGGAGGTGGTTCCCCCCGCAATTCGAACTTCCGCCACAATTCCCCCCAACACAACGCTCAATGGGGTTTCGCCCGCAGGGTTAGACAGCATTATGCCCGAATTTGAAGAGACCGCCAAAGAGTTGAGAAAACTGCTTGTCTCAGCGCGAGAACTGATCGAGGACGCCGACCTAAAAAGTGGTGTGGAGAAAACACTCGCCAGTGTGCAACAGGCAACTGATCAAACCACCCGTTTATTGAGCAGCGTGACAGCAGCGGTGGATGAAAACCGGGGAGCCGTGCGCACTTTACTGGTAGAAGCGACTTCCGCCACCCGCGAAGCCCAAAACAGTATGAAAAAGATCACGGCTCTGGCGACCGACCCGCGCTTCAAAGAGGAAATATTGACCATCTTAGAAACTGCCCAGAGATCGCTGGAGCGCGCCGACGCGCTGTTGGTGGAGGCGCAAAACTTCGCTTCCGACCCTGAGCTGAAAGAAAACATCAAAACGATCACCGCCAACGCGACCGAACTCTCAGGCAAAATGAACACGATTGCCGACAAAACCAGCTCGTTGATTGATGATGCCAGCGGGCTGACTCAAAAAATTTCCGAGACGATAGACGACTCGCGGGAGATACTGCAAACCACCAAAACCAGCATCGAAAGGGTGAACAACACGCTCGATTCCGCGCTCTCTCTGCGCACGCTGGGTTTCGAAGAGCCTTACTATCGCTTGGATGTAACGAACAACTTAGATACGAAACGCTATCGCACCGACGCCACGATCTATCTGCCCACCAAAGACGACCGGTTTCTGCTGATAGGGGTACATGACTTGTCTGAAAGTAACCAGTTGATCTTTCAATATGGCACCCAAATTTCGCCTCAATTGCAATTGCGCTACGGAATCTATGCAGCCAAGCCCGGTTTTGGGGTAGACTATAGGTTCGGCAATAACGCTCTGGCGACGCTGGACGCCTTTAATCCAAACAATTTTCAGACCAGTTTGCGGTTAAAAGTGCGCATTACAGAGAACATTTACGGATGGGCGGGGTTAGAAAGTCTGTTTCGCCAGAACCAGCCGCTGTTAGGATTACAATTCCAAAGATAACGGAGGTCTATCAACAATGAAAGTGATTTTGACGCGCGATGTACCCAAAGTGGGCAAAGAGGGTCAATTGATCGAAGTCCAAGGCGGGTACGCGCGCAACTATCTGATGCCGCGTGGACTGGCAGTACCTGCCGACAAAGGCAACTTGAAAATTTTGAGCGAGCGGCAGAAAGTGGTTCAGCAGCGCGCAGATAATATTAAACAGAACGCTCGCGCCGCCGCCGCGCAATTACATGGCAAAAGCATCGCTTTAATGGGCAAAACTGCCGCCAACTCCACTAAGCTGTTCGGTTCGATAACCGCCGCCGACATCGCGAATGCGATTATGGACCAGCATAAGGTGCGAGTCGATAAGCGGCGAATCAACCTTTTCGACCCCCTCCGAACGACGGGGCATTACGCGCTTGAAGTGGAATGGGACGCGGAAACGAAAGCCAACATCAGTGTGATGATCCGTTCTGAGAGCGCGCCCGACGAGGATTTCAGCAACATGCCCGCCCAGCCTGTCGTGCCAGTAGCCGCCGCTGCCGTGAGCGAACCTGCTCCTGCAGCAGACAGCAGCGAAACCACAGAGGCTGAGACGGAAGAAGTAAGCGCAGAAGAAAGCAGCAATGAATCAGAGAGTACCGAATAAGTACGATCTCTCCCTATTAAATATTGAAGGGCGCAAGCCGGATGCAATCGTTCCGCTTGCGCCCTTTTTGTTGGCAGGAGATACCAACTCAGGATGAAACCGAGTAAGTCATGTCGGTTTGTGTGGCTTCGTTTGCTTTCACTTCCACTTCCACGGTCTTTTCGCCCAGCTTCTCGTGAATGAACTCCAGTGTATACTTACCGGGCGGCAATCCTTTAATCACATAGGAACCATCCTCGCCTGAAACCGCAAAGAAAGGATGGGGCGAAACGTGAATGTAAGACGCCATCCAAGGATGCACATCGCACACCAGCTTAATCCCATACTCTTCCTTATCAAACGCATGATCCGCGAAGTCTCCCTGTTTGGGCTGGGTCGCGTTGAAGAATTTGTTGATCTTTGCGTTCGTTCGAGTGTTATGCACCACCGGGTCGCTGTTGCGGAAACGCACCGTCTGCCCCACCATCACCCCCGAAACGTGCGGAATGAAGATGCATTTCACCTGATCAACCAGATAATGATCCTTAGGTACTGAGTGGGTCCCAGCGACATTCCCCTTAATATGCACATAGGTATACCGCAGACTATTACCCTCCCCAATCACCACGTCTTCTTTCAACAACGGATTGTCCTTATAAAACCATTGGCATCCAGGATCGGTCGCCACATTGACTGGATCGGATTTAGGCGGCGTGCCTTCAAATTTTACAACGCCATAGAGTGTGCCAGAGCCGTCCGTGGGAGTCTCAGGCACGGCAACTGAAGAGGTCCCGCTTGGCGGCGAACCGCTATCCCCTGAGGGCGTAGTCGTATTGGTGGTCGTTGGAGTGGTTCCATCAGTGGTCTTATCTTCTGACCCAGAACATCCCGCCAACCATATGGAAGCAGCCGTTAGAAGCGCGCTGCCTAACAACAAGAATCGAACAGTTTTCATCACTACTCCTCCTAAGAGTTTGATTTGTTTGAAAGGTTATCTCTCAAGTCGTTTCTTCTTGGCGAAATCGCGGGCGGCTTCGTAGTTCAGAACTTTACCTTTGAACTGTTCCGCCAACGCTTTCGCGCGTTGCTCTGTGGAGACCGCCAAAATACTGTCTCCCATAGGGCTTTTGATTTCATCACTATGAACAAAAAAGGCTTCCGTTGCCTGCAACCACTTTTGAGTCTCATAATCGCTGACCCAAACCACGACCGCAGGCTCATCTTCCAATTGCAGCGACATACAACCAAAGTCATCGAACTTCCGCATTTCGCCTGCGTTCGTTTCGTAAGCAGTCGCGAAGTTCGCTTCGTTGATCAACATTCGACAATGATCGCACGGCTCCTCACCGTAGCGAATGTTGGGCAGGACGCGCTCCGATTGGCAGCCCGACAGCACGATAAACACAAAGATACTCGCCAAAAGCCATCGCTTGCTTTTCATTGGTTGCTCCTCCGCCCCGTAAACCATACGAGCGAGAAAATCAAGGGTATTACCGTCCACAGCAGCAACAATCCGCTCAGTACCAGAATCAGTCGTCCGCCGAAACGCTCCGTGGCATATAAGCCCGCGCCGCCCAATATCTCCAGATTGCCCTGGATCACCTGAATGACCGCCAGTTTGAACACTTGAGCGGGGTTGATCATCACCAGGTTTAATAACTGCTGAGCGGATAATTTGAGTGAGAGCGCGGTTCCCATGATTCCCAAATCGCTGATGAATAACATCGTCAGCCAAACAAACAGAGCCGCGCTGGTCGCCGTCGCGCTGCGCTGAACCAGCACCGACATAGAAAAACCAATCGCCAAACAGGCTAAACCTAACATCAGGGTGAAACCTACCAACCAAAGATAAACGCCAATTTGCGCGGTGACGCCCGACAGCGCCATCGCTAAACCACTGAAGCCGAATCCAAACAGGATCGCCCCCGTCAAGGATAAGGCTAAACCCGCGAACTTGCCCATCAAGATTTCAGAGCGGTTCAAGGGTTGAGCCAGAAGGGTTTGCAGGGTTTTTTGATCCTTCTCCACAGCAATACTGGTCGCGCCCAGCATCAACCCCATCAGCGGCACAATCAGCAGCACTAAGTTGACCAAGCTGGCGGCGGTTCTTCCAAAGCCTGCCACCCCCAAAGACCCTGTGCCTGCCAGTCCCATCAAACTGACCGCCAAGGAGAGCAGCGTGAAGATGGCAGTAAAAAAGAGGAACCAACGATTGCTGAGCGAGTCGCGAATCTCCTTGCCCGCGATAACATTCATGCTGCGGAAGTCAAGACGAGCCAGTTTTAAGGCAGAGCGCGCCGGTGGCGTTTGCAAGGGCGCAAGCGATTCTTCATGCGGGGGCATCTCCTCCAACGCCAAATCGCCTGAGCCGGTAGGGAACCAATCGCTGTCCAGCACACCGATCCCTTCATCCATCAACAAGCGAAGCGGTTCCAGTTTCCTGTGGGGTTCCGCCTGAACCTGAATCGTCGCGCCCTCTAACACCGACGCATAACCCGCCGCCTGAAGAACTTGCATCGCGGCTTCCCGCGAGTCTTTATCCACCGTGATATAGAGCATCATTGTTTGCTTCCAAAAACGAGCCAACTCTTCAGGCGAACACTCAATCACCTTTCGCCCTTTCTCTATCACTACCACCCGATCCGCCAACTGGCGCACTTCAGAAATATGGTGCGTGCAGAAAATGAGGGTTTTTCCCTCTGCTTTCAACCGCTCCAGCAAATTGCGCCATTCCTGACGCGCTTGCACATCTAAGTGCGCTGTAGGTTCATCCAGCAGCAGAATAGGCGGATCGGAAAGCAGCGCAATCACCAGCGCCAACTTCTGTTTCATGCCGCCCGATAAGTTATTGACCTGCTTCTCCGCATGCGGTTTCAACTGCCATTCTTCCAAAAGCAGTTGGGCGCGTTCCAGAGGCACTTCTCGGATTTGCGAATAGAACTCTAAGGTCTCTTTAACGGTCAAATCGCCATGCAGATGAATCAACTGAGGCACATAGCCCACCACCTGACGGGCAGCCTTCCCATGCTTCAAGGGATTATGTCCCAAAAGCGATACCGTCCCCTCATAATCGATTAAACCCAACAAACAGCGTAAAATCGTGGTTTTGCCTGCTCCATTCGAGCCCCATAAAGCGATGGTCTCGCCTTGGCGTATATCCAAACTGATATGATCCAAGACCAACTGACTGCCAAATCGTTTCGTCAATCCCCGCGCCTGCGCGATGATCTCTTTCCCTGCGACCGCAGACATGTTATGCGATTGAGTTGCGCTTGTTAGATTCTTCATGCCCCGACGCCAGCGCGACGCTCCTATCGGCTTGACAATAATCATGCCGGTCAAAAGCAATCCTGCCGCCACCATTAACCAGTGTCTACGCCCTCCTTCCATTCCTTGAGATTGGAACGGCAGCGCGTTCAAAGTCTGATGATTGACTTGCATCAGCGGCTTAGAGTCGGTAAATTTCGGTTGAGGCGCGAACATTGGGAACAAACGCGCCGCAAAATCCAACGCTTGAGAAGAAGGGCTGTTGGCAAAAACCCTCAAGCCGGCGTGCTGGTCCGTGATTCGCTCAAAGAGCCGAACCGGTTTATAAGGCGTGTCCCCTACCCCATCCCCATCTAAATCAAAACCGGAATAATCGCTCCAATAGTTACCATCCCATTGCGCGCTTTTTAGATCGCCCTTCGCGCCGATCATGGTCTGTTCCGCATTCTCAATAAATTGGTTACTGGAGAACTGATTCGGCTGGCTTGAGAGAAACAGGTGAATGCCCAAGTCGTTGAAAACAAGCAGGTTCTCTGAATACTCTCCATGCGCGTTATCGATAAATATCCCCACCCGATTGGAAGCCACCAGGTTTTGGCTGACCGTCACCTGCTCCATATCCTTCAGCCCGATCCCAAACCCGCTCGGTCCGCGATTATTAGAAATATGATTGCGAATCAGTTTCAGCCCGCGGCTATACATTAGATAAACGCCGACTGAGTTTTCAGACAAAACATTCTCTTCCACCAGACCATTATTACAATACATAAAATGCAGACCATAGCGTCCTTGCCTCACCTTGTTCTTCCGAATAATCAAATCTTCAGAATACCACAACACCAAGTCGCGCCCTCCAACGATTTCATTGGATTCCACCCTGACGCCATCGCTGTACCAAATGCGTATCTGATCGCCGCGCCGTGCAACCGCCAAATCTTTACTAAAAATGCGGTTGTTTTTTACGACACTGTTCTTGGCTCGGCTCAAGCTGACTCCAAACAGCGTATTCTCGATCCGGTTGTTTTCCACCGTCGCCTGCGCTGCCTGCACGCGAATACCACTGTCTTCCGTAGTAAACACATCGCCGCTGTTTCGAACAATAAATCCGCGAATTGAGCTGCCCGGCTGATCGAATTGAACCACGGAACCGCGATTTTCTCCATCCAATACAGCGCCCTGCTCGCCCACTAAATGCAAGGTTTTCGAGAGGCGGAAATTTCCCTTATGAACCCCTCCCACCACTCGAATCGTATCTCCCGATTGGGCTGTTTCCACCGCCTCCTGCAAACGACTGAAATCGCCTTGCGCGCTGACCACCCACTCTTTAGCGCGAGCGGTTGCCACAGAACAGAGCAGCAACACTGCGACCACCAGCATGAAAAGGCTTTTGACTTCTAAGATGGGCGCAGCGGCGGCGCGTGTCGCGCTCTCAGAAACCTGACCATCATCCGTCGAATCCTGCGTTTCTTTGGGGTTAATTTCCTCAGGCTGTCCCGGAGATTTCTTGCTGAAGAATCGCAGTTTGACCGCGATAATTCCCAGCAAGGCTCCCAAGACGGTCGCCCACCAACCGATCTTGAAGGTTGCGACTACATGGAATTGAGCGATTTTGCCCGCCCCAAATATCGGCGGAACGAAAGGCTTCACGCTGGAACTCAGGGGCGCTTTCGGATCAAGATTCAGTCCGAACTCTCGCATCCACCAATAGAGATCGCCGGCGAATACAAAAGGCAGCGCAATGGCAGGCAGCAGAAAGATTATCGCCCATTTTTTTCTTAAGAACGCCAGCAAGAACAAGCTGGCAGCAATCGCGCTGATGCCCGGAACCGCGATTTTGCGCTCAAAGGGGGCTGCTTCCCCCAGCGGACGCATGCCGATGTAATGGTTCAAACCGTCCACTTCACGGACATCGCCTGCGACCCCCGTGACATAGGTCGTTACCACCAACCCTTTGGGATATTGGGGCGCGGCAATCCAAATACTCCAGTAAGGTAGTTTGATAGAGGCTAAGACTAAGATTGCCCCTAAGACCAGCAATAAGGTTGGAATGATACCGAGCGGTTCTTTTTTCATGATTGTCTAACGCTCCTCGCGTTTTCAGTATCCCCTGCAGGATGTTTTCAAAACCAAACACCAGGCAGAGGGGTATTTTACCCCCTCTGCCTGCGTACTCATCACGGCTTGACAAACAGGTAGCCCATCATCTCCAGGTGCAGCGCGGAGCAGAACTCTGAGCAGTAGAACGGATAGACGCCTTCTTTATCTGCCACAAATTCAAAGGTAACGGTTTCGCCCGGCTCAATACTGGCGCCGATGCGATAGCCCGCGACCGTGAGTCCATGGGTTGTATCACGGGTGCGTTCCAGGTTGGTCAGTTTCCAAATGACCTTCTGCCCTTTCTTCACCTCTATATGCTCCGGATCAAAGTGGCTTCGAATCAACGGGGTGTAAATCTCAACCGTGTTGCCTTTCACAACCACTGTGCCTTTGCCTCCAGCAAATTTTGGATCCACTTGGGTTTGCGTGTGCGCATTCCAGCCGATCTCAGGATAGACCTCAAACGCCTTGAGCCGCTCTGCCTTCATAATTTGGGCATAATGGGGTTCTCCCACGCCCAACGGCATATCGTAGAGCAAACGCATCGATTCGCCCGTATTATTGATATCGATGAGCTGCAGGTTCTGAGGCAGCAGGGGACCGACATTGGTAAAACGATCCATCGACCACTTATTCAACGCCACCAGCATTTTCCCAGACGGTTTCACGGTATCACCTTCGACAGCGGCAAGGTGTCCAATGTTGTAATGGGTCTGAATCTTGCTGATCATCTTCCAATCGCCCTCGGGCGCTTTGAACTTGCAGTCGCCCATCGACCAACGCGCCACCGCGCTATCCAAGAACAGGCTGGTATAGGCATAACCTTGATCGTCAAACTGGGTATGCAGCGGTCCCAATCCGACTTCCACCTGCGCTACTTTCGCCGCGTCAAACTTCAAGATCGGCACGCCGTATACATCTTTGCCTTCAAAATCTTTCGCCTCAATCGCTTGCTTGATTTTGCTCATGCCAAAGATCGTAACGTGCGGGTCTAACTTTCCGCCCACCACGATATGCTCTCCACATGGGCATATATCGACGCCGTGCGGGCTTTTCGGTTCAGGCGCGAAGTAAAGCACGCCGCTCTCGGAGGCATCTTTCAGAGAAATCACGCGGAAGTTATTGATCTTCTGGAATTTACCGGATGAGATTAACTCCTCCGCCTTCTTCCAGTTAATCAGGTGCATGTAGTCCATGTCGTTTTCGGCGGTGCCTGCTTCGAAGGGCGGATTGCCCTTTTCCATGCCGCCTGTCGCCAATTCAGTGTTGAACGAGTTGATGAACACCCAGCCGTCGCTGGCGAGCTTACCACAGTCTGCCAGGTCTTGCCAGTAAGGGGGCAGTTCGATGGAGAAGGATTGATCAGGAATTAGTCTCCCCTTTTTCCGGTCAAACTTCCAGAACGTGACCAGTCCCCGGTACTCCTCCTTATACTTTTCAATCGGCACATATTTGTTGCCCAAAGGCACGCCGTATTGCGACACCTCCACAACATACTCGGTGTTGGGAGTGACAAAGGCAGCGCCATGGTTGTTGTTAATCACCGGGTTGCTCAAAATCTGCTTCGTCTCGAAGTCTCGCAGATCAACAACTGCCACTCTGCCATTCGTCTTATCTCCGATGAACGCAAATTCGCCATCATACTCGCCATTGGTCTCGCTTAAAGCCGGATGGTGAGTGTCGGCAGGAGGATACGCGGAATCGGGATATTTCTCTTGAAGAGGATTTTCCATAACGCCATACCCATAGCCCTGCCAAGGCTCTGGCGTAAAAACTGCGACGGTCTTCAATAGGCGCATGGAGGGAACACCTATCACCAGCAGTTGCCCGCTGTGTCCTCCAGAGGCAAACATCAGATATTCGTCTGGTCTGCCTGTGGGCATATAAGTCGCAAGCGCGGCATAAACGTCATCCGGGCTGAGTTCCCGCGAGCGCGCGATTTCCATCGCCTCGTTCGGGAGTCCGCTCACCATCGCGTTCTTGCCGCCTCCTCTCATGAGCATCAACATCACTGCGAAAAGCAGCAGTATTCCTGCGACTATCGTATAACGAATCCAGTTGCTCTTTAACATCCTTCTGTCCTCCTATGTAAAGGTTAGGTTCGCCTGTCTTCAATTTTAATCTCGCATACTGAACTGAACAAATAGACTTACTGAACCTAATCACTTTACTGACGCTATCAATGTACCCGATTTAAAATGCTTTTGTCAAGGGGTAACGACGATTTTTGAAAAAATTATTTCGGGGTGTTGGAAATCGCCTCTTTCAGGCGCTTCCAAGGCGCGTTGTTGTTAGCAATTTGATCGAGGGTTATCTTATTCAATTCTCTTTCCACTGTGTCCCGCAGCAGGTGCCAAGTATGATGCCAAGCGCAGGGACGATCTGCCCGGCATACATCTCGTCGATCAAGAAAACAGCGGGCTTTTTCGAATTGTCCTTCCACCGCTTGCAAAATATCCAGGAAGCTGATCTCTTCCGCAGGACGCGCTAAAGCAAACCCGCGTACTCGCCCTTTGTGAGAATGTACCAGCCCATGCCGCTCTAAGGAATCGAAAATGGAGTAGAGAAAATGAACGGAGATATCGCCTTGCTTCGCTAAGTCTTTGACCGTCACAATCGCGCCTTCGCCTGCCTGTGCCAACAAAGCCAGCGCGCGCGATGCGTATTCGGTCTTAACGCCAATATCCAGTAATTTAACCATGGCATCATCTCCTCTGAGACTAAGTCATTGTGAGGGATAAAGTGAACCAATCCCTCAAATCAGTGAGTCAATTCAATAGGTTCACTGGATATAGCATACCACATCAAGCGCAAGTTTGTCAAGTCTTTTTAATTGTTTGGAGGGCGCGCAGAAAAAAAGGGGTAGGTTTTCCCACCCCTAACAAAACAAATACGCCTCATTTTATTATACCGGTCGCCACTGTTTGAAGGTTGCGTCGTTGTAAGGCGGTTTGATTTTCCCCTGCTTAATCATTGTCGTCAACTGCTCGATGCGCTTCATCACGGGCGCAGGCACATCCGACTTCGTGAAACGCATAGGACTGAGGCTCACGCCGCCGTCCTTCACGCCAAACACCACCGCGCCATTTTTAAATTGCCCGTTGGAGACCCGCTTACACACATCAAACACCGCATTATCGACCCGTTTCATCATCGAGGTCAACACGCGCCCCTTCGCGATATGATCCTGATCGCTGTCCACTCCAACCGCATAAAAGCCTTTACCCTTCTGCGCAGCCGCCTGAATCACGCCCAAACCGCATCGCCCTGCTGCATGATAAACAATATCCGCGCCTTGATTGAACTGGGTCAACGCTAATTCTCGTCCCTTCGCCACGTCGTCCCAGTTGCCCGTATAACCGACCAAAACCCGCGCCTTTGAGTTCGCCTGCAAGACGCCTGCCCGGTAGCCATACTCAAATTTTTTGATCAACGGCACATTCATACCGCCCACAAATCCGACCGCGCCCTTCTTAGACATCGCGCCCGCCAATGCGCCCACTAAAAAAGACCCTTCCTGTTCATTAAAATTAATAGACAGGCAGTTGGGCAAATTGGGCGCTTGTCCATCAATGATTGCAAATTTCACTTTGGGGAAACGCGGCGCGACCCGTTTCAGCGCGTCCTCCATCAAGAAACCCACCGCGAACACGACATCATACCCCTCGCGTCCCAACGCGGTCAGGTTGCGGGTATAGTCTGCCGCATTTCTCGATTCGAGATACCGGACATTAGAACCCAACTCTTTCTGCGCGCGCTGCAAGCCCCGCCAAGCAGAGGCATTAAAAGACTCATCGCCAATACCGCCAATATCGGTCACCATCGCGGCTTTAATCGGCTTCAAAAACAGTCCGCCGCTGAAACCGCCCAACGAAACGAGTTCAATCACACCAATTCCATTATCCATGTCGTTCACATCTCCTCCCAATCCATTCGACTCCACGTCGAAAACACTGCAATTTTACCTGAAGAATCCAATAATACAGTATGGAAGGATTCATCAGCGCATGGAGGTGTTAAGCAATGAAAATTGTCTCGATTCTTTTGGCTGCAGCATGGAGCGTCAGCGCGTTATGGGCGGATACGCATCGCGTTGTCTATCTGCCAACCGCAATTCCTAATCAACCGGCGTCGCTTTACTTGGCAGCAGAGCAATTCGGCTACCGAAACTACTACAGAGATACCTACTCTCACAACTATTACACCCAGATTTTCTTGACCGAAAATGTTGATTTCGGCATCGACTTTTTCAATGTCAATCGCGTGGGACAGCGTCAAGAGGCACTCAATGGGCGCTGGCTCATCACGCGCGAGACGAATAACATGCCGGGGGTTGCTGTCGGCGCGCAAAGTATTGGGCGCAATATGAACACTCAATACTATGTGGCTGCCAGTAAAACGACCCCGATTGGCTTGTTCCACGCCGCCACGATTCGCACCCGCGACACGTGGGGTTGGGGCGTTGGCGTACAGGCTGGCACAGAGCGCATGGGCATCACCGGCGAATACCTGCGTCCGGGAGGCGGCTTCGGCTATACCAGCGTGGGAGCCTATTACCAGTTCAGCAAAGCGACCGGCGTATTCACCTATTACTCCTTCGATCATCAATCCCGTGATGGCGACGCGATGGGGGTCTATTTCTACTTTACGCCTGTCCGAATCTTTTGACGAACCCTATTTAATCCCCTCCTTTGGGTATAATCCCTGCCATGCGTTGGCTGCTGGCAGGGATTATTTTATTGGCGTTCCTATCGCCCTTTGCCTTTGGCTTAACCGATCTGGATGAAGGGTTCTATGCTTCCGTCGCGCGCGAAATGTTCAGCCGCAATGACTGGCTGACCCCTACCCTCGGCAACTCCCCTTGGTTCGAAAAACCGCCCCTGCTCTACTGGTTGATGAGCCTAAGCATGCAACTCTTTGGCGCGTCTGAGTTTGCGGTTCGGCTGCCCTCCCTGCTTGCCTCGATGTTCACCATTATCCTGATTGTGAGTTGGGGCGGCAGGCGTTTTGGACGCGCCGCAGGCGACTTGGCGGGGATTATCTTCGCGCTTGCGCCGCTCGCGATGTTGTTGGGACGGTTAGCCATCACCGATATGCTCTTGACGCTCTGGTTGACCCTGGCGGTCATTGCCTTGTGGGAAACCCACCAACGCGCGATCTGGTTTATTGTGGGAGGCATTGCCACTGGGTTAGCCGTGCTGACAAAAGGTCCCGTGGGACTGGGGTTTATCGGGCTGCTCTATCTCATCAACGCGAAATCGCTTCACCAACAAGGACTGCGCTTCCGGTGGGTCTTATTGGCATTGATCGTTGCGCTCTGTGTGCCGATTCCCTGGTTTGCAGGAGTCTATATGCAGCATGGGCGCGATTTCTTTGAAGAGTTCATCCTGAAGCAGAACTTGGCGCGTTTTGCAGGCGGCGACACGGCGCACTCGGTGCTGTCCATCGCGAAAGGGGGCGGCTTGTTGGGAATCTTGGGCGCAGGCATCGCCTACTTACTCTTCTATGTCGTTGTGTTTTGGCTGGGGCTATTCCCTTTTTCCACCAGCGCAAATGCGCTCTGGCAGCGCGACTCAGACCCGCTTTATCGATACCTGCGCTCCTGGTGCCTACTGGTCTTCCTCTTTTTCACGCTGGGATTGACCAAACTGCCCGCTTATATCTTCCCGATGTTTCCCTTTGCCGCCTTGCTCATTGCCCGGTATCTAACCTCTCGCAGCGAGGCAGCGCAGCGCGCGCCCTTGACCCGTTGGCAATGGGCATCCCTTTTTGTGGGAAGCTGCTTATGGTTATGTGTCGCGCTTTTCTTGGGGTTTTCCGCGCGCCAGCCGACCGCCATCTTGTTTGGCATGGGCTTGATCGGCGCAGCGATGGCATATCTCTCTATGCATTTACGCGGCGGCGTTCAGACCAAACCGGCGATGCGCGCGCTTGCCATCTGCGCTTTCGGAGTCGTTCTTGGACTGCACTTTTCCTTGAGAGCCTATGACCGCCTCTTCTTACAGCCGGTTCGGGACCTCGCACGGAGCGTGCCGCCCTACCGGACGCTTATCGTCCATAAAGTCAGTCCTGGTTATCCAAGCCTCTACTTCTATCGTCAAAGTCAAGTGGTCTTGGATGACAACCCAGACAACGTTATGAGTCTCATGCGCGAAAAAGGCAGCTACTGTTTGACAGGCGATTCCGGGTTCGTCAGCCGCCCGCAAATGATTGAGGTGGGGCGTTCACAGACCCTGAACCGCGTCTATTCCTTGATCGTCAGCCGCTATAACTGAGAACATTTGCCTTTGCGAAGCGGTATAATTTTTAGGGACATTTCTTGTTTAGGATGAAAGATGAGGGAGGACGGTCATGGAACGACCCAGTTGGGACGAATATTTTATGCAGATTGCGCATGTGGTCGCTGAACGGGCAACATGCCCGCGCCGGAGCGTTGGCGCAGCGATTGTCACCGACAAACGCATTTTAACCACCGGCTATAATGGCGCGCCGCGCGGGCTGGCGCATTGCGCGGAGGTGGGCTGTCATATGGTGGCGGGACACTGCATACGCGCCCTTCATGCAGAGCAGAACGCGATCTTGCAAGCCGCAATGAACGGTGTATCCACGAATGGCGCGACGATCTATGTGACTTGCCAGCCCTGCAATCATTGCGCGAAAATGATCATCAACGCCGGCATTCAGCGTGTTGTCTTTCAGGGCGATTACCCGGATGCTTTCGCGCTGGAGTTGTTCGCGGAGGCAGGCACTCTACTGGACCGCTTTTTCGAGGGACAAACTGAAACCGTGAACCTGACGGAATACCGCCCATGAAAACGATTACCGCTGTGTTTCTCATCGCGCTCGTCGTCACCTATCTCCTCACGCCCTGGGTGCGCCAGTTAGCCATGCGCAAAGGGGTGATGGATATCCCCGATAAGCGGCGCGTCCATACCGACCCAATACCCCGTTGGGGCGGGTTAGCGATTTATGTCGGCGTTATGGTCGCCTGCTTGTTGGGACTGGCAAGGCTCTATTTGCTGGCAGACTCGCTTCCGGTGTTCATCGAGCGCGCCATGCCTCTCATCGGGCTTTTGGTCACGGGAACTCTTGTAACCGCCGTAGGAATGCTGGATGACAAATATCAATTTTCCGCAGTGATCCAATTAGGAACCTTGCTGTTCGCCGGGTTCATCGTTCAGGTCTTCGGAGTGCAAATCGAGGGAATCAACAATCCCTTTGGCGGCGATTCTTCCTCGCGCTATGCGGCTTCGCGTTGGGTTCAGTTCGGCTGGATGGCGATTCCCATCACTGCGATTTGGATATTCGTGATCACCAAAACGATGGACACGATTGACGGATTGGATGGATTGGCGGCAGGCGTCAGCGCGATTGCGGGTTTGGCGTTAGCGCTGATGGCGCTACAGGCAGCCGACATGAACGACCAACCCTACCCGCATTGGCTCATTGCGATTGCCGCGGCAGCGATTACGGGCGCGGCGGCAGGTTTCCTGCGCTATAATTTCAACCCCGCCAAAATCTTCATGGGAACGGGCGGAGCGCAGTTTTTGGGGTTCATGCTGGCGGGACTTTCCATCTTAGGCACATTCAAGGCAGCGACCGCCTTTGCGATTGTGGTGCCGGTCTTAGTGTTTGGACTGCCTATTTTGGATGCTGTGACGGTAGTGATTCGTCGGCTGCTGAGCAAACAGCCTATCTATCAGGCAGACAAACGCCATATCCATCATAAGCTTATCGAGTTGGGACTAACCCATAAGCAGACAGTCCTCTTGCTCTATGGAGTCGCGCTGATTTTTGCGGTGGTCGCGGTTTGGCTCTTCCGAACCCTGCTGAGTGGATAACGCATGAAAGCTTACTATCGTTCGCTGACGCCGTTGATCCTCTGGAAGCATGCGGAGCGTCCAATCAATTGGGCAGCGCGGTTCTGGCGCAGCGCGCCTTTGGTGGTCGAGATCGGCACGGGCGCAGGCGAATATTTAGTCCGGCAGGCAGCCCGCCATCCCGAATTGAACTTTGTCGGCATCGAGCGCGAATGGCAGTCGGTGAAGCGCGCCCTGAGACGCATCGCGGATGCGCAACTGACCAATGCCCGCGTTTTGTTAGGCGACGCGACGACTATCCTGGAACGCTCTTTCGCGCCCCATTCGGTGGATCGCTTCTACTCGCTGTTCCCCTGCCCTTGGCCGAAAGAAAGCCATGAAAAGCATCGCCTCTTCAATCAGCGGTTTCTTGCAATACTGCGTTCAAAATTAAAACCGACGAGCCAAGAACTTCAAGAACCGCCCTTCCAAATTGTGACAGACCATGCCTCTTATCGCGATTGGATTGCCGCGCAGACGCCCGGTAGCGGATTCACTATGGATTGGCAAGCCATTGCGCCCCAATTCGATACCAAATATGAGCGCAAATGGCGGGAAACGGGACAAACCGAATTTTATCAACTTTCGTTCTATCCTACCGAACTATCTCAGCCACCCCATCTATCTCAGGAGGAAATTGCTCTGGAAACCTATTGCCTTCCCCATTTCAACCCAGAACGTTTTGAGCCTCGCTCGGAAGGAGGCGCATTGACCGTTGACTTTCGTGACTATCTCTATGACCCTTCTCGCAACCGGGCGATCTGCCGGGTCGCGGTCATAGAGGACGGTCTCTTTCAAGATTTCTGGATCGAGATCAATCATAAGCCGGAAGGATGGCGCGCCGTCCCGTCCGATGGCTGTCTGATTGTGCCAACCGTGGGAGTGCAGCGCGCCCTCGATTTAGTCAAAGAAGCGATGATTCGCTCTGCTGAATCGTGATAATCCAATTTATCCGGGTTTCTGATACAACGCAAAATACGCGCCTGCGGGGTCTTTCACAACGCACATTTGCGCCTCGGGTCCCCAATGCTCCGGCTGCAGCACGATTTTCCCTCCGTTCTCCACACAGAGAGCCATACTCACGCTTAAATTATCGACCAAAAAATAGGCTAACCAGACGGGCGGTAGAGGCTCATTTACACCTCGCTTGTGACAGATTCCCGCGATAGGCTCCTCATCGCCTGGCGCGAACATCACATAATCGCTATACCCCTCCTCCATCTCCACTTCCTCGAAGCGCCATCCTAACAGGTGTCGATAAAAATCGCGCGTTTTCTCCGCATTAGGAACCGTTAAATCGAACCATGCGATATGCCCCATGAGGGGTTCATCTATGTTTTCCATAATAAATATATTAGCAGGAAAAGAAATCCCGTTTGCAATCTTGACAAGTCCCTTGCGGTTTGGGGTATAATTCTTGTTCGCTGAGGCGAGATACCCAAGCGGCCAACGGGGGCAGACTGTAAATCTGCTGGCACTGCCTTCACAGGTTCGAATCCTGTTCTCGCCACCAGTACTGCCCAAGTAGCTCAGTGGTAGAGCGCGTCTTTGGTAAAGACGAGGTCACGAGTTCAATTCTCGTCTTGGGCTCCAGATATTTTCTTTGCGAGGCAGAGGGCTAAGTTGGGCAGCGTTAAAAATCAAATCTGTTGCGCCTCCCCCCGTCTCCAACCTAAAACAAACAAGATGTCAGATACATTTATCGGAGGACACAATGGCACGACAGAAATTTGAGCGCACGAAACCGCACGTCAACATCGGCACGATTGGACACGTCGATCACGGCAAGACCAGCTTGACCGCCGCGATCACGCGCACCCTCAGCAAGAGCAACTATGCCCATTACCAGCCTTACGACCAGATCGACAGCGCGCCGGAAGAGCGGCAGCGCGGCGTGACGATCAACATTTATCACGCCGAGTATCAGACCGATACCCGCCACTATGCGCACGTCGACTGCCCGGGACACGCCGACTATATCAAGAACATGATCACCGGCGCGGCGCAGATGGATGGCGCGATTTTGGTGGTCGCCGCGACCGATGGTCCGATGCCCCAGACCCGCGAGCATATTCTGCTGGCGCGTCAGGTGAACGTGCCGGCGTTGGTGGTCTTTATGAACAAGTGCGATATGGTGGATGACCCCGAACTGCTGGACTTGGTAGAGTTGGAAGTGCGCGAGTTGCTGAGCAAGTACGGGTTCCCCGGCGATGACATTCCGATCATTCGCGGGTCCGCTCTGAAAGTGATTGAAGCCGCCGACAGCGAGGATTGGACGAGCAACACCTCCAATCAATGGATCAAGGCGATTTGGGATTTGATGAATGCAGTGGACACCTACATTCCGCTGCCCGCGCGCGAGTTGGATCGCCCCTTCCTGATGGCGGTGGAAGATGTCTTCACCATCACGGGTCGTGGGACGGTGGCGACGGGTCGTGTGGAGCGGGGCGTGCTGAAGCAAGGCGAGGAAGTGGAGATCGTGGGCTTGGCGGACGCATCGCGCAAGACGGTGGTGACCGGGATTGAGATGTTCCGCAAGTTGCTGGATGAGGCGACGGCGGGCGACAATGCGGGTCTGTTGCTGCGCGGGGTGGATCGCAAGGACATTGAGCGGGGGATGGTCATCTCCAAGCCGGGTTCGATCAAGCCTCACAAGCATTTCAAAGCCGAGGTGTATGTGTTGACGAAGGAAGAGGGCGGTCGTCATACGCCGTTTGTGACGGGGTATCGTCCGCAGTTCTACTTCCGCACCACGGACGTGACGGGCGAGATTTTGTTGCCAGCAGGGGTCGAGATGGTGATGCCGGGCGACAACATCAACATGGAAGGCAAGTTGATTATGCCGGTAGCGATTGAGCAGGGCTTGCGTTTTGCGGTGCGCGAAGGTGGACGCACAGTCGGCGCAGGCGTGGTCACCGACATCGTCGAGTAACAAGTTCAATAGGGAGCGGAGCAGGTTTCGATAACTTCGCTCCCAAAGCAATTATCCAACTGGGAGAAACTTATTATGGCTGCGATGAGTAAAAGAGCTGTAGTCGTGCTGGCTTGCACTGAATGTAAAGACCGCAATTATACGACAACGAAACACCGCGAGAAACAGCGGGACCGAATGGAGTTAAAGAAATATTGCCCGCGCTGTCGCAAGCATCTTGCGCATCGCGAATCGAAATAATCTGTTGAGCGGGCGTAGCTCAGCTGGTAGAGTGCCGGTCTCCAAAACCGGTGGTCGTCGGTTCGAATCCGGCCGCCCGTGCCATTTTGTTATTAAGAATAGCAAGCAGGGCTTCCGCAATCATTTGCGGAAGCCCTGCTTTTCTTACTTACCTGTAAGGGTTCGTCCGGCTCTCAATAATCCTTACTGCTCTCCGCCGGCTGCAACACGATAAATATCCAGCCGATCGCTGTTCAAATTGCTGGAAATGATAAACAAGTAGCGGTCTTTGGGACTCAAACCAAAGTTGAACAAAACTATCAGTAAGTCCTCATCATCTACGAGTCCATCGTTATTCAAGTCTGCATCCGCATTCTCCGTGCCAAATTCAAACAACACCATTAACAGGTCGTCATCGTTCACAATGCCGTCCATGTTCGCGTCACCGCGAGACCGGTCTGCTGCATCGCCATAAGCGAAGTTGAACACATCGAACGAAAAAGCGGATGGTTCTGTGCCATCTTCCAGAAGCTCGTTGCCTAACAGTTCCGTGTGCGGAGTCCAGGTTGCGCCTGTGCCGCTATGAACAAATACCCTCTGGAAGCGCGCTTCCGGCGTTGCGCCGCCAGTTCGGCGATTAAACACCAGAACATCGCCGTACTCAGTCGGCATATACAGAACATTGATCATGACGGCAAACGCGTTGTCGGAACGGAAACTCAGGTTGGAGATTTCGTTGGCGACGCCGCCCGCAACCGCGTTGTCGGCTGTGCGTTCCGCATAGAAAACGCTGTTATCCACGCGCATATACATATCACCGTTCGCGGGATTGAACGAAAGGTCTCGAACGCCGGTAGTCGTGCCGCCCAAGAACAGGGTCGGAACGCTCAAGATATTGGGCAATGCGCTGGCATCCGCAAAGCTGCGGCGGAAAGTGATCCCTCGCCCGCGCGCCAACATCGCCAAACTGTCGGTGCGAGGATCCCGCTCCAAGCACTCCAAGCGCGTATTGCCTCCATCTACCTCATTCGGAACTAAGACGCCATCACCGCCAGACCAGCTGTTATCCTGAGCGCCGGTCATCGCGTCAAATTTTCTGACACCGGTTTTCGCGGGATTTTGGGTTCCATCCCCTAAACCTGTGCCGAGATAAATCGAACCGTTGTGATAGACCAAATAAGAGGATCGACTGGCTGCCGCCTGAGTCAGAGAAATGAGCGGGGAGAAGGTGGGACTTGCTCCAAACAAGCCTTCTACTTTGACAACGCCAACCGGCGAATCTGCCGCTGGGACCGCGAAACCTGCGATATACAAGTTTTTACCATCCCAAGCTAAAGCGCCAACTGTGTCGCCCTGCGCGCCACCCGCGGAAAACGACGAGGAAATGTCTATCGACTTCACATGAACTAATGAGGGCTGTGCCTGCGCCGCGCACACGCCCAAAACAGCAACTGCAGTACCAAGAATCTTCAGTGATCCTTTCATGGAAGAAACCTCCTTTACATTGTGGTTATGTAGTTATTATACCTCGATTTTAAGGGGATTGCGTTGTTTTTGGAAACGGGTATAATGAAAATGCTATGGAAAACGGTTTAGCAACTCCACAAACATACTCTTCACAGGCTTCACAGGAAACCTACCAAGCGCAGAAAGCGACCTGGCGTGTCAAAGTCGGCTTAGCAGAAATGCTGAAAGGCGGAGTCATCATGGATGTCGTCAACGCCGAACAAGCCGCCATCGCGGAAGAAGCGGGCGCGGTCGCCGTGATGGCGCTCGAGCGCGTGCCTGCCGACATTCGTTCGGAAGGCGGCGTTGCCCGCATGTCGGACCCGCGTATGATCCAGGAAATCAAAGAAGCGGTGAGCATCCCTGTGATGGCGAAATGCCGAATTGGTCATTTTGTAGAAGCCATGATTCTGGAAGCATTGGAAATTGATTTTATCGATGAAAGCGAAGTGTTGACCCCCGCCGACGAAGAGCATCATGTCAACAAACATACATTCCGGGTGCCGTTTGTCTGCGGCGCGCGCAACTTGGGCGAAGCGCTGAGGCGAATCGGCGAGGGCGCGGCGATGATGAGAACGAAAGGCGAAGCAGGAACCGGCAACGTGGTCGAAGCAGTCCGGCACATGCGCAGCATCATGCGTGACATCCGGCGAATTCACTCTGCCCGCGAAGATGAATTGATGAGTATTGCCAAAGACCTGCAAGCGCCCTATGATCTCGTGGTAGAGGTTCATCAGACCGGACGAATGCCCGTGCCAAACTTCTCAGCAGGGGGAATCGCGACCCCGGCGGATGCCGCGCTGATGATGTGGCTGGGAGCGGAGTCGGTGTTTGTTGGGTCCGGCATTTTCAAATCTTCTGATCCGCGCTCACGAGCAAAGGCTATTGTCGACGCCACCACCTATCACAAAGACCCCGCGATGCTGGCGGAAGTCTCGAAGGGATTGGGCGATGCGATGCCGAGCCTGGATGTGCGAAAACTGGCAAATGAGGAGTTAATGGCAGTCCGGGGATGGTAATTGGCGCGCTTGCCCTCCAGGGCGATTACGAAAAACATTTGCAGACCCTGCATCGCTTAGAAGTTGATGCCATCGAAGTGCGGAACGAGCAGCAAGCGCGTTCGGTTGATGGCTTAATTCTGCCCGGCGGCGAAAGCACCACCATTGGAAAATTGCTGAACCGCAGCGGCTTGGATGAAGTGATTCGAGAATTAGGGCGCGAGGGTCTGCCCCTCTTTGGGACGTGCGCGGGCTTGATCCTGCTGGCAACGGACATCGAGGGCAGTGATCAGCATAGACTTGGGTTGTTGGAAGTGGAGGTCAGGCGCAACGCCTTTGGCAGGCAGATCGCCAGTTTCGAAGCGGACATCCCGTTTCAACCATTACCTGATCCAGTGAAAGGCGTTTTTATCCGAGCGCCCTGGGTCAATAAAGCCGGGAAAGGAGTGCAAATCTTAAGCCGGTACGATGAGCATATTGTGGCGGTACAGCAAGGCGCAATTTTAGGAACCGCGTTCCATCCCGAATTAACAAGCGATACGCGGGTCCACGAATACTTTATCCAACTATGTCAGAAGCGCAAGTCAGGAAATTCAACGGGTTAGTCATTCATGAGGTCGAGCCGGGCAGTCCCGCGGCGCGGGCGGGCTTGTTGCCGGGCGACCGCCTGGTGAAGGTCAATGGCTTCGTCCTGCGCGACCTGATCGATTTTCGCTATCACACAGCAGAAGAACGCGCGGTATTAGAGTTTCAGCGGGGCGATATGACCCTCTCCAAGCGGTTGCGGCGCGCCGAGTCGGAATCGGTAGGGATCACCTTCCAATTTGAGCTGGCAGATGAAATTCACACCTGCGATAACAAATGTGTCTTCTGCTTCATCCATCAAATGCCCAAAGGTATGCGGCGCTCGCTCTACTTGATGGATGATGATTACCGCCTCTCGTTCTTACACGGACACTATGTCACCTTGACCAACATGTCGGGGGAAGAGTTCGACAGGCTCATAGAGCAGCGCCTTTCCCCCATCTATGTCTCCGTGCATGCAACCGATCCGCTGGTTCGAGCTGTCATGCTGGGGCGCGCAGCGCGAGAACCGATTCTGCCGCGCTTGAAACGCTTGGCGGAACATGGAATCGAGGTTCACGCGCAAATTGTGTTGTGTCCCGGGCTGAACGATGCCAGCAATCTCACGCGAACATTGCTGGACTTAGAGCAAATGCATCCAGAACAGAGCGGGCTGTCCGGCGGAGTGATGTCCGTCGCGGTCGTGCCAGTGGGTTTGACGCGCTACCGCGACAAGCTCTACCCTGTCAGTCCGGTCTCCCAAGAGTATGCGCAAGAATTTTTATCCGAAATCGCTCCTTGGCACAAACGCTTTAAGCGAACCCTGGGAACTCGGTTTGTCTTTCTGGCAGATGAGTGGTTCTATAGCGCGGGCGAGCCGATTCCTTCCAAAGCCTACTACGAAGATTTTCCGCAATTAGAAGACGGAGTGGGAACCACGCGCCTGTTTTTGGATGAGCTCAACCGGCTCTCTAAAAGCCTGCCCGACACCGCGCCCCAGCCCGTCAAAGGAACCCTCATCACTGGCGAACTACCCGCCGCCACGGTACAAGCGCTGGCAGACTGCCTGAACCGGGTACAAGGTATCCAATTGGACGTATTAGCCGTGAAGAACGACTTCTTTGGTGGAAACATCTGGATAGCGGGTCTCGTCACCGGTCAAGACATCGCTGCCCAACTCAAGCAAAAAGCGCATCCAACGCGGGTGTTTATTCCCTCGATCTGCCTGCGCGAAAATCATCTCTTTTTAGATGATTGGACGGTGGAACGCCTCTCGCAAGAAATCGGCGCGCCCATCACTGTGGTGAAACCGACCCCGCGAGGCTTATGGGAGGCAATCAAACAACTATGAAATTGCAAAATCAAGTCGCATTGGTCACCGGCGCAAGCCGCGGAATAGGAGAATCGATTGCCCGGCGGTTGGCGTCCGAAGGCGCAGCCGTCGCTTTGATGGCGCGTACCGAAAGCGCGCTGCAAAGCATTGCCGAATCGATTCAAAGCGAAGGCGGGCGCGCGCTCATATGCCCTGCAGATGTCTCCGATCAAGCCGGAGTGGACGAAGCGGTGAGCCAAACCCTGAACGCTTACGGCACGATTGACATCCTTGTCAACAATGCAGGTATCGCCTATGCGCACCCGATTGCAGGGTCCGATGTGGAGGAGTGGTGGCGTATTCATGAAGTGAATGTCAAAGGGTTCTATTTGGTAACGCGCGCGGTTCTGCCCCCCATGCTCAAGAAAGGAAACGGTCAGATCGTGAATGTGCTGTCGGTTGCGGCGCGGCGCGCCTTTCCCGGAGCCAGCGCGTACTGCAGCGCGAAAGCCAGCGCATGGATGTTTTCGCGAACGCTTTCGGCAGAGGTTCGTTCGAAGGGCATCCGCGTCACTTCCCTGCTGCCCGGTTCGGTCGACACCGACATATGGGACGCTTTTCCGGGCGCGCCCAGTCGCGCCGATATGATGAAATCTGACAGCATTGCGGAAGCGACTTTATTCGCTCTCACGATGCCGGAGGATGCGGCAGTCGATGAAATCATGGTGATGCCGAAATTAGGGGTTTTGTGACGTTTCGTCCATCATAAGCAGCACCTTTCCGTCCGTCATATGGTTCTGATAATGGATCAGAGCTTCGCGCGCCTGCGTGAGGGGAAATCGCGCTTGTACGTCCGACTTCAGGTCCTCGCCCAACATCGATTGAACCTGCCTGCCCAAGCGCAGTTGCTGCAAGATTGAGCGTCTGCCTAGCCAACTCGCCAAGAAAAAGCCTTCTAATCGCTTCCCTTCAAAAATCAAGTCGCGCGGGTCCGTTAAACAGCCCGATTCAGAGAGCGCGCCATACACCAACAGTCGGCTACCCGCTGGCATCGCGTTCAAGACCCTGCCCGTCATCTCGCCTGCGACCGCCTCAAAACCGATTTTCGCATTCAATTGACTGCAAAGCGCGCGCAGTTGTTGGTCAAAATCGGGGTCCGCGCTGTTCAACACATGAGTTGCGCCCAGCGATTTCAATAGCGCAGCCTGCTCATCGCGACGAACCACGTGAATACCCGGCACCCCGCGTTTCAAGCTCAGGCGCAAGATCATCCTGCCCAGCGCGCTGGCGGCTGCTGTCTGCACAAAAGCGGGGCTGCCGCTGCGAGCGGCGATATCCATCAATGCCCAGGCAGTTAGCGGGTTCACGATGAGCATCGCGCCCTGTTCGTCATTCAAAGCGTTACTGAGAGGCACACAACGCGTGGCATCGGTCATGAGATACTCTGCCCATGTGCCGTCGCCCGTAGTTCGGGCAGCGCAAGCCACCCGCTTCCCCACCAAAAATTTCCCCATCCAGCCGCCGCCCGACGCCACCACTCGACCGCTGCCCTCCCATCCGGGCGCGACCGGTAGTTCTTTCTTGACTCCATAAAGCCCTTTGAGGAACATCAAATCGGAGGGGTTAATCGGCACCCGCGCCATCTGCACCAATACTTGATTCGGTCCGGGCTGTGGGACAGACTTCTCCACGACCTGAATCGAATCGGGCGAACCGTCATAATTTAGAATTTGCGCCGCGCGCATCGTGGAGGGGATAGATAAGTTCATTATGGGAAGGAGTAAACAAACAGGAGGGTTGATCGCCCTCCTGTTCAACAATATGCATCGATTACCTTCTGGGAGCAGGTCCCGGTCCGCCGCCCTGACCTGTCGCCTCTTTGGCGTCTTTCGGGGGCTTAAACGCAAAACGAGCGGGCGCAATAGCTTTATCCACAGAGACATATTGAAGGTCTGCAAAACCGTTCATTTTCATTTCCGTGGGAGGCTGGCTGCCCTGCCCTTGCATCTTCACGCTCTGAGTCATTTCCACTCGATGGACCAGGTTGTCTGCCTTGCCGATAAACATCAACACGCTCGCGTTCACATTCGCGTTATTGCGCTTGGGGCTGATCTCTACCACGTGCACATCGCGCGCGCCCACCTTTGCAGAACGCACAAATTTGAACTTCGTATCGGGGTCTTTTGTCAGATTTCCGGACATCAAACTGAAAATCAAGGCAGCGGGATCGTTGGGACTGCCGCCCAAAGCGGCTAAATTGGGGGGAGCGGCTGCTTTCTGATACATCTTCTGAGACGGCATATAGGAATACATGGTTTTACCATCGCTATACAGCTCGCGCGACATGCCCTGCATCGAAGACTTGATAACCGCTTTATTAGGTTTGGTATATGCCATCTCAAAAGAGACCTTCTGATCCATATTGGTCATCCCAGTCACCTTGATATTGGCGGTCGCTTTCATTTCGATAGACTTCATCTTCATGTATCGCTGCTCCATTTTTTGGACGATTTGCTTACCGTCCTGCGCCATGGCTGCGCTCGCAAACGCAGAAATTAGGCACAAACTGATCCATTTGTTCATTGGTCAAAACTCCTTAGGCTTATTAACTACTACCCCCAATTATACCCAAATGAGCGAACGGCGGTTCCCCAAACGCAAAAGGCAAGCAGGAAAATCAGGGAGAAAGAGGAACCTTACATTATAGAGGAGCCATATCATGAAAAGATTTTACGGTTTTCTTGTCTTATGTTTAGTCGTTTGGAGCGCAGCCTTGGCTGACTCCAAACATCGCGAAGCCATCGATCAAATCAAAGACGAGGGCATCAACAAATCGCAGGCGATGACCATTCTCTCTTACCTGACCGATGTCATCGGTCCGCGCCTGACAGCCTCACCCAATCTTAAGAATGCGCACGATTGGACGCGTGGTAAGCTTCAGGAGTGGGGCTTACAAAATGCGAAAACCGAAGCCTGGGGCGAATTTGGCAGGGGTTGGACACTGAAACGATTTACAGCGGAGGTCATTGAACCACACTGCATGCCGCTGATCGCCTTCCCCAAAGCTTGGTCTCCCGGCACAGACGGTCCTATCACGGCGGAAGTGGTCTATGTGGACGCGAAAAACGAGCAGGAACTGGAAGTTTATAAGGGAACGCTGAAAGGCAAAATCGTGCTGCATACGCCCGCGCCCGTCTCGCTGCAGATGTTGACAGAACCCTTGGCGAGACGAGTGGAAGTGGAAGAAAGCGGGCAAACGCCCACCGACCGCCGTCGCAGGGAGCGCGCTCGCGCCTCCACCCAGCCCTTTGCTTCCCCCCAAATGGATGAAAGAAAATTCCGATTGTACCAGGAAGAAGGCGTGGCGATGGTGATCGAAACCAGCGTGGTGGGCGAAGGCGTGGCGATTCGAGTGATGTCGGCGCGTGTCTCCCGTGTGGAAGGCAGTGCAAACAATCTGCGCCCTTGGAGCAAAGGCGCGACCATTCTGCCCCAGGTCATCATCTCACCGGAGCAATATAACCGGTTGGTTCGCATGATTCAGCTGGGTGAAAGACCCAAAATCAGTATGAATCTGCAGGTCGAATACCAAGACAACGACCTTATGGGTTATAACACTTTAGCAGAACTGCCCGGCACTGACCTGAAAGATGAAATCGTGATGCTGGGCGCGCATATCGACTCCTGGCATGCCGCCACCGGCGCAACCGATAATGGCGCGGGCGTCGCAGTCTGTATGGAAGCGATTCGGATCCTCAAAGCGTCCGGTTTGCAGCCCCGTCGAACCATTCGTATTGCTCTGTGGGATGGCGAAGAACAGGGACTGCTCGGTTCACGCGCCTATGTCTCCAAGAACTTTGCGCGGCGCGAAACCGTGGACGGCGAGTCCAAATTGGTCAAAACCCCTGAGTTTGACAAGTTCTGTGCCTACTTCAATTATGACAACGGCGCGGGCAGAATTCGTGGGTTCAACTTGGAAGGTATTGAAGCGATGCGCCCCATCTTCACCGAGTGGATGGAACCGTTCAAAGAGATGGGCGTGGTCACACTTTCGCCCGGCGGGTCGGGAGGAAGCGATCAGGTCTCGTTCAACAGCGTGGGACTGCCCGGCTTCCAACCCATCCAAGACCCATTGGAGTATTTCCAGCGATCTTGGCACACCAACCAGGATTTCTTCGACCGCGCGCCGGAAGAGGATATGAAGTTCGCGGCAACCGTATTGGCAGCCATGATCTATCAAGCCGCCATGCGCGATGAGAAGTTGCCTCGCAGACCGCAGAACGCGCTGGTGGATCAACTGCCGCCGGTCGGACATATGGACGATGACCATGACCACGATCATGATCACGACCATGACCACGATCATTAAACAGGACTAAGGGGGTTTCCCCCTCCCTATCCCTCCCTGCAATCAGGGAGGGAATCTCTTCCCCCTTTTATGAGTGGACTGAGGGGGGCTAACTGTCATTCTAAGCGATATGAAAAATCGGTTTCTACTGCTGTTCTTAATCCTCTGTTTTCCCATCGTTGCCGTCTCACAAGATTATGAAAATGCGCTATCCTTGCGCAGCCGCTTGGAAGGAAAAGTCTACTTAGACCGAATCGAACCACAATGGCAAACAGATAACGAACGGTTCTGGTACCGGCGTGATTTGCCAGGCGACAAACGGGAGTTCATTCTCATTCAGGCGCGCGATGCCAAGCGGACACCCGCCTTTGATCACGCGCGTTTGGCGAAACTGTTGAGCGAGCAGTTGAAACAAACCATCGAGCCGGACCGCTTGCCCATTGACCGGTTACGATGGGAATCGGACGGCGCGATCCTGATCCAAACACAAACACAAACCTTCCGGTATGACCCGCGCGCGAATCGTTTGGAAGAGGCGCAAGTCACGATTGAAAGCGCGAAAGCGTCGCATCCGAGAGACCTGCCCGACCGCACCATCGACACTGGCGAGCGCGTCTATGTGCTGTTTGTCAACCAGACGGATCAGGTCTTGAAACTCTACTGGTTGGATTTTGAAGGCAGGCGCGTGGAGTATGGCACACTGCAGCCGGGTGAGCAAAAACGGCAAGGGACTTTCTCTTCCCATATCTGGCTCGTGACCGACACCAAAGAGAAACCCCTCGCGGGCTTCCGCGCGCCGGATCTGCCCTCCACCCTCATCATTCAAAAACCGTTCCCCGAGCCCGAGCCGCCGCGCCCTGCGCCTGCGCTTTCACCCGATGGGCGTCATCGCATCTTGTTTCGAAACAATCAAGCCGTCTTGAGGAATGTGGAAACAGGACAAGAAACGGCACTCACCACCGATGGCAACTCCCAAAGCGAATATCGCGCGCCCGTCCTTTGGAGTCGCGACAGCCGATCTGTGGTGTTCTTCAAATGGGATATTGGCGATGACCGCAAGGTTCACATTGTGCAATCATCGCCGCGCGATCAGTTGCAGCCCAAGCTCATCACGCTGGACTATCCCAAGCCGGGCGACAAAATCGATATGCCAACCCCCGTTTTATATGATTTAGACAGAGGGGTTCGCCCCGTTGACCATGCGTTGTTTCCTGATCCCTGGCGAATCTGGGACATTCAGTGGGAACCCGACAATAAGCGGTTTTCGTTTCTTTATATGAAGCGCGGTTTCCAGAAAGCCTGCCTGATTGAGGTGGATGCCGAAACGATGCAGGCGCGCGCGGTCATCGACGAAACAAGCGCGACCTTTATTGACTGGACTAACAAAACCTATCTCTACCGGGTTCCGGGCAAGCGCGAGGCGATCTGGATGAGCGAACGCAGCGGATGGAACCATCTCTATTTGTACGATATGAACACCGGCAAAGTCAAAAACGCCATCACATCGGGTGAGTGGGTGGTGCGGGGGATCGACCACATCGACCCGGAAGCGCGCCAAATCTGGTTCCGGGCGAGCGGTATAGACCCCGATCAAGACCCTTACCATGTGCATTACTGCCGGGTGAATTTTGACGGCTCCGGATTCACGCGCTTGACCCGAAGCGACGGCACGCATCGCGCGCGCTATTCGCCCGACCGCAAATATCTCATCGCGACTCTTTCACGCGCCGACCAGCCGCCCATCACCGAGTTACGTCGTTGTTCCGATGGCAAACTGATGTTGACGCTGGAAACCGCAGACGACTCGGAGTTGAAGGCGACCGGATGGCGATACCCCACACGTTTTCAGGCCAAGGGGCGCGATGGCAAAACCGAGATTTATGGGCTGATCCATTTCCCCACCCAGTTTGACCCCGAAAAGAAGTATCCCGTGATTGAAGCGATTTATGCCGGACCGCAGGGCGCGCATGTGCCGAAAGCCTTTGAGACTTACAGCGGCGCGCGTCAATTCGCGGAGTTGGGTTTTATTGTCGTGCAGATCGATGGAATGGGAACGAACTTTCGCTCCAAAGCGTTCCACGATGCCTGCTGGCAGAACTTGGCAGATGCAGGCTTCCCAGACCGGATCGCGTGGATGAAAGCCGCCGCGCAACGATTCCTGCAAATGGACCTGTCGCGGGTCGGCATCTATGGCACTTCGGCAGGCGGGCAAAACGCGCTGCATGCGATGCTGTTGCATGGCGATTTCTATAAGTCGGCGGTCGTGGACTGCGGCTGCTATGACAATCGGATGGACAAAATGTGGTGGAACGAGCAGTGGATGGGCTATCCCATCGGCAAGCATTACGAGGAGCAATCGTGTGTGACACTCGCGCCCAACCTCAAAGGCAGCCTGTTGATCCTATTAGGCGAAATCGACTCCAATGTCGACCCCGCCAGCACCATGCAGGTCGTCAACGCGCTGATCCGCGCCAACAAGCCTTTCGAAATGCTCACCATGCCCGGCGTTGGACACGGCACCCTGGGACATCCCTATGCCCTTCGCCGCGCGATGGAATTCTTCGTCAAGAATCTGCAGTGAGGAGGGTTGTCCAGTTACTGAGTTCCCCTTTGCTTGCAGAGGGAACCGAACGAAGGGGGTTTCTCTATCTGTCATCCTTCCTGACTGCGGCGACTGAAGACCTCTTGCCCAGGCAGCTCAAGACGGCTGTCTGGGCAAAGATTCAAGACCTACGTATCCATTGAACTAACAACCAATTCCAAAGTTAAACAACACAATGAGAAGATCATTGTCGTCCACAGAACCATCGCAGTTTGCGTCCAATCTCCCCAATTCTTCTCCCGTATCACCAAAAGAAAACAAGATCAACAAGAGGTCGTTGTCATCGACACATCCATCCGCGTTCACGTCGCCACTGTGAGGAGTGCAATTACTGATCAAATGGCCGTACTGCAAATGGTCTATCTCTATTCCGCCAGACGAATTGGAAATTTGAATTCGCCGCACGCCAGTCGTTACACCATTTCCGAATATGACCCCATAGAACCGATCTTCTTCCGTTGAGTTTGTACAAGCAAAATTTGAGTTTGCATGATTGCCAGTCAGCGTCCCAATCTCAACAAGGTCCTGATCAAACGCTTTGAATGTAATGATACCTGCACCGTCTGCCCAAACAACTCCAACATGAGTCGGCAACGCTCCCAAAACCGATGCATCGAAATCCAAGATAAAACCTGGCTGTCCTGGGTTCCAAAACGCATCTCCTCCACACGAGTTGCCATCGATGGATCCCGTATCACAGTCGACCCCATCCACTATGCTTGCAGAAAAGGACGAACTTCGTCTTCCACCGTTTGAAGTTACACCGGGAACATTCAATAATCCATCCTCAAAGTCTTCGAGATAGAAATACCCTGCCGAAAAGTCAATTCCAAAGAACGGACTGTCATCAAAGCAGTAGTAGTGTGACGGACCCAACAGCGTTTGAGAAGATGAGGTCGATGGGACAACGGAAACCAAGACTGCCAGTACAATTACCATCAGCGCATAGTTTGTAAAGTTCATAGATAATTCCCTCCTTACGAGTGAAAAGCTAAAAAACGTGCCATGCTATTATAACACGAATCCCAGGCTTTTCCGAACTTTGTTGATTTTTGTTTGTCTTTTTATCACTTCTGCGCTAAGTATCTACCACCAAAGTCAGAACCCATTTGCAGCCTTGTCAACGCGAATTCATACAGGGTTCACCCACTCATAGGCAGATACCTTCACACAGGTCTGCCCTTTACAAACACCCCCACTTCCGGCAGGAGTTTGACTTGCTATCGCTAAATAGACCCTATGCGCGCTTACAATGCGACTTATGCGGAACTATACGACGATTATGCGCCCATCACGGACGACTTGCCCTTCTTCTTAGAAGAGGCACAGGCGCGGGGAGGTCCCGTGCTGGATTTGGCGTGCGGCACAGGGCGAGTCGCCATCCCGTTGGCAGAGGCGGGACATACCGTCTGCGGATTAGAACTGTCTGAGGATATGTTGGCGGTCGCGCGCCGCAACCTCACGCAACTAAACCCGGAAACCCAAGCGCGCATCACCTTGCGCCAGGGCGACATGCGCGCCTTCCAGTGGGAGCATCTCTTCCCTCTGATTATCATCCCGGCGCGTTCTTTCCTTCATATCGAAACGCCCGAAGACCAGCGGCGCGTCTTGACCTGTATCCATTCCCACCTTGCCCCGCAGGGACGCCTGATACTGACCTTGTTCGATCCAGACTTGCAACTGTTGTGGGAGCGGAGCCATATGCGCCCCGTCCACATGGAAAAGGTCAAAGAGTTTACCCATACCGCCACCGGTGTTCGGTATATCGTGTGGATGACCCGCCAATACGATCTGAATAACCAGACCATCCAGTTCGACCAGTACTTCGACGCCTTAGACGACCAAAACCGCGTCATCCATCGAACCTACTACCCCCTGCGCTTACGCTATACCTTCCGGCAGGAACTGCAATACCTGTTTGAGCTATGTGGGTTCGAAGTGGAAGCGGTCTATGCGAACTTCGAACGCAAACCGATGCATTACTGCGCGGGGAGCGTGGTCTGGATCGCGAAAAAACAGGAGTAAACCATGATTTGGATGTTGCTACCCTGGACCTTAGAGATGAATGCCCCACAAAAAATGATGACCTTGGCTGAGAACGGGAAATCGGACTATGCCATCGTGCGCCCTGCCCAAGCGATCCCGTCTGAAATGCATGCGGCGCAAGAGTTGCAAGCCTTTCTGAAACAGATTTCCGGCGCGGAACTGCCCATCCTCACCGACGCGCAGCCGATGCCCAAACGCGCCCTCTTGCTGGGCAGCCAGGATACCAATGCCCATATCAAAAAATTGCGCGTCAACCTGCCACTGAAAGAACTGGGAGAGGACGGCATCGTGATTCGCTCTTCGGGCGATCATCTCATTTTGGGAGGAGGACGCCCGCGGGGAACCCTCTATGCTGTCTATACCTTCTTGGAGGAAACGCTCGGCTGCCGGTGGTACACCTCCGACGAATCGTTCATCCCCAGCAAGCGCGCGATTCGTATTCCTGCCCCAAACAAAAAATCGGTTCCCGCGTTTGAATATCGAGAACCCTTCTTTACCGAAGCGTGGGAAACGAACTGGGCAGCGCGCAACCGGTGCAACGGTCACCATATGCGCCTCGACGAAACGACCGGCGGTAAAATCGGCTTCTATCCCTTTGTCCACAGCTTCTATACGATCCTGCCGCCCGACCAATATTTCAAAGACCACCCTGAATATTACTCTCTGCTGAAAGGCGAACGCAAAGTGGAGGGCGGACAACTCTGTTTGACCAATCCCGATGTGCTGAGAATCACGATTGAGCGCGTGCGCGAATGGATCCGTGACCATCCTGAAGCAAAACTCTTTTCCGTTTCGCAAAACGACTGGTATGGCTGCTGCGAGTGTCCCGCCTGTCAATCAGTGATCAAAGTGGAGGGATCTGCAGCGGGGTTGATGTTGGCTTTTGTCAACGCAGTTGCGGAAGCGATTGAGAAGGATCACCCCGACAAGTTGATTGAAACCCTCGCCTACCAATGGACAGAAGATACCCCTGCCACCGTCAAGCCGCGCAAAAATGTGCGGGTTCGGATGGCTCCCATCGGCAACTGTTTCGCCCACCCCATCGATACCTGCCCAGAAAACAAAAAACCTTACGAGAACCTGCTCGCCTGGAGCCGGGTCACCGACAATCTTTATATTTGGCATTACAATACCAACTTTGCGCATTACCACCTGCCTTTCCCCGACCTGGACGAACTGCAGGGCAGCAACCGCGCCTACCATGCCATGAAAGTCAAAGGCATTTTCTACCAAGGCGCATATCCCCGCGGCGGCGGTGGCGAATTCGCGACCCTGCGCGCATGGGTCTTAAGCAAAATGCTCTGGAACCCTAAAGTGGATGTTTGGCAATTGACCGAAGAGTTCCTGAACGCCTACTATGGCAAAGCAGGACCGCTGATGCTGCAATACCAACGCATGATGCATGAAAAGGTGCAGCGCGAGAATATCCATTTCCGAATCTTTGATGACCCGAAGCGGGTGGGTTATCTGCCCCGTGAAATCCTGGATCGCGCTGAATCGCTGTTCCAACAAGCAGAAGAAGCCGTCGCCAACGATCCCAAAAGATTGGAACGGGTGCAAAAAACACGGTTGTCGATTGAATACGCCAAGCTGATGCGCGCAGAAACCGATGAGGAGCGCGCTAAATATGCCAAAATTGTGGGCGACAAAATCAAGCGTTTCCAAATTCAACAGGTGAATGAATGGCGACCTGTGGAAGAATTTCTGAAAGCCATCGGTCAAGAGTGAATGGAGGCAACAATGGAATTTATCAAAATCGCGGACGGGTTCCAATTTCCCGAAGGACCCGCCTATGACGCCAAGCAGAACGCGCTATTTATCGTCAATGTGCAGAGCAACCGATTAGACCGGCTGATTCTGGACGGCATGAAACCTGCCAAGAAGGAGCTGTATGCGGAACTGCCCGGCAAAGGCAACGGCGCGACCTTTCATCGCGATGGCACGCTCTATATCGCCGATTACGAGCGGCGCGCGATCCTCAAAGTGACGGCTCCCAACAAAGTGGACGTCGTGGTCGATAAGTTTGAAGGGCAGCCTTTTCGCGGTCCCAATGATCTCTGCTTTGACAAGGCAGGCAACCTCTATTTCACCGACCCGCGGGACACTTGGAATGAACCCATCGGAAGCGTGTACTGCCTGCGCAAGGATGGGAAGTTGGAACGATTCGGCAGCGGTTTGCACTTCCCCAACGGGATCGCCTTAGACCCGGAAGAAAAGCACGTTTATGTTGCGGAAACGCGGCGCAATCATATCATCCGCTACGCCCTCCAGCAAGGAAAAATTTCGGAAAAATCGGAAGTTTTCGCTACCCTGCCCCAGCCCGCCATCGGTCCCGACGGGATGCGATTTGATAAAGAGGGTAATCTCTGGATCGCGCAATTCGGCGCAAATGTGGTGGTTGTGGATAATAGCGGTAAAGTCGCCCAACAGCACGCGCTGCCCGGCAAAAACCTGACCAACTTGGAATTCGGAGGCAAAGACGGCAAAACGCTCTTCGTCACCGAAACCCAAACCAACGCGGTTTATGCGGCAGTCGTCCCAACAAGCAGGAATTAGCGTGAAAGGCGTTTAATATAAGCATGATCATTAAGGTAGAATTCGAATAGAGCCTTTCGTAAACGGTTTTGCGTAGAAGCCTTTAAGAACAAGTTTGATTTTCGTGGATTCCCCTGTCCCCGCGTTCGCGGGGATGACCAACGGGAATGTCGGCGCGCACTTGTTCTATTGGCTTCGCTTGCGATAAAAGTAGCATTTGATTTGGATTCTACTTTAGTTGATTCAATCTTACATTCTATAGGAGGGCTTTTATGAGACATACTCTCACTTTGCTGTCTGTGTTTACTTTAACCTGTTCGCTGTTTGCGCAAGACGTGGTCATCATGCCGGACAGCACAAACAATCGCCTCGTTCACTTCAGCCCCGTTGACGGTTCGGTCATTAACCCCAACGTGTTTCCGCTGGCAAGCGGGACCACCGTGCATGCCATGCCTGTTGGCAACGAAATCTGGGTCTCAGAGCAGATCGGAGACCGCGTTTCGCGTTGGGCGATGGACGGAACCTTCTTAGGGCAAATCGGAACAGCAGGCTTGGATAACATTCGAGGCATGGGACTGATCAACGGGGTTGTCTATGTCACCAATGCGGGAACTGCCAACGGCGCTCCCGGCGGAGCCATCGTGATGTTTGGAACCGATGGCACACCCATGGGATTCTTTGCCACTCCCAACGCGAACAGCCCGTTTGGGGTATTAGATCATCAAGGAGCTCTACTGGTCTCCAACTCTAATGCCAACGACGACATCCACCGCTACAGCTACACTGGCACCGCGCTCGGCACCTTCCACAACTCCACCTCTCTGAACTTCGCGGAGCAAATGGCGTATGCTGCAGACGGGCATGTTTTGGTGGCAGGGTTCTCCTCGAACAATGTGGTGAAGTTGGATGTCAACTCCGGGACGGTGTTGAGTACCTTCCCCGCTTCGGGCGCGCGCGGTGTGTTCCAACTGAGCAATGGCAACATCCTTTGGACGAATGCTTCCGGCGCGCATGTCTACAACCCGGCAACGAACTCCTCCACACAAATCTATACAGGCGGCGGACGCTACCTGGCATTGATGCGTCTTTCGGAACCGATAGAGGGCGATGTCAATGGCGACGGCTGTGTCAACGACAGCGATCTGCTGCTGGTGCTGTTCGCGTTCGGCAACCTGGGCGGACCGGAGGATTTGGACGGCAACGGATTTGTGGATGATAGCGATCTGCTGATTGTGTTGTTCAACTTCGGCAACGGCTGCTGAAATTCAACCTGTATCAGGGGCGTGGCAATTGCGCCCCTACCTCCCTGTTTCAATCGGATGAATCTCTCCGATGCAGAACAAAACCAGCCTATCGTAGTCCACCTTTATCATTCATTCTCGCGAACGCGGGAATCCAACCTTACAAGGCGCAGCCATTGCGCCCCTACCCGTTAAAACCCCTGTAAATATAGGGAAAAGTGAAGTGGAATTATCTTCAACCTCTTAATAGGAGGATTTTATCATGAGACACACTCTTACATTGTTGTCTGTATTTACTTTAACCTGTTCGCTGTTTGCGCAAGACGTGGTCATCATGCCGGACAGCACGAACAACCGCCTCGTTTACTTCAGCCCCATAAACGGTTCGGTCATTTGCTCCAATGTATTCGCATTAGCAGGCGGAACTACCGTGCATGCGATGCCCGTTGGCAACGAAATCTGGGTCTCAGAACAACTCGGGGATCGTGTTTCGCGATGGGCGAGGAATGGAACTTTCTTAGGGCAAATCGGCCCCACTGGCTTGGATAACATTCGAGGCATGGGACTGATCAATGGGAGAGTTTATGTCACCAATGCGGGAACTGCCAACGGCGCGCCGGGCGGAGCTATCGTGATGTTCGGAACCGATGGCACGCCCATGGGTTTCTTTGCCACTCCCAACGCAAATAGCCCGTTTGGCGTGTTAGATCATCAAGGAGCCATGCTGGTCTCCAACTCTAATGCCAACGACGACATCCACCGCTACAGCTACACCGGCACATCTCTCGGCACTTTCCACAATTCCACCTCTCTGAACTTCGCGGAGCAGATGGCGTATGCCGCAGACGGGCATGTTTTGGTGGCAGGGTTCTCCTCGAACAATGTGGTGAAGTTGGATGTCAACTCCGGGACGGTGTTGAGTACCTTCCCCGCTTCGGGCGCGCGCGGTGTGTTCCAATTGCGCAATGGCAACATCCTTTGGACAAATGCCTCCGGCGCGCATGTCTACAACCCGGCAACGAACACCTCTACCCAAGTCTATACAGGCGGCGGACGCTACCTGGAACTGATGGGCTTTTCTAATCCCATTCCGGGTGATGTGAATGGCGACGACTGCGTGGATGACCTGGATCTGCTGATCGTGCTATTCAACTTCGGAACCAATCAGGACCGTCGCGCCGACTTGAACCGTGACGGTTCTGTCGACGATTTAGACCTGTTGATTGTGCTATTCCACTTTGGCGAATGCCGCCCCAACATCACTTGGAAACTGAACTTTGAATCGCTGCCCCCCTCTTCATCCGTGATTGTGCAAACCACTCAAGGAGCGCGCGTCACCCAAATCGATGGAGGCGCGATGGAACTGAAACTGGGCGAGACAACGTGCAATGGGCAAATCCCTATTGAAATAGTCGCGATGTCGCTGTCAGCCCAGGGGGTACAAATAAACCCAACCTTACCCACCGGAGGCATAGCGTTCTTACAAGACTTAGACGCCTCTTCAAGCGGCATGTGGGACCCAAATACGGGACAGTTCACTTTGATGGTCCCGATGAGAATGACCTACTGGCTGCTTAACGAACTCTATCCTATCGGCATGCGCGGTGAATTAGATGATGATGTGGAAGCCACCTTCGCGCAATGTACAGCAACCCTCAATGGAAATGCCTTCCTTACGGGTCCTAACAACGACATCCTGCATATCGAAGGCGTTCTCAATATCCAGGTCACGGAGTTAGAGTTTACTGGACCGGTACTCAACGTGAACTGCCAGGTTGCTGGCGATGTCAAAAAGAAAGAGCCATTGGAAGCCTGTCCCACAAAGACCACCAATAAACGCAAGGTCTGCATTCAACCCGTGTTTATTGGCACCGGTCCCAATGATGCCAATGCGACCGGCGCAAGCTATGCCGCTTTCAAAGCGCAAGCGGAAGCCATCTGGGGTAAAGCCTGTATCGAATTCCAGTGGCAAGCCCCCATCTACATCAACAACAATGCCTACAAAATCTTGGAAGATATGGGTGACAACATAACGGCCGAAGAAAAGAACTTGCTCAAGGAGGTCGACGAAAAAGGCGATAACGACTGTATCGAGGTCTTCTTCGTATCCCGCATGCAAAACGCCAATGGACAAAAGCATGAATCAGGCGATGGCTACACCGTTCATAGCGGAGGCAAACAGACAAAGATTGTGGTCGCCGATGACGCGGTGACGGACTGCGATCCCGACAGCGACCGTGTCTTAGCGCACGAATTGGGGCATGCGCTGGGTGATTTGCCTCACGACAATGATACCTGCATGAAACCGACCGGTAACCCGCCCAACTGTCCGGGACGCAACCCCGATAAGGTCACGACTGCGCAAGCGAAAAAGTTGACCAATCCTCTGATCAAAGAGAAAGACCCGAAAGAGCGTTGTTGCTTGACGACCTCAGACTAAGCAATCATCCTGTCCTCCCTCAATTTGTTTGAGGGAGGACAGTTTCAACATCTGACTTACTTGCACGACTGCACAAACGCTGCAAACAGGCTCTTGGTCGCGGGGGAATTCAAATCTCGCTCAGGATGCCATTGGACACCTACCACAAAAGAGGCATCGGGGTCTTCAATTGCCTCGATAATTCCATCTTGCGAGTAAGCCGTCGGCTGCAGTCCCTTCCCTAATTGCCGGATCGCTTGATGATGGATGCTCACGATCTCGAACTGCTCCAGCCCCAACATTTGCCGAAGGCGACAATCCGGTTCGGTCTTGACAAAATGTTGATCGTGCGGGTCTTGGGTCGTTGCGCGTTTATGGACCATCGTATCAGGTAAATCGGGGATATGCTGGTACAGGTTGCCGCCGCGAACCACATTCAACAGCTGCGCGCCATAACAAATCCCCAAAACCGGTTTCTTCTGCTCCAAGACTTTCGCCAGCAGCGCGCGTTCAAATTCAAATCGCTGGTACGGGATGAGTGTCGCCTTTTCATGCAATTCTTCTTCATAATGCTTGGGATCAATATCATCGCCGCCGGGAATCACTAAACCCTGAATCGTATCCGCCAGCGAGTCGACCTCCTTTTGGGGTGGCAGCAGAACCGGCAATCCGCCTGCTGTCTCCACCGCTCGGATATAACCATAATTCAGCCGCGCCTGCGGCACATCATTCGTTTCAACCCAGTCGCACGTGATGCCAATAATCGGTTTTTTCATAGGTTTTTCTCTCTTTGGGAAATGGTTTTACGGTATAATTGTACCGCAAAAATGATGAAAGCAGAGCAAACCTGGTATAACACCCTGTTTAATGAAGATTATCTTGCCATCTATGAACATATCTGGACTCCTGAACGCGCAGAGCATGAAGTCGACTTAATCACCGATCTGTTGCAACTCCCAGAAGGCAGCCGCATTTTAGATTTGGGCTGTGGCATAGGACGCCATGCGATTCGGTTGGCGCGTCGAGGCTACGCCGTCACGGGACTGGACCTCAGCCCCCTCTTCCTGAAAATCGCGCAAGCCGAAGCGAACAGGACGGGTGTTTCGGTAGAATGGGTCGAATCGGATATGCGCCAAATCCCCTTTGAAAACGAGTTCGATGCCGTGATCAATATGTTCACCTCCTTCGGTTATTTTGAAACGGACGAGGAAGACCTGAAAATCTTGCAGGCTGTCCATCACGCTTTGAAACCCAAAGGTATCTTCTTGATGCAGTATGTCAACCGCGAGTCGGTACTGCGGCGTTTCCAACCCGAAGTCGAGATTGATGGACACAATGGCTATTGGTGTCAAGAACATCGCTCGTTTGATCTTTGGACAGGCAGATTGAATTCAGAACTGACCATCACCAATCCCCAAGGCGACTCGAACGACTACACCTACTCCAACCGATTTTACACCTTGACAGAATTGATCGCCCAGTTTGACAAAGCCGGTTTTCGGGTGGACAGTTGTTATGGTGGATTGGACGGTCGCCCTTTGACACTGGACAGTGTGGCTTTGGTGCTGATTGCCATTAAACAGTGAGATGAGACGGGTATAATCAAATCCATGCGATTCTCTGCGCCCGGTCGAGCGGGCATTCTGGGCAATCCAAGTGATATGTACGGCGGCACTGTGATCTCCTGCGCAGTTCCCTTGCGCGCTCGGTGCGCTCTGGAGTCGTCCCCTCAACTCGTGTTTCAGATTGGCGCGCACTCCCTCCATCCCGACACCTTAGAGCCGCAAGGCGACATGTTCGATGTATTCCGTGTCGCGCTCTCTGGTTTGGGCTATTCGCTTGCCAGCGCGCGTTTCAGCTTGCAAGCCGAAAGCGACATTCCCGCGCAGGCAGGACTTGCCGGGTCTACCGCGCTCTTGACCGCTATCATCGCCTGCCTATTGACCCCGCGCGACGGCAGATGGCAAAGCCAGTATCACCTCTGTGAGATCACGCGTAAGGTAGAGGCGGACATTCTGAAGGTCGCCTGCGGGTTCCAAGACCAGCATATGGCAGCCTTTGGCGGTTTCAACTATATGGACTTTCGCGACAAGCAAAGCTTACAAAGCGATTCCCACGAACCTTTTGCCACCGTAGAAAATCTGAACACGCTCGTGGAAACGCCTACCCTGCCCATGTGGCTCGCCTTCACCGGACAAAAACGCCACTCTGGCGCGGTTCATACCAGCCTGCGCTCTCGTTGGGAGTCGGGCGAGACTATGGTAGTGGAGGGTATGGCGCGAATCGGCGCGCTGGCGCGGGAAGGCAAAAAAGCGATTCTTGCGCGCGATTGGCATCACTTATCAAAGTTAATGAATGAAAATTACGAAATCACACGCTCACTGGGCGGCTCGGGCGATGCGTTGGATCATTTGGCGCAAGTCGCCAAAGCGAACGGCGCGCTGGGCGTCAAACTGGCGGGCGCAGGCGGCGAGGGCGGCACCATCATCGCGTTGACTTTGGAACCCGACCGGACCCTGCCCGCCTTGCGCGAACACGCATTACAACTCATCCCACTTGCGCCCAAAGCGCCTGGCTTATTTACCTACTGAATCTCGTCCTTCTCGCGAACTTTGGAATCCAGTTATGTGAATTCTTTTGGCACATTTGTTGCTGTATAACATAATTGTGGCGACCTGAGCAGAAATCGCGTTGAGATGAGCAAAGCAAAATGCCTGCAACATCTGAACCGCCTTGCTAAATGAATCAATTTTTCATTACACCTCATCTCGCCTCAAAACCTTTACAAAAGGGGGTATTTACGATAATGTTATATTTTGCGCGAGTGGCAGCCCTGGGCTGTCTTTTGGCTTGTTCGACGGCAGCGTTTTCACAAGGTAAAATTGTCGTCAACCACGACGAGTGGACTTTGACAGATGTCGGTTTTACTATTGCGCCAGATGCCGCTCAATTCGTCCGTAATGTCGCGAGCTGGTTCACCGATGGTCAACCGGGGAACTTCCTGGCATACAGCAACAACCGCGGCTTTAACGAGCCTTCACTTGCGACCACCATTCGAAATGCGGGGCATACCTGGACCGTTTCTATAGATACGCCGCCGACTTTGGCTTATCTCAGCAATTTCGATGCGGTCTTCTTGGGCGGCTATTATGATAACATAGGGATTGCTGATCTAATACAGTATGTTCAAAACGGAGGCAATGTTTACCTCGCAGCAGGCACTGGCCATTTTGGTGCCGAATTCGAAGCTAATACTTGGAATCCGTTTCTCCTTGCCTTCGGACTCCGTTATAGCACCAGTTATAACGGGGTTCAAGGAAGTTTGAATATCGCCCACCCTCATCCCATTTTCAATGGCGTCTCCGTCTTGTATTTTAACAACGGGAACAGCGTTATTGATTTAGAGCTGGGCAACCCGCGTAATCAGGTGTTGTATTTCTTGGATGTCAATGGGCTGATTGCGGTCTATGATCCGGGCTTGCAAGGCGATGTGGACGGCAGCGGCTGTGTTGATGACCTCGATCTGTTGCCCATCCTGTTTGCGTTTGGCGACAGCTGCGACGGCTGCCCCGAAGACCTGAACAATGACGGCACGATCAATGATGACGATTTACTGATCGTTCTGTTCAATTTCGGGCTGGGCTGTTAAAAGCAGGCTCAAGGCGTAGTCAAGGTTCCCCTTGCTTGCACGAGTAACCCAACGAAGGGGTCATCTTTTTCGGCAGAGACAGGTTTCCGCCCTCCAAACTTGGGCAGGCAAATCACTTTCACAGATGCCTCTGCTCCAATCGGCTTGACAGAAATGGCGAACCCGGTTCCCTTTGCTTGCAGGGGGAACCCAACGGAGGGGGTTGTGTTTGAAAAGCGGATGCCTCGACTACGCTCGGCATGACACGATTTGCGCTGTAACACTGAACGGAGCGAATGGGTCCACTTTTCAAAGACTAAATCCCGCGTTCCCCCCTTTCGTGAGGATGACCAACGGGAATGACGGCAGGTTTTGAGATAACTTTCCTCGTGGCACCCCCTTTGGAATCACAAGCACCGTCTTCCCCTTTCAAACTAACTTGACACGTGAGTTGCTCCCCAATGAATGGGTAAACTATCTGTATGCAAGGGACATACAAAGTTGAAGTCGTGGTTCGGGGCATGGAAGTGCCGTGGGGGATCGCCTTTACGCCGGACGGTCGCATGCTGTTCACCGAGCGACCGGGCAGGGTTCGCGTGGTGGAAAAAGGGCGTTTGCGCGTCAAACCGCTTGCGGAACTGCCCGATGTGGTCACACGGGGCGAACCGGGCTTGATGGGCATTGCGGTTCATCCCAACTATGCGCGCAATCGCTGGGTCTACCTCGCCTATACTTACGACAGGGATGACTTAAAGGTGCGAGTGATACGCTTCAAGGATACCGGCGAACAGTTGACCGAACGCAAAGTGATTATTGAGAACATTGCGGGCGCGGTAATCCATGTGGGGATGGCATTAAGTTTTGGACCGGACGGTAAGCTCTACATCACCACTGGCGACGCCGCGAAAAGAGAACTGAGCGCTCAACTCAACAAGATCGAGGGCAAAACGCTGCGCTTGAACGATGACGGCTCCATCCCAAGAGATAATCCTTTTGTAAATCGTTCTGGAGCGCGTCCTGAAATTTGGTCTTACGGACATCGAAACGCGCAGGGTATCGCTTGGCAACCCGGAAGCAACCTCATGTTCCAGACCGAACACGGTCCTTCTGATGGACCAGGCGGTGGCGATGAAGTCAATATCGTGGAGCGCGGCAAGCATTATGGCTGGCCAGTGATTTCTCACAGGCAAACACGCGATGGTATGGTCTCTCCCTTGTTGGAGTATTCGCCTTCCGTCGCGCCTGGTGGAGCCGCTTTCTATCGAGGCGACAAAATCCCTGCCTTCAAGAATAATCTCTTTTTTGCCTGTTTGCGCGGATCCATGTTAGTGCGCGTCGTTCTGGATGGGCGAAGAGTGGTTCGGACAGAGGAAATGTTCAAAAACGAATATGGGCGTCTGCGAGCTGTGGCGTTTGGTCCCGATGGGCACCTCTACTTTGGAACTTCCAATCGCGATGGGCGGGGGAACCCGTATGCAGAAGATGACCGCATTTTCCGGTTAGTCCCTTAAAAACGATATAGAAAAAAACGGTCTTGTAGAGGCGCACACGCAGTGCGCCTCTTGGTGGATAGACACATAGGTCTGTTAAAAACGGGTAAACTATCTGTATGCAAGGGACATACAAAGTTGAAGTCGTGGTTCGGGGCATGGAAGTGCCTTGGGGGATCGCCTTTACGCCGGACGGTCGCATGCTGTTCACCGAGCGACCGGGCAGGGTTCGAGTGATGGAAAAAGGGCGTTTGCGCGTCAAACCGCTTGCAGAATTACCCGATGTGGTGAGTCGTGGAGAAGCAGGTTTGATGGGCATTGCGGTTCATCCCAACTATGCGCGCAATCGCTGGGTCTACCTCGCCTATGTTTACAACGAGGGAGGCTTCAAGGTGCGTGTGACCCGGTTCAAAGATACCGGCGAACAGTTGACCGAACGCAAAGTGATTATTGAGAACATCGCGGGCGCGGCTGTTCATGTGGGGATGGGATTGAGCTTCGGACCGGACGGTAAGCTCTACATCACCACTGGCGACGCCGCCAAAAAAGAACTGGGCGATCAGCTCAACAAGATCGAGGGCAAAACGCTGCGCTTGAACGATGACGGCTCCATTCCCAAAGACAATCCTTTTGTGAATCGTTCCGGAGCGCGTCCTGAAATTTGGTCTTACGGACATCGAAACGCGCAGGGTATCGCTTGGCAACCCGGAAGCAACCTCATGTTCCAGACCGAACACGGTCCTTCAGGTTTTGACGGACCAGGCGGCGGCGATGAAGTCAATATCGTGGAGCGCGGCAAGCATTATGGCTGGCCGGCAATTCATCATAAGCAGACACGCGATGGTATGGTCTCTCCCTTGTTAGAATATACGCCTTCCGTCGCGCCCGGTGGAGCCGCTTTCTATCGAGGCGACAAAATCCCCGTCTTCAAGAATAACCTCTTTTTCGCCTGTTTGCGCGGAACCATGTTAGTGCGCGTTGTTCTGGATGGGCGAAGAGTGGTTCGGACAGAGGAAATGTTCAAAAACGAATATGGGCGTCTGCGAGCCGTGGCGTTCGGTCCCGATGGACACCTCTACTTTGGAACTTCCAATCGCGATGGGCGGGGCAATCCGCATGCGGAAGATGACCGCATTTTCCGGTTAGTCCCTTAATACGAAAGGGGAAAAAACGGTTTGCGGAGGTTGTTTTCTTAAGAAGCCCCTCCCGCAAGCAGGGAAACTGGTTTGGGCGAGTCATACCTCGCCCAAAGTTGCAACAGACCCATTCGCTCCACTTTCCAAAAATCTCCCCCTATTTTATCTTAAAAAACATGGTAAAATTGTGTCGGGACTTCTTTATCATTTTTGCATGATACGATGCGGAGTAGGCAAAGGGGACTACACCCGGCATCGGCTGTTTCTGTGGATAAAACCCTGCTCCATAGCAATCGCTCCTGTCATCCCACCCCTTAGATACATCAACCAAACTAAAAGGATAGGTGGATATACACCATGCGTTTCAAATACTTACCAATGGTTAAGTGGGTTGCAGCGACGATGTACGCGCTCACTTTTGTCAACATGACTACCGCTCAAGTCCTGAACGGCTCTTCCAACTCAAACACCCCTGCCGTCACAGGCACCAACACCGGCACGGGAAATGCCGGGTTCTTCCAAATTATCAATGCAGCCAGCCCCGCTGCCGCGGTCTTTGGGCAGACGAACGGTACTGGGGCTGCCGTTTACGGGTTCGCGACAGGCACAACAGGTTTTGCGACGGGGATCTGGGGACAGTCCGCAGCCGTGAGCGGCACAGGGCTTTATGGCGTGGCAACCAGTAACACGGGCGTTAACTTTGGAGTCTACGGCTTGACCAACTCCCCTGCGGGCTACGCGGCTTACTTTGTGGGACGCGGCTACTTCAGCGGGAATCTGGGACTTGGTACAACTTCCCCCGCGCACGCCTTAGATATCCAATCGGCAGCCAGTCTCGCAATGCGCTCCACCACGACAGCCGCCAGCGCAACCAGTATCTCCGGTCGCGCGCTGGGCACGGGCGGCACGGGCGTCATCGGACACTCTACGAACTCGAACGGCTATGGAATCGGAGTTACAGGGCGCGCCGATTCTGCCTTCGGCACAGGCGTTTACGCGCTGGCATCTCGAAGCACCGGAACGAACTATGGAATCTACGCGATCACCAATTCGGCGGCGGGTTATGCGGGCTACTTCTTAGGACGCGGCTATTTTAGCGGCAATGTGGGTATTGGCACCACGAACCCCTCCCAATCCCTGGACGTGCGCGGTACAATCCAAGTGCAAAATATGGTGCGCTTAGATGCCGCTGATGGTCCCATGATTGTCCGGCAGCATGACCCTATGAATTCGGGAGCCCAGAATGGGGTTGGGCGATGGGGCATGTTCATGGAACCTGCAGCTCTCTTTATCAGCGTGCCGGGTACCGATTATGGAGGCACAAGCCGGATCGTCCTTGGCGGACGGCAAGTGAATGGGCAGCGTCAAGACTGGGTTACTATATTTGAAGGGGGGGATGTGGGTATCGGTATCGCGGCAGGTGGCTTCGGCTCAAAACTGCATATCATATCAGCCAACAACTCCACACTGAGGTTGCAAGGTCCTGGCTCTGCAGGTTCCGACAACAAAATCAATATCGGTGATGGCGACTACATTCATTTGTGGGAGGATGCCGATGACAACCTCACCTTAAGAGTGCAACGACAGGGACAAGGCAGATTGCGTGTCCAGATTAACACAGTTGAATGGGCGACCTCCAAACCGGCTACCGTCAAACTGGACGATGGCACCCCTGTGAAAATGTATTCTGAAGAATCGGCGGAAGTTTTCTTCAGCGATTACGGTGTAGGACAATTGCGCAATGGCTACGCTCATATCGAGCTGGACTCTCAATATTTGCAAACCGTCACCATTGACGACCAGTATCCGATGATGGTCTTCATTCAAATCGAGGACCCCGCTTGCGAAGGAGTAGCAGTCGCCAATAAAACTACCAATGGTTTTGATGTCATCGAGCTTCGAGGTGGCAGATCTCATGCGCGATTCTCCTATCGCGTGGTTTGCCATCGCAAATATTATGAAGGACTGCGCATCGCCACCGAAGAGGAAGATATCGCCTACAACGAACGCATGTGGCGGTTAGTCTGGCCTGAATTGCTTCAGCCTGAAGAAAAAAAGCCCATAACCCCCACTGAAAAACCCGCGCAGCCTCACAAAAACTAAGGGCTTACTGGAGGTTCTTAGGGAGTTCATGCTCCCTAAGAACCTCGCAGGATAACTTATGGAAACAAGTCCCAAACATTTGCCGTATACAATCGTATGATACGCCTCACACGCGAAGATTTCGAACAAATAGTCGAACAGGCTTATGTTTCGCTGCCCGAGAAATTCCGCGACATGGTCGAAAATGTCGCTGTCATTGTGGAAGATGTTCCCGGTCCTGAGGGAGGGCGATTTGAGGGAAAACATCTGCTGGGACTTTACGTCGGCACGCCACTCACGCATTTGCCTCCAGGCGCGTTTCATTACCCTCCGAAAATATACCTTTATCAGGAAAACATTCAGATAATTTGTGATACCCCGCAGGAAATCGAGAAACAGATCAGGCAAACCCTGTTGCATGAGATCGGACACCATTTCGGCATGACCGAGGCGCAGTTGGAAGAGATCGAGCGCGAACATTGGGAGAACTTTCACCGCCGCAAGCGCAGACGCTGGATATCTTAACGTTTCGATTCTCAAGCCGCAGGTATAATTTTCCCTGTGGAACCAGACATCATAACCCTGCCTGTTGGACCGCTGCAGGCGAATTGTTTTATCGTCATCTGCCCCGAAACGCGGCAGGCGGTCGTGATTGACCCCGGCGCGGAAGGCGACAAGATTTGGCAGACCCTCCAACAGCAGAACGCCTCTCTCAGCCTGATTCTGGCAACTCACGGACACTTTGACCATGTGCTGGGCGTTCCAGAGTTAAAGAAACACTCTAACGCGCCGTTCTGGACTTCTCAGGTCGAGTGGGAACTGTGGGCGAAAGCCGCGCACGAGCATCCCCCTTTTCTGGGGCTTCCTGTGGGGGAGCCAGTTCCCGAACCCGACCGATTTCTTGAGCAGGATGACCATTTTGAAGTCGGCTCTTTAAAGTTTCGCGTTCTCTCCGTACCAGGGCATGGACCGGATCATCTCGTGTTCTTGTTGGAAACCCAACCGTCCGCGCTGTTCTCAGGCGACACGCTGTTTTCGGGTTCCGTGGGGCGTACAGACATCCCTCACGCCAACGCGCAAACCTTACTGGACGCGATCCAGAACCGCCTGCTCACCCTGCCAGACGATACTAAAGTGTTTCCCGGTCACGGCAGAGCCACCACGATTGGGATCGAACGCGAAACGAATCCCTATCTCTGAACCCTGATGAGTGTCCACTATCGTGAAGAAACTTTGGAATGGAACACGGCGAATTGGCAATGGCAAGCCAACCCGCCCTATGCCTACCCTCGTTTTGAAGTGAACGCGGAGGAAAGCCTCACAAAAACGTACCGCGCCTTGTTGCTGGAGAATGCTTATCTCCGATTGGTCGTGTTGCCAGAGTTAGGCGGGCGCATTTGGAGTCTGTATGATAAGATGCATCAACGAGAATTAGTAGGGCAACCCGCAAGTTTGCTTCCCCAACGGCTCACTCTAAGCGAGAAACCAACCGAGCGGTGGTTCTTACGAGGAGGTATTCAATTCCACCCAGTCGATTTAGGGTCGCCATGCGCTTTGCATCCTGTCATGACCCATGCGGAACTGCCGTTAGACGAGTCCGCACCAGGAACGCTTTGGGTCGGCGGTTATGACTTGGAGTATCCTCTCTTTTGGCAGGTCGGCATGCGTTTGCTACCCGATCATTATGCCTTAGAGTTGGATTACCGGGTGTACAACCGGAGCCTTCGCCCCCTGCCCTATCGCTTTTTCACCTTAACGGAAGTGCTGCCCGGGTGGCAGGTCGCGCCCGCCAAAGTGTGGTCTGCCGACCGGCTTTTACCGCTCTTACAGGCGCGCGAAGGGGACGGCGTGGGCGCGGTGTTGCCGGACCGGTTGGGTGGAGTGTATGACTTCACATTTGCGGAAACGCCTCACCTGCTGTCGACTCGCTTTTCCGACAATGACGGCTGGCGGTGGCTTGCGCCTCATATGACCGATACCTGGCGCGAGCGGTGGCTGCCATTGCAAGGCGTGAAGCAGACCGTCTCTTTAGAGAAAGCGGGCGGTATCGAGTGGTTGAGCGATTCCAACATGCGCCTTCATTCACCCTGCTTGCGCGCCGAACATACCCTGCAGTTGCGCGCGGAGACGGGTCAAACGGTGGAAGCGCAGGTCTCGCTTTATGCGGAGCAGCCTGCCCTTTTGCGTCTCCCTGAAGAGGCGGGCGTAATCCAAATGGCAAGATTAGTAGCGCCAACCGGCGAAACGGTCTGGAGTTTCACGCGAAAAGAGGAGCCTGAATCCGGGGCTTTGCCCACCCGCTGGAAAGAGGTTCCCTTGCCTGAACGATCCTCTCCCCTCCTCTTATATTATGAGACGGGTTTGCGCGCCTTTCTTAAGGGCGAGTTCACGCATGCAGAAAACGCGCTTCATGAGTCGGCGTTCGATTTGGGATGGCACAGTATCTCACATTACCTGCTCGCCTTGATTGCCCTTCGCCGTGAGGATTATGCGCGCGCGTTGATCCACTTGGAGGAGTGCTTGATTTATAACGGGGGCGACTCGCAGGCATGGATGTTGCGCGCGGCTTGTTGGCGATGGCTGGGACATGCAGAAGAGGCTTCGTACGAGAGGGAAAATGCGCGGGTTCTGTCTCCGTTGGACCCGTTGCAGCGCGCTGAGATGTTTTTGAGCGTAGATCGGATGGAGAATGCCGAACCGGGACGCTTGTTGCAGCCGGTGATGCGTCCCGAATGGATCGCTTGTATGGCTGACTTCTATCAAGAGGCAGGTTTATTCGGCGATGCGCAGCGGTTGTTGGGCGAGGGATTGCGCCTTCAACCGACCCGCCTGCTCCACCAACGCATGGGAGCCTGTTTTGAGCAGATGCCTGCGTTCCAAGCTGCCGCCGCCGAGCAATATGTTTTGGCGAAACGCTTGCCGGAAGACAAGTTTGTGCCTTCTTCTCATCCCTCATCCCCAGAATTGTAAGGGTATACTTAGCGTTATGATTTTGATTACGGGGGGCGCGGGCTACATTGGTTCGCATATGATCAAGTACCTGCAGGGACGGGGCGAACCGGTGCTGGTTTTTGATAATTTCTCGACAGGACATTTGCCTGCTTTGCGGGGCGCGCCTTATGTACAGGGTGACCTGCGTCAACCGCAAGACCTAAATGCGTTGTTCCAGCGATATTCCATAGAATGTGTGATGCACTTTGCCTCCAAAATCTCTGCGGGCGAGTCGATGCGCGCGCCTGCCGAGTATTATGAAGTGAACACCTTGGGCGCGTTGCAGTTGTTAACTGCAATGAGCCGCCATCGGGTTCAGTCGCTGATATTCTCCTCGACAGCAGCGGTTTATGGCGAGCCAGAGACCGTGCCTATTCCCGAAGAACATCCCCTGAAGCCGACCAATCCCTATGGCGAATCGAAGCTGGCGGTGGAACGCGCTTTGCCCTGGCATGAGAGCGCGTATGGATTGCGTTTCGTCGCGCTACGCTATTTTAATGCGGCGGGCGCGGACCCCGAAGGCGAGTTAGGTGAAGACCATCACCCTGAGGAGCATTTGATTCCGCTCACCTTGTTCGCGGCGATGGGCAAGCGCGAGTCGATTGCCGTTTTCGGAACCGATTACCCGACGCCAGATGGAACCGCCATCCGTGACTATGTGCATGTGTGGGACTTGTGTCAGGCGCATTACCTGGCGTTGCAGCAGTTGCGGGCAGGCGCGCCGAGCGCGGTTTACAACTTGGGCAACGGGCGCGGTTATTCGGTACGGGAGGTTTTGCATACTGCGGAGGCAGTGGTAGGAAAGCCTATTCCTCATTCGGTCGCGCCGCGCCGTCCGGGCGATGCTTCGCGGCTGGTGGCTTCTTCGGACAAAGCCCATCGCCTGTTGGGTTGGCAGCCGGAGTATCCTGACCTCTCCTCCATGATCGCGCATGCCTGGCAGTGGTTTCAGCGATACCCCCATGGGTATAGAGGATAGATTTTTGCGCCCGTTAAAATTTCTGGGAACCTTTACAGTTATATGACAGTATAAGACAGTGCGCGACATTCGTGCCGCGACAAAACTAACCTTTGGAGGTAAGTCATGACTGTAGCTGCTTTGAGTCGAATGCGAGTAGAGATGCCCTTGACGCATCGGAACCTGACCCTGTTTCCCCTTGTGGACGATAACCCGAAAGAATCCGATTATCTCTTGATGAGCGATGCCTTGCAGGAAGGGCTGCTGGTGATTCAAGAGGTGAGCGAGTCGGGCGATGTGAATACCCTGACTGCCATCAACCGCGCTTCCATTCCCGTTTTGTTGCCTGACAGCGAGGAGTTGGTCGGCGCGAAACAGAACCGTGTTTTGAATGTGTCAATTCTGCTGCCTGCCGAGTCCACGACCCAGATTCCTGTCAGTTGTGTGGAGGCTGGGCGCTGGTCGAATCTGAGTCGCGCACGCGCAGACGCCTTTCATTTTGAGGAATCGGAGTACATGCTGCAATCCGATGCCCGACAGCGTAAGGCTCAACAAGTGGCTCATCATATGCGTACTCGCAACCACCCTCACTCGAGTCAACGCGAGGTTTGGGATGATATCGCCGCACTATCTGAGATGAGCGGTTCTCACTCTACGACCCGGGCGATGCGTGATGCATATGAGCATCGGCGAGAACATTGGTCGGAGTACAACGCGAATCTCCACGTCATTCCCAATCAGGTCGGGGCGATTTTCGCGGTAGACGGACAAATTGCAGGAGCGGAGATGTTCGATTCGCCCTTGACTTTTGCCAAAATGTTCCCCAAGATCCTTCGCAGTTACGCGATGACCGCTTCTCTGAGCCTACGCCCTAAACCTGCTGTACCCACTCTGGGAGAGGTGAAACTGTTCCTTCACCGTCTGATGGAAACCCCTTTGAAGGTGTTCCAATCGGTGGGACTGGGCGATCAAGCTCACTGGCTGGATGGGTCCCTGGATGGCTGCGTGCTGTTGCGCGATGGTGAGATCGTTCATCTGTACGCTTTCCCACGGCATTAAGCCAGTTGACGTGTTTTTTTCTTTGGGGGCGCATTGCGCCCCTCTCTTCCGCTCGGCAAGTCGGGTGTTCCATAACCTCGATTCGAGTGAGCGTTTGGGGGCTTGTTTCGTCGTTTTGTTGAGGAGATAGTTGGGTTTTTTTTCCCCGATCTCTTACCGAACATCAAAAAGTCTTAGACCCCGTTAAAGAGGTACAAAACCCGCTGGAACCCCACGCCTACGCCCTGCGCGTCGCCGCCAGCACCTTTCACGGCGAAACCTTCCGCGTGCTGAAAGAAAGAGATATCCGACAACTCTGTGAATACCGCCCCCGACGGTTGGTTTTGGAGGCGTGGGAGCGGTTATTAAGGGGATTGAACTTACCAGGCTGTCACCCTGAGCGAAGCCAAGAGTCTGCTTGTTCAGCGGAGAGAGCGCCCTGCCCCCCATTTGAAACCTGAATACACATTGCGTCCAAGTGCCTTGGGTAGACGAGCATAGGAACCAAAGAAATACACCCTCAAATCCATTTTTCCTCTATTCACACAAACAACAGGAAAATGCGTTTGGTGTGTTGAATTGAATAGCGCATGTAAATGTAGGAGGTTTTTTTAAGGATGAGCGACTTATCGCAACTGAATTTTGCCCGCTGGTTGAAGCCGCGGGCGTTGCATTGGCTCCTAGTCCTGTGGTTGGGGTTATTGGCTTCCACAGGTTACTCCGCAGAGGCTGTTGACCTGCCGCCGTTCGGGCAGCAGGAATACCTGATCTTAGGCATTGTGATTGCGCTGGCGTTTGTCGCGTTGGGTTATGGCATGTGGCTGCGCGCTTGGACCTTGAAACAGAGTCCCGGCACGCCGAAAATGCAGGAAGTCGCGGCAGCCATTCAAGACGGCGCGCGCGCCTATCTTCGCAAACAGGTCAGCACCATGATCTGGTTCGTGCTGGCAATCACCATCGGGCTGTTCTTTATGTACCAGCCAATCTATCAAGATACCACCCTTGCGCTGGGCATCGCGATTGCCTTCTTCTTAGGCGTGTTCGCGTCTTATGGCGCGGGCTATGTCGGCATGGATATGGCGGTCAAAGGCAACCTGCGCACCGCCGCGAAAGCGATGACCACCTTCAAAGGCGCGCTGGAAACCGCCTTCCGGGCGGGCGCGGTCAGCGGCATGTTCACCGTTGGATTGGGGCTGCTCGGCGCGTCGGTCATCTTCATGATCTTCCAGCAAAAAGCGATGTATGTGCTGGTCGGGTTCGGATTTGGCGGCTCGCTCGCTGCGCTCTTTATGCGTGTCGGCGGCGGCATCTTCACGAAAGGCGCGGATGTGGGCGCAGACCTGGTGGGCAAAGTGGAAGCAGGTATTCCTGAAGACGATCCGCGCAACCCCGCCACCATTGCCGACAATGTGGGCGATAACGTGGGCGACTGCGCGGGTATGGCAGCCGACGTATTCGAATCATATGAGGTGACTCTGGTCGCGGCGATTATCTTGGGCGTGGCTGCCAGCGCGATTGTGGGTCCCATCATGGCGATGAAACTGGTGATGTTCGCGCTGCTGGTGCGCGGCGTCGGCGTTATCGCGTCGATTGTGGGCGTCATGGCGGTTAAAGGCGAAGACCGCGAGGATTTGGACCCGATGAAACCGATCAATTTCGGGTTCTGGGTTTCGGCGATCTTGGCAGTGATTGGCAACCTGTTTGTCGCTTACTTTTTCCTCAGCGATTTCAAGTTCACACTGAACGGCAACGAAGTGGTGGTCGATTGGTGGCGGTTCTGGCTGGCGACGGTCTTTGGCGTGCTGTTGGCGATGTTGATTGAGAAGCTGACCGAGTATTACACCTCGACTGAGAAGAAACCGGTCAAGGAGATTTCGGCGGCTGCCTCGACGGGTCCGGCGACCCTGATTATTCAAGGGTTCGCGTATGGCCTGGAATCGAGCGTTTGGTCGGTGTTCGCCATTTCGGGCGCGCTGCTGGCGCCGATGTTTATCTTCCCGCCCACCGAGTATGGCGGCGCAATGTTATCGTTCTATGGGATCGCGCTCACCGGCTTGGGACTGCTGGCAACGACCGGCTATGTGCTGGCGATGGATACCTTCGGACCGATTTCTGATAATGCGAACGGCATTTTCGAGATGTCTGGCGCGCTCAAGGACTCGGATAACTTGCCTGCCAAAGGCGGCTTGACCGGCGACAAGATCGTGCATCGGTTGGACGCAGTGGGCAACACCACCAAGGCGCTGACGAAAGGCTTCGCGATTGCGACGGCGGTGGTGGCGGCGGTTGCGCTGTTCCACTCGTTTGTGGAGGATGCGAAGCTGGCAAAACTGGTGGAAACTGGCTCCCAAAGCGCGACTCAGATCAAAGACGTGATCGGCGGTCTGCCCGTCGATGTGCCGGTGGTGTTCATCGGGCTATTGATTGGCGGCGCGGCACCGTTCTTGTTCAGCGCGTTCGCGATTCTGGCGGTCGGACGCTCGTCGTTTGAGATGATTCGAGAGGTGCGACGACAGTTCCGCGAGAAGCCGGGCATTATGCTCGGAACCGAGAAACCGGACTACGGCAGGTGTGTGGAGATCGTGACCCGCGCCGCGCAGAAGGAACTAATCGGTCCCGGCGTGCTGGCGATTTCGCTGCCGATTGCGGTCGCGTTCGGTCTGAGTATTGGCGCAACGCCGGTGGAGTTAGGTGGCACGGAGTATATCTTGACGGGCGCGCAGGCGTTGGGCGGCTATTTGGCAGGAGCGATTCTGTCGGGTCAGTTGCTGGCAGTGTTACTGTCCAACAGCGGCGGCGCATGGGACAACGCCAAGAAGCGCATCGAGGATGGCTTCTTGGGCGGTAAAGGCACCGAAGCGCACAAAGCCGGCGTGATTGGCGATACCGTTGGCGATCCGTTCAAGGATACAGCAGGTCCGGCATTGAACCCGCTGATTAAGGTGATGAATCTGGTGGCGATCCTGATCGCGCCGGTAGTGATTCAGACCGGTATCAGCGATTCGATGCGTATCTTGATCACGGTCATCGCGGTAGGCGCGTTGGCGTTCTCGGTCTATTGGAGCAAACGCGGCTCGATTGCGGACGAGATGGAGAAAGAGCTGGCGCTTGGCTCTTCGACTCCGCCCGCAGTGGATAGCGGCGGACACGGGTAACGTTTGGTGTCGGGGCAGGTTCTTTAACCTGCCCCGCTTGTGCGGGTTGAAGTACCTGCCCCTACAGGGAAATCATTTAGGGCGCAGGACGAGGGACTGGCCGCGTTTCATCGTGTGGGTTTCCAGTTTTCCGGTAAACGGCGACATGATACGGCAAGTTCCGCCCTGTTCCGAGCGGACTTGGACCCACTGCATTTTCCCCTGCTTCTTGAGCGCGGAGACCAAAAACGCGCCCTCTGCGCGCAGGGTCGTAAACCCAACCGTATCCCACTCTTTCGGGATGGCGGGAAAAATTTGGATCACTCCGCGCTGGCTTTGAAGCAGCATTTCTTGCAAGCCTTGGGCAGCGGCGAAGTTCCCTTCCAGCGTGAACGGGCGATAGGTAAATTTAGAATAACCTTTGCCCGATTGATCGCCGTTGCAATGGAAACCGTTTCTCAGCACAAACGCCTGCCAGAAAATCTCTAAGGCTTGAGCGGCGCGTTCGCCCTCCCCTGCCCGCGCTGCCAAACTGGCTAACCATGCAAAACTGTAGCCGGTCCAATAGTCCGATTTCAATCGGTCAAGAGTCTTCAGAGAGGCATTGATCGTTCTTTGCGCGGATTCGCCCTCCTGTCGGTCGATCAACCCCAGCGGGTGAATCGCCATCAAGTGCGAAAAGTGGCGGTGCGACTCTTTGAGTGGATAGCCCTCCGCCACCAGCAGATCGCCCTCCCTATCCAGCGCGAAATCGGGCAGTTCCGACAACAACTTACGCCAGCGTTGCGCATCCGCAGAACGCTTCAACTCGCCTGCCAATTCCAGCGCAGCGCCCACCAGCCAGCGGATCAACGCGAGATCATAGTTCGTGAGGTTGTCAAACCACGCTTCGGGACGATTGTCGTTGATTTCGGGCGAAGAGCTGAGAGCCAATGCGCGTTTCCCGCGCGCGTCGCGCTCTTGGGTCACTGCCTCGATAAAGATCACGCTATCGCGGATGTAAGGATAAGCGCGGTCGCGTAGGAACTGCCGGTCCATGCTGTAGCGCCAATGCAGATAGAAATGATGCGCAAGCCAGGCGGCGGTGGTGGGCGAATGGGTATACTGCCGCCAGCCTCCGATCTGATTGTTGTTCAAGTCGGCAGTCATCGGCACATTCAATCCGGGCATCTCAAAGAAGCGGCGGGTCCACGATTCGCAATGGGAGCGCGTCGACCAAAGCCAATCCAGAAAGGCTAATCCCTCATTCAAACGGTTCCCACTGTAGCAGAGCCAGTAGCTGAGTTGTGTGTTCAAATCGTGATGATAGTCGCCTTTCCAAGGAGGAAGTTTTCCATCGTCGGCAGTCCAAGGTCCTTGCAAAGTGATGGGAGGCGCACCTTTCCGACTGGCGGAACCAAACTTGTAAACCTCTTGGAACCAACCGCGCTGCAAGGTTTGATTCGGCACATTGACCGACGCCTGCGCCCAAAAAGCTCGCCACCATTTGCCATGCGAAGTCAGCAGGGTCTCGTACCCCTGTTTCAGGGCTTGATCGACACGTTCCTTTGCGATTTTCAGCGGGTCGGTCCCCTCAAACGAGGACGCAACCGACCATGCGATCTCCCATGCTCCTTCGCGCTCGGTCCAAGCGGTATAGACGGCAAAACGAAACCCCTGCCAGCCTTGCTGCTGGAACGCTCGCCAACGCTCGCCTTGGCTTTCTTCAGGCGCAGGATAACCCAACTGCGCCAAATCACCCGCGCTGATACCGCCTGACGCTTTTTCCTCGACTCTGCCGCCAAAGGGCGGCGCAGCCAATCGAAGGTCGGGTTCTCCACGCGCCATAAGCTGCATCATACCCACCGGCTGAGTCGCATGCACAAAGAGGCGCGCCATCGCTTGATGGAACTGCAGGAATGCGGTCGCTTCCAACAGTTCTAATTTTGCCTCGCGGAATTCGCCAGGCAGAGTCAGTTCCAACCTGCCCGCGGGGATTTTCGTGGGGGCGGGGCGTTCATAGGGCGCTTCATAAAGACGAACGAGATCGGCATGCTTTCCTGCCCGGTGCCATTCCACCATTTTTTTATAGGTGTAATCGGACGAGTGGAACTCTGGCACAGGACGCAAATCCCAGAGATCGGTTCGGTCTAAAGAAATGCGGAGCGGTTTGCCATCGCCCCAAATCAATGCGCCCAACAGTCCATTGCCCAGCGGGAACGCTTCGTCCCAGCGGTCTGCCGGTTTTGTGTATTGCAATCCGTCGGTTGCAGTCGGGTAAGATATGTGTGGGAGGTCCATTGTCTTTAGGAGTATACCCTGAAGCGGGCAAAACAGTATGGCACATTTCAGTTGGTTTTTCATTTTTCTGTGCGCAGGTCTTTTATCGCTCTGTTGTCAGAGCGCGGCGCAAACGCAAGCAATCACGCCGGAACCGTCCGGACAGCGCGAAACGATTTCAGTGGGCGAACTGTATTTTCCAGAGAAGTATGTCCCTGCCCCGGAGGGGATCGATTTTTATTTGCATATGCAAGGCTCTGCGCGAGTGGCGCAGCAACAGTTCGATGCCTCGAAACGGTCGGGGGTGTTGGTGTCGGTTGTGCTGCCGGGGCTTTCCAACGCTTACCGGGAACATTTCAAGGACCTGAACACGTTTTGGAAGATGCTGGACGAGGTAAAAGCGCGGTTCAAGCGCGCCGATGGCAGCCTGCCGGAGATTCGCTCGGTGACGATTCTTTCGTTCAGCGCAGGCTTTGGCGCGGTGCGCGAATTTCTGAAAGATAAAGCGATTTACCAACGGATCGATTCGCTGGTGATGTTGGATTCGATTCATGCAGGCTATGTGGATGATGACCTGACCGCGCGCAAGATTCCCGATGATCAGATGGCTGGTTTCACGGCGTTTGCGCGCGATGCGGCGGCGGGTAAGAAACGGATGATTGTTTCCCATTCCGAGGTGAAACCGCCCAATTACGCCAGCACAACGGAAACCGCGCGCTATCTTTTGGAGGCGGTGGACGGAAAGATGGAAAGCGTTCGCGAGACGTGGACGCCAAAATTGATTCTGACCAGCCGATTTGAAAAGGGTAAGCTGAAAATCTTGGGGTTTGCAGGCGAAACCGGCGCGGATCATATGCAGCATTTATATGAAATTAGCCGGTTCTTAGGGCAGTTGTGAGATTGTCGGGTTGCCTCAAAACCCCAACAGGCTATGACTTGGCGACGCTCGGCATGACACTCTCTTGTCACCCTGAGCGAAGCGAAGGGGACTGGTAACCGCGAATGAATTCGCGCCGACGGAGGGCAAAGTTGCCCTTCGGCGACTAATGACGATGACTCCATCGAGTCCGCGAAGGCGGACTTCGCGTTTTTCTGGGGGCGACTTGAGTCGCCATTTTCTAACAGCCGATGCCTCGGCTCCGCTCGGCATGACAAGAGAGTGTTTGGGCGCACACATAGGCGCGCCCAGAAAAACAACGGCGAAGACGGAGATTCGCCCTCCAATCTAAACCATTGTGCAAATCAGCAGCCCAGCCCAAAGTTGAACAAGACCATCAACAGATCATCATCGTCCACCCGGTTGTCGCCCGTGACATCTTCGGGCAAGTTGTTGCCGGTATTGCCGAAGGCGAACAACACCAATAGCAGGTCCACATCATCCACCCTGCCATCGCGATTGATGTCAGGAAGGCTGGGATTGGCGCGGAACAGCACATCCATAGGATCATTCAGTTCAGCGCCGCCCGCGATGAAGTCGTTTAGATATTCGCCGGTCACGCCGTCGAACCTCAGTACGCGCTGATCAAACCGCGCTGCGACATAAAAATGACCATCTGGACCGAACTCGATTCCAAACGCGGAACCCATGCCGCCGCTGCCCAGAGGCACAAATTCATCGATGAACGCGCCAGTCGTGCCGTCATACCGCAACACGCTTGCCACTAATTGGGTGCTGACATAGAGATTGCCATCCGGTCCAAAAACCAGATCATAGGGAATCGCCATGCCGCCGTTGCCAGGAGGCACAAACTCATCGATGAATGCGCCGGTCGCGCCGTCAAAACGAAAAACGCTGTTGGAAGCGCGGCTACAGACATAAAGATTGCCGTCCGGTCCGAAAACGAGTCCAAAGGGATTCGCCAAACCGCCGCTGCCTGCAGGCACAAATTCACCCATAAATGCGCCCGTAGTGCCATGAAATCGCAAGATCGCGCTGGCTCGGCGGCTACTCACATAGAGATGTCCGTCCGGTCCAAAAGTCATGCCGGTCGGAATCTCCATACCGCCGCTGCCCGCAGGCACAAATTCATCGATGAATGCGCCTGTCCCCCAATGATAGCGCCGGATCGCGCTGGTGAAGCGGTCGCTGACATAAAGATGACCATCCGGTCCTGCAGCCATCACGAGCGGACCTGCCAATCCACCCCCACCACTGGGAACCATGTCAGAAATAAAATTGCCGGAAGGATGATCGTAACGTAAAATTTTGCTATTGCCCCAGCTGGAAACCAATGCTTCGCAGTTTTGAGCCTGCGCTACGCTCAAACTTAGGCAGGCAAACATGCAGCTTAGCCAAATGTAATGCTGTCCTTTCATAAGTCACCTCACTTATATCTTAACGAATTAGAAGCGGAGGGGTTCCATGAGAAAAATTTGTATGAAGGGAGGAGGGTTATTCAATAGCAGATGCCTCGGCGACGCTCGGCAGGACATAGACGTTGTCACCCTGAGCGCAGCGAATGGGTCTGCTTTTTCGGCGAACCTGGTTCCCCTTGCTTGCAAAAAGAACCTCACAGAGGGGGTTGTGTTTGAAAAGCAGGTGCCTCGGCTCCGCTCGGCATGACAAGGGAGTGATTGGGCAACCACAGGGGGATTGTCCCATGTCCGTCCACTTAAGGCATGTTTTCCTTCCAAAAGGGTGAATAGGGCTCGTCAGCATTCCTAACGTACTCACGAAAGAAACGGTTTTTCGTGGATTCCCGCGTTCGCGAGAATGACGAATCTGACTGCTGGAAGGCGACTCTGACTGGTTTTGCACCATGTAAGGCTTAAATTGACGGTCATATGCGCATTGAAACACCTCCCCCTGCGACAGCAAGGGGAAGGTGTTTTCGGCTCTTTAGCAACCTGCGCCAAAGTTGAACAACACAATTAACAGATCGTTGTCGTTCACTGAACCGTCGCAGTTGATATCCACACGACCAAGACCACCGCCAGACGCGCCAAAGTTGAACAGCACCAACAGCAGGTCATTGTCATTGACACAACCATTGCCATCCACATCGCCGTTATGCATAACGCAGCAGTCAGCAGGATCGCCCCGGTTCGTGCCTTGCGCGCCGGTCAAGAAGATCGTGTACGCGCCGCCTCCGGTCGTGCCGCCCGACCAGACCTTGACGCGAGAAGTCGCTTCCGGTCCATCGGGGCAACGCACAGTGCCAAAGGGCGAGTTTGCAAAGATCAGTCCATCAGTACAGCCCAGCGCATCCCGGTTGTATTGGCTGATCGCCAGATAGTAGACGCCTGCCGGACGCCCAGTCAGACAGCCGGTCGTGTTATCGATACGCGACTGCAAACCCGTCGAGTCATCGTTGAAGACCACGCCCTTGCCTGCCGAGTCAAACAACCAGAGTTGGGTGTCAAAACTCGCGCCACCCACCACCGTTGCTACAAAAGCGGCGGGGTTGGCCAAGAAGATGGGATACATATCGGCATCGCTCGCATCGATAATACCGTCGATAATAGGCAGCGCGCCGCCCGGCGTGTTCTGAGAGGTTTCTGGCAGATCACCCGCATCGCCATTCTCGACCATCACATGGAGATTGCAGGTAGAACGGCTCCAACTATAGTTGACATCACCAGGACAGTAGTTGAACTCTGCAACAACGGGGTAATCGCCAGGCGCGAAACCACCCGAAACAGTATAGTTCCGAGTCGCTACGCCAGAAACATCGGTAATCCCCAGCCCCTCATAAACACCATTCACATAGAAGTACACAGCCGCTCCTGCGATACCCGCGTTGTTATCGGCGCGAGTAAGGGTTGCCCGCAGTGCGATATTGTCTCCTCGCCTGCCAGTCACGTTGTTGCATGCCATGTTGCTGCGAACTTTGCGCAAGGTGATTTCGTGAGCGGATGTCATCCAGAAGCCCGGTTTGGCATGTTCACCAGCCACCCAGACCGTTTTGAAGTCACAGGGGTCTAATTGTGAAGCGGAATAGTCACCCCAGCGGTCTCCACCTGCCACACCGCCGCCGAACCGCAACAAGATACCGTTGCCAATCCCTGCCGCGCCCTCCATCCATTCATAAGCCAATAGGCTGACATAGTAAGGGCTGCCCGCATCGCCATTGGAAGCGTTCAGTCCAAGCGCCATGTCTTCATCCGATGTGGCTTCCAAAGTTGGGAAAAAGGCATCGTAGACACTGGTGAAGAAGAGTAGTCCATCGCGCGGCGCGGTGTTGTTCGAGACGTTCAAGCGGTAGTACTTGCTGCCGACCGCCGTTCCCGAATGAACCCCGACGTGATTGCACGTATAGAGGAACGGGTAGTTCAGGCGTGATTTGTCTGTGATACGGCAGTCAACCGTCCACAGAGCGCGCCCCCTGCCCGGTTCGCGCGCATTGGGAGGCGGGCTAAATGCGCCCACACCGATATCGGCTTGGTGGAATAATGCGGGGTTGCCCACTCCCCGGTGCCAAGCGGTTGGGTTTTCAATGCGATAGGCGCGAATGTAATTCCCGCCGCCCCCAGGCGCTTGCGCATAGTAGTGATTGCGCGGATTGGTCAATACGCGAAACCCTTGCGCGGGCGCGAGGGTATCTGGTAAGTTCCAGTTGTCCCACCAGGCTGCGCCTTGTCCATTATAGATTTGATTTTTCCACAGGATGCGCACTTTACCGTAGCGGAAGTTGCCATTCACAGTGTACATATTGCCGGAAAGATAGACCGCTTCGTTGTCATAGCCGATATGCGGGAAATCGACCCATTGGTTGACGTCGGTACCTCCGTCTAGGCGAGCGTTGAAATCATAAATGATCCAGTTGCCATGCGGGTTGGCGTCATCCGAAATCATCAGTGTCCACCACGAACCGCCTGCGCCAATAGGGTTCCCGCGAGCGCGCAGGTACAGAAGCAGGAATCTGTTGTTCCACGGATCATAGGTGCAACGCGGATCGAACATAAAATCGGTTGTTCCGAGAAAGGTCTTGATGTCCACGCGATATTGCTCATTACCATGGCGGTCGTAAATGGCCCAGTCGTCATTGGTAGCCAGCACGACATGATCGGGTCCCACCCCAACGTTCGTGTCTGGGGGGTTCAGTCCATTAGGACCGACCGCGTCAAACGCGCGGAACGGGTCAATGGCTTGTGGGTAGAAGTCGCTAATCGAGAGTTGGAACAGTTCCGCAGCCGTTGAATCGCCGGGTGTCATTTCGGGTCGAACCTTGTGTTTCGGCGCGTCTTTGGGACGGAACGGAATGCGCAAGTCGCGGATACCGGAGACCTTTTCGGTCGAGATCATGGTTGGCATCACAAGCTCTGTAGAGCCGCCCTGCTCAGATGGATGATGCGGGATACCTTCAAATGCGGAGGCGGGCAATTCGACTTGCCTAATCTCTCCGTTCGCAGAACGAGTTTCACCTATTTCCTGAGCAACGACAGGTGAGAAAACGCCTAAAACAAGCATACCTACTGTAAGGGTCTGCCAAGACTTCAATGTGGCAAACATGTTAAAACCTCCTTTGAACCCCCTTAAAACGAAGATTCGTAAGGTTCATGCAAAGTTCTATGAACCTTACTTAGATTTTACCATAGTTTTTACCTGTTTGGTTTGGAAAATTTGAGAAATTTTGAGAAATTTTGAGTTTTTTTTGGACCGGATTTTTCGGATGTTAGGGTAAGTCTCTCACACCACAAAAAACGTCTGTTTCTGCTACGTAATGGAGATATCCGAAGGCAATCGTTTCGGGGGAACCTCACGAAGGAGGTCTCAAGATTCAAACAGCCGATGCCTCGGCTACGCTCGGCATGACATTGTAGGGGCGCACCTGTGTGTGCGCCTTCGGTAGGAGCAGACACATAGGTCTGACCCTACCGGTTGTCACCCTGAGCAAAGACGGAGCTTCGCCCTCCAATTGCTTTCTTGTGTGTGCCTACAGGGTAAACTTCTTTATCTATGGAAGAGAAACGCGCGCAAGGAAGCCGTTCAATGGCGCGATACGGCGCATTGTTGCTGGGTCCGCTGTTCTGCCTGCTGTCGTTTGTTCTGCCTGCGCCAGAAGGTTTAAGCGTGGAGGCATGGCGGCTGGTCGGCTTGACGGTCTGGATGGTGGTTTGGTGGCTATCGGAGGCGGTGCCGATTCCTGCCACGGCATTGCTACCGATTCCCATGATCCCCCTGCTGGGAATCGCAGATGAGAAAACGGCGACCGCCTCTTACGCGAATCCGCTCATCTTTCTGTTTTTGGGGGGCTTCATGCTGGCGCAGGCGATGCAGCGATGGAACCTACACACGCGCATTGCGCTGACTATTGTGAACCGGGTCGGCACGAACCCCGCGGGCTTGCTCGGCGGCTTTGCCGTGGCAACCGCTTTTCTCTCGATGTGGATCAACAACACTTCGACCGCTATCATGATGTTTGCGGTGGCGCTGTCGATCATCGAGTATCTAAAATATTTGTCGCCGGACGACTCGCGGATTCGTTCTTTTGGGATCGCGCTTATGTTAACGGTTGCTTACAGCGCGTCGATTGGCGGTATTGGCACCTTGATCGGGACTGCGCCGAACGCGCTTTTAGCCGGTTTCATGAAGGAGACTTACGGTTACACATTGGATATGCGAAAATGGCTGTGGATCGGACTGCCTTTTGTCCTGCTGATGCTGCCCATGATGTGGCTGCTGTTCACGCGGGTGTTGTTTCCCACACGGGGATTGCGTTTTGAGGGCGCGGGCGATTTGATCCGCGAAGAGTTGTCTGGGTTAGGCAAGATGAGTGTGCCAGAACGCGCTGTGCTGGTCGTTTTTCTGATGGCGGTGGCGGGTTGGCTGCTGCGCGAACCGGTCTCGAAAGCAACGGGGCTGCCGATCTCCGACAGTTTCATCGCGATGAGCGCTGCCCTACTGCTGTTTGTGATTCCCTCGTCGGTGAAGGAGCGTAAATTCACCTTGGATTGGCAGACGGTGGAGGGGTTACCTTGGGGCGTTTTGCTATTGTTTGGGGGCGGTCTCGCGCTGGCAGGTTCCTTTGAAAGCACCGGGCTGGCGAAATGGATCGGCGGTTCCGTGAGCGGCTTGCAAATCAGTTTGTGGCTGCTGGTAGCGATTGTTTCGACGATGATTTTGTTGCTGACCGAATTGACCTCCAACACAGCGGTCACCGCCACATTTCTGCCGATTATGGGCGCGGTAGCGGTGGGTTTGGGAATCGACCCGCTCTGGTTGACGATTCCAGTGGCGGTCAGCGCGTCCGGCGCGTTTATGCTGCCCGTCGCGACACCTCCTAACGCGATTGTGTTTGCTTATGACGATTTGCACATTAAGGATATGGCGCGCGCAGGCTGCCTGCTGAACATAATTTCGGTAACACTTATCACAGTGATTATGTTCGTCTTCGCTCGCATGGGACTGAACTTGACGATTCCGTGATAATTTCAAGAACCCGTTCTACCGAAATTAAACAGCACAATCAACAAATCGAGATCGTTGCAGATGCCGTCGCCATTTAAGTCGCCGGTCTGCGAGGAGCCGAAATAGAAAAGAACTCCCAGCAAATCCTCGTCGTTCACTTGGTTATCACCGTTCGCATCGCCATTGATCAGGTTGAGCGTAAAATGGAACGCGCAGTTGGCGGGCATAGTGTAGTTTCGCAGGGTACGGCTGAGCCAGTGGCTCGCTTTGAAAGAAATATCATAGACACCGGGAGGCAGATGCCTCAGTTCGTAGCGCCCCTGAGAATCCAACATCACGGTTTCGCTCCGAATGAGGTCTTGATTGCTGCTCAGGCGAACCTGTACTTGGACCGGCGTTCCCGCGGGATTGATCGCATAATCGCCTAAAACCAACTGCCCCGACAGCGTATAGCCCGGACGCTGGGGGGTGGCTCTGAGCGTGTATGCCCAGGCAGGCATCACCTGTTGGGAGGCTGCCCAGAAACCGACGTTGTCATCGTTCGGGTCTTGGCTGGAGGTCACCCAACCGGTGATGGTCAGAGGTTGATCCAGCTCCACCTCTATTGTGGGCGCATTCGGTTTCCAGTCGGAAGTCCCGCCGATGAGACCAAACAGCCTGCCGCTGACCGCGGGTTGGATCATCCAGCCCGATAGGGGCAGATTGTAAGCGTTGCAGTCCACATAGGCTTGGCGCGTGTCCCAAAGGCTGTTCGAGATGCGCATCGAGGAGAGCATGACCGGCTTGAAGGCTTCATTGGGGCGATTGGTGTCCAGCGTCACATGTCCCGAAGTGACGGCTTGTACCCTCGCCTGCAGTTCGCTGGAGCCGGGCGGAAAGAGGCGAACGGTGACTTGGGTGGTCAGCCCTTGACGTGAACCCGTGAGTTGCAGCACTAAGTCGGGTCCCTGTGTTTGGTAGCCGCCCTGCACCGCGGTGCCTTGATAGAGCGCGCCGCCCGACCAAAACGAAGGCATCAAAATGACAGAGGTTCCCCATCCCGATTCGGAGCCATAGATCATTCGGAAGTAGCTGTCGTTGGTGTGCAGCGCAGCGTATTGCGACATCGAGCCGTTGGGGAAACGATAGAAGATTTCCCACAGGTTCGGACGCTGCGAGACATGCCAGCTTTGCGCGAAGGCTGCGGTGGCAATTCCCAAGAAGCCTGCCAATAAAGTCCATTTTTTCATCTACTGTTTGATCCTGATTTATAGGATACCATAAAACTTCACAACATGACTCAAATCGTCGCCAGGTCGTTGACCAACCAACTTTTCTCTTCCGCATCGGTCACCTTATCCGCTTCGGCCAAGGCTTTGCGCTTATATTCTTCGGCGCGCTCCGCGTTCCCCGCGATTTTTTCCGCGCGAGCGAAGGCTTCGTAGGCATAGCCAGTATAGAACGGTTCTAATCCGTCAGAATATTTTAGGCACAGACTCGCCATCGCGCGTGCCTCTTGCGGGTTGTCTAACAAAGCATAGATTCTTGACAATTGCCAATATGCAATCGCATGGTTCACCGGCGCGCAGTCTGCACGGTTGAGCCAGTGAAACAAGGATGCGTAGCTGGTCGCTAACATGGCTTGGTTCTCTTCTTCTGTTCGATCTTCCTTTTGGATGAATTCCCAGGCGCGATTGTAGCAGTCAGCAGCGAAGTATCGATGCGCGGTTTCCAAGTCAAAGGGTGTTGTTGATTCCATCTCCAAGTTATACCTGAATCTGTGATTATTACTCGGATAACTGTTTGTCAGAATCGTTTTTTACGGCGCATAAATAACAATAACAACGCCCATCGCAAAAAGGATGAGGCTCGGCGATGCCGCTTGGGCAATATAAACCGGAATATCATTTGAAACAGTTGATTGGCCATATGTGTTTGTCCCCTAACCCAATAATACCATGACTGGGCGAGAATGGTTTCATTGACATGGATAAAGATGTTCGTGTCACGAGAGTCGTAGGTGGGCGCGTTCGTAAAGGTGTATCAAAACTAACCCGCCACCCGTTTTCTTGCCCCCGAATGAATTCAGGGGCTAACCATACAAAGCCTGTTCAAGCAGGCTCAAAAGCAGTTTTGCGTACGTCTTGCAGCCCGTTTGAACGGGCTTGGTTGCCTTGAGACCCCATATTCATTCGGGGGAGGCGAGGGCATTTTCCTTATTCCCGCACACGCAGAAATCCAATAGTAGGAAAAACAGATTCTTCGCTATGCTCAGAATGACCAGGGTCGAAAACTGTCCGTTCTGTCATGCCGAGCGCAGCCGAGGCATCACTGTTAGACAATGGCGACTCAAGTCGCCCCCAGAACCGCGCTAATTCCGCCTTCGCGGACTAAAAACCGAGATCAATTGGAGGAGGAAGCTCCGTCTTCGCCGTTGTTTTTCGGCGTTTCCCTACATACTTTGCGCGAATGGAATTGAGGACTTAAAGAGCAAACCCCCTTCTTAAGGTTCCCCCTGCAAGCAAGGGGAACCCAAAACACATGGACAATTCTACTTATTTTACATCGACAAGTTCGACCTCAAAGATCAAGGTCGCGTTGGGCGGAATGGGACCGCCGGGCGTGCCGGACGCGCCATAGCCCAAATCGGGCGGGATAATCAGTTTGCGTTTACCGCCCACTTTCATTCCTTTGATACCTTCATCCCAGCCTTTGATGACATGCCCATGACCGAGATGAAACTCGATAGGTTCTCCGCGATCCAGCGAACTGTCGAACTTCGTTCCATCTTCCAAAGTGCCGGTATAATGCACACTGACCGTCGCTTCGTTCTTCGCTTCTTTGCCCGTTCCAACTTTGTGATCGATGTATTTCAGTCCCGAAGCGGTCGTGACCTCTTTCCCTGACTCCGATTTGGAGGTCTCCTCTTTCTTATCACCCTCTTGTTTCTCCTCTGTTGGGGATGTCTTTGCTTCCTCCGCAACAGGTTCAGGGCTCGAGGGGGGCGGGATCGTTGTGCTTTCCTCTTTCCCCATACAACCTGACAAGCCAACCGCTAAACTTACAACGAGAATCCATATCCATGATTTCTTTATCATCTCTTCCCTCACTTCTCAATTCCCAACAGTTCCACCTCGAACACCAACGTTGAATTCGGAGGTATCACATTGCCCGCGCCGCGCTCGCCATAAGCCAGGTCCGGCGGGAGAATCAGCTTGCGCTTGCCGCCCACCTTCATCGTGGACAATCCTTCGTCCCAACCTTTGATCACGCGCCCCATGCCGAGCGGGAACTTGAACGGTTGACCCCGGTCCACCGAGCTGTCAAACTTTCTGCCGTCCTCAAAGGTGCCTGTGTAATGCACTACCACCGTTTCGCCTCGCTGGGGGGTCGCGCCGGTTCCTTCCACTAAGTCGATATAGCGCAAGCCCGAAGGCGTAGTCACTTCCTTACCCGATTCCATTTTCTCCTCCTTGATTGCGGGTTTTGGCTTCTGCGCCTTTTTCACATCCATCAACTCCACCTCAAAAATCAAAGTGGCGTTGGGAGGAATCGTGCCTGGCACGCCTTGACTGCCATAACCCAGTTTGGCGGGAATACGCAGTTTGCGTTTGCCTCCGACTTGCATGCCGGCGATGCCTTCGTCCCAGCCTTCAATCACTACACCCGCGCCCAATGTAAAACTAAAAGGCTCCTTGCGGTCGCGGGAACTATCGAACTTCTTTCCATCCGTGAGCATGCCTACATAATGCGCCGTCACCACGTCGCCTTTTTCGGCAATCGCCCCCGTGCCTGCTTTCTGATCCAGATACTCCAGTCCCGATTTGGTTTTCACCCACTTCGGTTGATTATTTTGGGCGGATGCGTTCGCCTTCGAATCGTTCGTTTTCGATTGCGCGCCCGCCTCAAGCAAGGTTCCGCCTAACGCGAATACCAAGCCAACAGCCCATAAATAGTGAAGCGTTCGATTCATATTGTGCCTCCTATGGAGAAAAGTATACCTAAAAGATAGGAAAGAAGGCAGTCGCGCCGAATCAAAAGAATATTTGGAGGAGATGAATGTACGTAGGTATTTTAACCGCGCCTTTTGGCAATGAACCTTTAGAAAAAGTGTTTGAGTTCGCATCGCGTTATGGCTTTGGCGGCTTGGAGTTGGCGGCAGGCTATGGTCATCCGCACCTCGATTTAGATAATCCCGACTTGGATATGCTGAAAACCTATATCGACCGCTATCAGGTGAAGCTATCCGCTATTGCCTGTTATACCAACAACACCGACGCCGATCCAGAACGACGCAAACGCAACAACGACGCGGTGCGCAAGGGTATCGATATCGCGTCCGCGTTGGGCGGTGGAGTCGTCTGCACGCTGGCGGGACATCCCGTTCCTGGCAAAAGCAAAATGCAAACGATAGAAACAGACTGCAAAGAGGTGTTTACACCGCTGGCAGAGTACGCGGGTGAGAAGAACGTGAAGATCGCGCTGGAAAACTGGTACGCGACCAATATCCAGGCGTTGGATCACTGGCAGAGGCTGTTTGAAGTCGTGCCTCATCCCAGCTTTGGTCTGAACTTTGACCCCTCGCACCTGTTGTGGCAAGATATCGATTACATCAATGCCGTTTTGATATTTGGTTCGCGCATTTTCCACTCGCATGCGAAAGATACCGAAATCATGGCGCAACGCAAGCTTTGGGTCGGCAATCAGGGCGACGGATGGTGGCGCTACGTGATTCCCGGATTGGGGGGTGTACGCTGGGGCGAATATATCGGCGCGTTGCGTCGCGTGGGCTTCAATGGTGTTCTGTCGATTGAGCATGAGGACAGCGCGGTCGGACGCGAAGAGGGCTTTGTGATTGGGAAGAAGTATCTTGACCAGTTCATCGCGCCAGAGTTCTAAATCATGCAATCCTTGCAAAAGGAATTGTCGGTGATTGTGGGCGCGGATGCGGTGCTGACCGATCCGATTCAACTCCGCGCCTACGATTGCGACGCCTATACCATCGAGAAATCGCTGCCAACGGTCGTCACGCTGCCCCAAGAGACCGCGCAGGTCGCGGAGATCGTGAAGGTGGCGAACCGACTCGATTTACCCGTCATTCCCCGCGGCGCAGGCACTGGGCTTTCGGGCGGCTCGTTGGCGGTGAATGGCGGTATATTGATCGCGACCACTCGCATGAACCGTATTCTGTCGGTCGATGCGCGCAACCGTCGTTTGCGGGCGCAGTCGGGCGCGGTGAACATCCATCTGAGCAAAGCCGCCAAGCCATTTAATTTGCATTACGCGCCGGACCCCAGTTCGCAGGGCGCATGCACGGTGGGAGGCAATGTCGCGGAGAACGCGGGCGGACCGCACACGCTGAAATATGGCGTCACAGTAAACCACATTACGGGCTTAACCATGGTCCTGCCGGACGGCGAGATCGTGGAGTTAGGGGATGAAGTGGAGGATCCTGGCGGTTGTGACTTGGTGGGAGTTGTGGTGGGCAGCGAAGGCACGTTAGGCATTGTGACCGAGGTAGTGGCGCGTCTCACGCCTTTGCCCGCCGCCTATCGCACGCTTCTGGCAATCTTTGAGACACTGGATGACGCGACCCGCTCGGTATCCCAGTTGATCGCGGCGGGGATCGTGCCTGCCGCCTTAGAACTGATGGATAAACTGGTGTTGGAAGCGGTCGAAGCGGCGTTTGGGTATGGGTTTCCGCTCGATGCGGAGGCGGTTCTTTTGATTGAGTTGGATGGAGTGGAAGCCGGTTTGGACCGCCTGCAGGCGCAAGCCATTGAGATTTGCCATTCGAACCATGCCCGCGAAACGCGCATTGCCCGCGACCCGCTGGAGCGCGCCAAGTTGTGGGCTGCGCGCAAAAAAGCGATTGGCGCGTTGGGGCGGCTCGCGCCCTCTTGTGTTACGCAGGATGGCGTGATTCCCCGCGCCCGATTGTCGCATGTGCTTCGAGAAGCGGGAGAGATTGCCCACAACTACGGCTTAAGGTTGGCGAATGTGTTTCATGCGGGCGACGGTAACCTGCATCCGGTGCTGCTGTTTGATGACTCTAACCCGGACGAGGTGGAAAGGGTCGCGAAAGCGGGCGATGAGATTCTTGCGCTCTGTTTGCGCGAAGGCGGCAGCCTTTCCGGTGAGCATGGCATCGGCACCGAGAAATGCGGGTTGATGAACGCGATGTTCAGCAGCGCAGATTTGGAAACGATGCGCATGCTAAAGAATGCTTTCAACCCAGACGACCGCTGCAATCCCGAAAAGATTTTTCCCGATACGCGCTATTGCTATGAGACGAAGTATGCCCTGCGCAAGCCCGCGTTTGGTCTGTGAAAACTGCCCCTGCCGATGAGCGATCCTGCCCCACCCCCACTGCCTTTTCCAACCGTTCGTTTACATGTTCCCTTCCCGGCTGCAAAGCTGGGTTATGATTTGTGGGCAGTCGAGGATTTGGACGCGCTTCTGCAAGCGTTGTCCGAGGGAGACGACATCCCCTATTGGGCGGTGTTATGGGAATCGGCGATTGGGCTGAGCGAATGGTTGATCGAGAATCAAAGCCAGGTACGCGGCAAACATGTGTTGGAGTTAGGAACAGGCTTAGGGTTGGTCAGCCTTGTTGCTCGAGCATTAGGGGCGCAGATCACGCAGACCGATTATGACCCGCTCGCTTTGCAGTTAGCCGCATCGAACGCAAAGTTGAATCAAGAGGAACCCTTCCCCCAGTTTTTGATGGATTGGCGCGCTTGGGACCATATGACCCGCTATGAAGTGATTCTCGGAGCCGACCTGTTGTACGATGTCCGCCTGCACGACGCGCTGTTGAATGTTCTGGAAAGAGCGCTTGCTCCCGACGGCAGTTTCATTTTGTCTGATCCTTGGCGTGACGCAGGTTGGCAGTTTGCCGACCGCCTCCTAAGCATGGGCTTCACACTGGATGTGCAATCACGGCACGTTGATTGGGAAAACCGCGAAAAAGAGATTATGCTGTTAATTGGTTCGTCTGGTCTTTGAGCGGTCCGCTTAACCGCCTTTATTCTATGCGAACAGATTCGTGACGATGAACGGTAAAGTCGCCCAGCGGCGGCTCGTCCATATCAGATTTACGCGGTGAGCATGCGTTCGTGGGAAATCACCCTCTGCTTGCAGAAGAACGCAAACAGAGGGTCTAATCCGACAACGCTTTCTTGAAACCGTCCCTACTCAACCCACCGTTCACAAGATCTGGGCAAGTTCACTTCTGCCTTTTAAGTTGTACTTCGATATTGAAATCAAAAAGTCGATTTTGTCAGCAACATTAACAATTAGGAGAGTCGTCAGCCACCAGGCTTGGAGCAGAAAAACTATGAAAACTAAGATGAAACGCAAAATTTTTTTGGTATTATCCATGTTTCTATTTTTCCCTGTCCTATTATCAGGTTTCAACAATGATAAGTGATAATTAGTTCAATTACCTCATTGCTGACCTTCCTAAACTACAAAGCATTTCCAGCCTGCAGATAATCCTCCACGCTCGTCCAACTGCCCTGACTGTCCATGGTTCGCTCGTAAACCCTCATCGGTGTGCCGCCACAATCGATGCTGCAACCACATCGGTACTCTTTGCTCGCAAAATGGTCTTTACAAGAAGAGGGAAAGAAGTCAAAGCAAGAGGTCTCAAGGGGGTGGCTTTCACAACCGAGATGGGCAGGGTTGGGTGTTCCTAAGCATCGCTTCATCGTTAGCCTCAAACACGGCGCTGCGAACTACGATTTGACAGGAGTATACCTTGTGAAAAGGGGTTTTTGTCAAGGGGGGCGTTTTTTGTCGCTGTTTTCTAAAATTAGAGGACTCGGCTGCGCTTGGCATGACAACGGCGATGTCCCCCTGAGCGAAGCCGAAGGGTCTGCTGTTGCTTTGGAAGGGAAGACTTGGATTCTCGCGTTTGCATAAATGACAGCCCTTCATCATTTGTCATCGGATATTCATCTTTCCGTCATTCACGATTTAACTGGGGCTGTCAAACTCTATGCGCAGTGAAAATAAAGAAGGAGATAAACCCATGAAAAAACTGATTGTATCGATGATGATCGCTCAAGCGCTGAGTCTCAGTTTTGTCAGCGGCTTTGCTGACACGCCTCAAGATTTGGCGTTCGAACCCAACCAAGGACAAACCGCGCCTGACGCGCTCTACCTGACGCGAGGCAACCACTACACGCTGTTTTTGACCAAAACTGAAGCAGTGTTCCGTTTTGAAGCTGACCGAGAAGAACATTCCACCCTGCGCATGCGCTTGTTGGGTTCGAACCCGAATCCCCGCGTGATGGGCGCGCAGCCCTTGCCTGGCAAAGTCAACTACTTTCAAGGTGCGAACCGGGAGAACTGGCACAATGACATTCCTACCTTCAAGCAGGTGAAGTATGAGCGCGTCTATCCTGGAATAGATATTCTCTATTATAGCCGGGAAGGACAACTGGAGTATGACTTTATCATTGCCCCGGGCGCTGACCCGCGCAAGATCGCGCTAAAATTCAGCAACCCCTGTAAGAAGCAGCCCGTGAGATTGGATAAACAGGGCAACCTGCAAACCCGCGCCGCTGGAGGCGACGTCACTTTTCAAAAGCCCATCGCCTATCAATGGGTGAATGGCAAACAGCGCGCAGTTCCGGCGCGTTTCACTCTGACCAAAGGGAACCGTGTCGGGTTTCAGGTGGGCGCGTACGACAAAAAACGCCCTCTGATTATCGACCCTATTCTGGTCTACTCGACCTTTATGGGCGGTTCCGCCAATGAAGATTATGTGAGTATCGCCGTAGACGCTCAAGGGAACCGGATCATCGCTGGCACGACCGCCTCCGCTAATTTTCCAGTCAGCCCGGAAGCCTACCGAACTACGCGCAATGCGGGATTAGATGTCTTTGTGGCGAAATTTGCGCCGGACGGAACTCGAATTTTCGGGACCTACTACGGCGGTTCGGGCGACGATTACGCCTTCTGCGCAACGGTCGATTCAAACGGCAACACTTATGTATGCGGCTCCACAACCTCGTTCTTTGATCTGCCGGTTGCCAACAGCGCACAGCCATTCAGGGGCTTTCAAGATGCGTTCGTCGCGAAATTCAGCGCGGACGGACGAAACTTGATCTATGCGACTCCACTGGGTGGCAGTACCAGCACCGACACCGCCGTTGGAATCGCTGTCGATAGCATGGGACAAGCTTATGTTACAGGCTATGTCTCCTCTACCGATTTTCCCGTGTCGCTCAACGCCTATCAAAGCGCGCGCAACGGCACTGCCTACGACGCCTTTATCACGAAGCTGTCGTCGCAGGGCAACGCGATTCTCTACTCGACTTACTTTGGAGGCAGCGCAAACGAACTCGTGTTCGGAATTCGGGGCTTAGGAGGAGCCATCGCCGTTGACTCCGCGGGCAGCGTCTACATCACGGGCTCGACTCAGTCGAACAATTTTCCCTTATCCAATGCTTCGCAAGCACTCTATGGCGGCGGACATGACGCTTATGTGGTCAAGTTCGATTCTAACTGGAACTTAGTTTACTCCACCTATTTGGGTGGTTCAGGCAACGATTATGGCACAGGAATTGTGGTTGATGAGATGGGCAATGCCTATATCTGCGGCACAACGGCTTCCGGCAACTTCCCGATCCTAAACGCCTATCAATCTACTCTGCGCGTTCAAGATGCCTTTCTCACAAAGCTATTGCCCGATGGCTCTAACTGGGCATTTTCCACTTATTTTGGGGGAGGAGGCAATGAAAACGGACATGCGATTGCGTTAGATGAGATGGGTAACATCTATATTGCTGGCTATACAGCCTCTAACAACTTGCCCACTCGCAACCCGCTGCAAGCCTCGATCTCAGGCGGTAATGACGCCTTCATCGCCAAGTTCAACCCGACCGCATCGGCTCTGCTCTTTGGCAGCTATTTGGGTGGCAGCGACGCCGACAATGATCTGCAGTCCTCTGGTTTAGCGGTAGATCGCTCTGGAAATATCTACCTGTCGGGCAGCACCAACTCCGCCAACTTCCCTACCACGCCCGGCGCGTTCCAATCCGCGAAATCAGGCGCGGGACGCGATGCTTTTCTCACAGTCATTTTCGCGCCGAACGGCGACGTCAATAACGATGGCTGCGTGAATGACGAGGACCTTCTGGCGATTATCTTTGCGTTCGGAAACATGGGCGCGAATCAGTCAGCCGATCTGAATGGCGACGGTATTGTCGATGATGTCGACTTCTTGATGGCACTGTTCAACTTTGGCGCAGGCTGCTGAAATTTCTTTCTCACCCCCTGCCAAGGCTCCTTCTCTTTCACCCCAGAGAAGGAGCCATTTTCTATTGATAAAAAATCCGGTTCAGCGATAGCGCGCTGAACCGGTCGTAGGAGCAAGGGGTGCTGCTATTGAAGAGTTAAACCCGTTTCCGACGACGAAGCGCTAAACCCGCCAGCCCCATCGCCAAAGCAGTCATTGCCGCCGGTTCTGGCACTGGCTCGCTGTAGATGAAGTCGTCCATCACGACAACATCCACGCCGTTGGAAGGATCATCGTTGGGTCCCAAGGCGGTGTTACCACTCACGATGCGAACCCGCGAGATGACTCGCTGATCAAATTTCGCGCCTGCAAAGGAGAAGGTCTGCTGACCCTGATGCGCAGGCACTTGAACGGTCAGCAACAGGTTATCCTGCGCGTCGTAATACTCCATATAGGTGCTGTCATCCAGATCGACATCGCTGAAAATGGAGCCGAATCCCTTTACGCGAGCAGGGGTGCTGGTTCCTGCGATAAAGAAGTGGACATCCACAATGGTGCTGTCGATAGCAGTGAACAGCCTTTGCGGACTAAAGAATTTGAACTCATCCGCATAAGTGGGGTTAACACTCGCGAAGTTCATGGGCGTGGCTGTCGGATTGTCATCATCCGCGCTCAACATCATTCCGCTGCCAGGAGTGGTGAACTCTGCACCGCGCGCTCTGGGAGCCACTGGCGCGTTCAGGAAGTTGCCGGGAAAGAGGTTCGGCGCAGAAAAAGCATCGCCGACCGCGTCCCAGTTGATTTCTCGCCGCCCGTTGATGTTGCCCAATCCGGGATTATTCGCGTTCAACGCGCCGAGAGCGTTCCGAAAACTATTGACCGACCCTGTGATGGAAGCCGCGTCCGGTCCTGCGCCGGAAAAGATGGTTTGCGCTTGCGCGCTTTGAAAAACGCCGACCGCTGACAGGGCAAACAGCCAAACGGCGCATCGTGTTGTGTAATGCATAAGGGTTCCTCCTATTCCTTTTATGTTAATGGGTCAACGCAAAGAAACGCGCTGACTATCACAGCATAAAGTTTATTCGGAATGAGAGGTCTTGCGTATACGCCATATGACCTATTTTTTGATGAATGTCAGAAGAATGGGATTGGAATTGGAGGGGTAGAATCGTTGCTGTCCAAGATTGGAGGGCGAAAACGGAACATCTACTGATAAATCTAAATCAACCAGAGGCAACTCGCCAGTTCATAATTTCCAGCGGATACCCCACCTCAATTACCCTGTCAAAATGACGGGTATTGCCGGTGACCAAAACACGCTTTTGCTGCAAGGCGATTCCTGCGATTAAGCTATCTGCCCATCCAATGGTCTTACCGAGAAGTTCTAATTCCGCAAAAATCTGACCTGCAATGCTTGCTGATTCGGTATCTGCACAATCACCTCAACCGAACTCAAGATATTGTCTAAGGTGACCAATGCTCTCTCTTGTCGATAAATTCCTCGCGCGATTTCAGCGACTGTGATGACAGACACTGCATATCTGTTAAATTGCTTTAGATAGTGTTGAGCGTTCGCTTGCACGACACTGTTTTGCCCTTTCAAAATCTCCAAAAAGATGTCTGTATCAAGTAGGATCGACTTCATCTTCCGTTCTCCACGATAAATCTTTGCGCTCGTGCACAATCTGTTCTATAGCCTGGATAAGATCAGGTTTGCTAGCGAGAAGACCCCACAGTGGGTCATCGCAAGATACGCTCAGTTCTACTTCAACCGTTGTTCCGTTGGGGAGCAACGGATCAGATTCTAATTCTATAGCTCGCCCCCGAATAACACCACGTAATCCCATTGTCAAGTCTCCTTCAGATCGTTTTTTCTATCCTCACACAAATTGTAGTACAAAATCAAGTGTTTTGAAAGTCTAACCATGGAGGGGTTCTCCAGACTTCGCCATTTTCGGTAGGGGTAGACCAGCGTTTACACCCGCGTTGGAGGGCGCACACGCAGGAAGGTGTTTCAAAACCTGTCATCATTCACGTTGGCCATCCTCACGAAAGCGGGGAACACGGGGATTTAGACTTTAAAAAGCAGACCCTTCGGCTTCGCTCAGGGTTACAACAGAGGCAGATACTGCTCGTTTTGTCATGCCGAGCATTACGGGAGCATCTTTTGAATGAAAACTAAAGAATTTCTGGGTTCGCCCTTGCATTGCCGGGGAACCCAGAGAACAAAACGAAACCGCTTACATCAAAACGGCTTTAATCGCGCCATTCAGCGTTTGCAGACCTTTGCTGTCTGCTGTGAGGTTCACGAATTTCTCAGAGACCTTGCGCGCTTTGTAGACAAAGACAGTGTTCTTCACATCGGTAGCGGTGTTGATTTGATACTTCTCCACCGCGGAGTTCTTCGGACCATCCAGATAGGTTACCGCCACATGCTGAATCTTGTTCTTTGCCACCATATCCTGCAGTTGCTTGCGGAATGCATCCTCTGACTTGCCATTTGGGTTAAAGAACACGGCAAACACCTTCAACTTCTTATCAGCATTCGCTTTCGCGGTCTTCTCCAGGTCCACCAGCAACGCTTCTACATTGCGCATATCATCGGTGTTGATCCAGACCTGGACAGCAGGATTAGCGGGATATTTACAAACGGGGCATGTGTCAGAATTTTTGTCTACTCCAGAGAGATGCTTGGGGTGATAAGCAGGCAGGGAGCCGCCCTTTTCGATTCCCGACTTTAGCTCTTTCCCAAAAGAGAAGCTTGCCATCAAGCCGAGTGAAGCCGCCAGAACGACAGGCTTCCAAAGTTTCGTGTTAAACATAGAGTAAAACCTCCTTGTGAATTGAATACTGGTAAATACGACGGTTCACGGCTTCAGGTTCCAATCGCTTAATAGATCACGCTTACTGCGCCCGGCGTTGACTCCACGACCCGACCAATAATCTGCGCCGACAGCGTCTGTTTTGAGCGTAAGGCTTCCAGCAAGACCGGCGCGCTGGATTCCGCAATGCAGATCGCTAATCCGCCCGACGTCTGTGGGTCGACCAAGACCGCCTGCAGCATTTCCGGCATATTGGACGCCATTTGCAAATGCGGTTCCAAATGCTCCCGGTTTCGTTGTCCGCCTCGTGTCACATTTCCTGCCGCCGCCAGCCGTTCCACCTCCGGCAGCAGAGGAACCTCGCCCGCGAAAATCTCCATCCCTGCCCCACTGGCGCGCGCCATATTATGCAGATGCCCGAGCAAACTGAAGCCTGTGATGTCGGTAGCCGCGCGCGCCCCTGCCTCTATCGCAGCCTCTGCCGCACCCGCGTTCAAAGTTCCCATCGAACGGCATGCTGCTTCCAGCGCTTCTGGCGGACATTCATCGAACTTGGCAGCGGTAGTCACGATACCCGTGCCGACCGGCTTGGTTAAAACGATCAGATCGCCTGCCCGCGCATGCGCATTTGTCAATAGATGCTCCGGATCAACCACCCCCGTCACCGATAAGCCATACAAAGGCTCTTGCGCTTCCACCGTATGACCGCCCACAATCACCGCGCCCGACTCCGCCACCTTGTCATAGCCCCCTTTCAAAATCTGCGACACGGTTTCAGGCGCGATTTTATCGGGTGGAAAGCAGAGAATGTTCAATGCGGTTAAGGGCTTGCCGCCCATCGCGTAGACATCGCTCAGCGAGTTGGCGGCAGCAATCGCGCCGTAGAGAACAGGGTCATCTACGACCGGCGTGAAGAAATCCACGGTCTGAACCAGCGCCAAATGCGGCGTTATTCGGAAGACTCCCGCGTCGTCGCGAGTGTCCAAGCCGACCAGCAGATCGGGATTCGGCACCGTTGGCAGTCCGCGCAGAACCTGCGCGAGGTGGGCAGCGCCCACTTTGGACGCTCAACCGGCGCAGCTAACTAAATGAGTCAATCGGTATGTTTCCATCGTTAGAATTGTACCTGCTCTCTACTTAGGCAGGATTCATGAACGTGGTCAAGAACTTTCTAAAGAAAAGAGCATAAAGCAAGCCCCCCCTGAGGCGCGGGAACTTTTAAGCATTTAATGCCATAATAGGGAGTGGGAAACCATTTCCCATCGGGAGGACAAACCACATGATTTTAGTATGGATTTTGCTGGGGGTGGGCGTGCTGATGTTGCTTTGGGCCATTGGCGCGTACAACGGCTTAGTCCGATTGCGCGTTCTGGCAGATAATGCCTGGAGCGACGTCGATGTGCAGTTGAAACGAAGATACGACTTGATCCCCAATTTGGTGGAGACGGTCAAGGGCTACGCCAAGCACGAGCAGCAAACCCTGGAAAAAGTGATTCAGGCGCGTAATCAGGCGATCTCCGCAGGCGACCCTGCCGCGAAAATCGAAGCCGATAACCTGCTTAGCGGCGCGCTGCGGCAACTGTTCGCGCTCTCTGAAGCCTATCCAGACCTGAAAGCGAACACAAACTTCACCCAACTACAAGGGGATCTCTCTGCGATTGAAAACGACATCGCACAGGCGCGGCGCTACTACAATGCCGTGGTTCGCGACTTCAACACGAAACAGCAGACCTTCCCCAGCAGCTTTATCGCTTCTACCTTTGGCTTCACGACCCGCCCCTTCTTCGAGGCGGCAGAAGCAGAGCGCGAAAATGTGAAGGTGCAGTTCTAACATATTGCCTAAACGCATGAAAAAACGACAATCGTGGGCTTTATGTATGTCGCTGGCGGCGCTGCTTTGGCTGCCAGCGACAGCCGATATTGTGAAGAAGTTTGACGCGCAAATCGAACTTCGTCCCGATAGCCAATTCACTGTAACAGAGACCATTACTGTCGATTTTGAAAATTCTCAACGGCACGGAATCTACCGAAAGATACCGGTTTCTTATGACCGGCGTGTGGGAGGTTCGGGACCTTCCTCCAACTATACTGTCCGGCTCAATGTGGAGGCGATCACTGATCAGAACGGCAATCGCTATGGAAGCAAAATCTTTCGCGATGGCAGGTATATGGTGATTCGAATTGGCGATCCCGACATCTATGTAACGGGCGTCCATGTCTACCGCATCCGCTATACCGTTGCCCGCGCCATCAACTACTTCGATGAGCAGGACGAGTTCTATTGGAACGTAACTGGCACTGAATGGGACTACCCCATCGAGCAGACGCGCTGTGTAGTCACCTTCCCGACCGTTTCTGATCCGAAAGCCATTCGCTGGAAGACCTTTACTGGTCCTCATGGCGCAGAGGGAAGCAATGCCCGCGCCGCCTTGAACGGCAATCAGTTGGTGGCAGAAATGGGTTTTTTGGATTCTGGAGAAGGGCTCACCGTTCTCATTGGGCTGCCCAAAGGGGTGTTAATGCCCCCCTCCACAGCGCAAGGCTTAATGTGGTTCTTACGCGACAATATCGGTTTTCTTCTGGCGGGCTTTGTGCCGCTCTTGGCATTGCTGGGCATGGGCAGCCATTATCGTAAGCACGGCAAGGACCCTGAACACGGTCTTCCTATCAGCGCGCAATATGAACCGCCCAAAGATTTGGACCCTGCCGAAGTCGGCACGCTGGTCGACGAAACCGCCGACACTTCCGATATTGTTTCGACGGTGATCGATTTGGCGGTACGGGGCTATATCAAGATCAAGGTTACAGAAAGCACCCAACTGCTCTTCTTTACGAACAAAGAGTATGAGTTCATCCGGTTGAAAGCCAAAGATGACTCTTTGAACGCCTATGAACGGAAGTTCCTGCACGCCCTCTTCTCTGGCTCAACCAGCGTTAAGCTCAGCGAGTTGAAGAACAAATTCTATGTTCATCTCCCCAGCCTGCGCGACCACTTGTATAATCAGTTAATCACCAAGGGACTGATGCCGCATAACCCCGAAACAGTTCGTAATACCTATTATGGGATGGCGGTGGGCGTGGGTATTTTTATGGCGATAGGCGGTTTCGCTCTGAGCCAATTGACTGGTTCAGAGGTGAGCTTCGTGGCAATGATCGTTTCTGGATTTATCACAGCGGGTATCATCGCTTGGTTTGGCAAACATATGCCGCGCAAAACAATCTACGGTTCTCAATCTGCGCGCCATGCCATGGGTTTTCGGGAATTCCTCATGCGAGTGGAAAAAGACCGTATCAAGCGAATGGCTACGGAAGACCCGACCCTTTTTGAACGCATGCTGCCCTTTGCCGTGGTGTTGGGGGTTGCAGATGAATGGGCAGAAAAATTCAAAGACATCATGATCGAGCCACCCTCTTGGTACGAAGGACCTTATATGCCCGGCAGATTCTATGTTGGCAGTTTTGTCAACGACCTCGGACAGGGAATGAACACGATGGCATCCGCGTTTGTCTCCAAACCCAGCCAAGCGGGCAGCGGCGGCAGCGGGTTCAGTGGCGGTGGCGGGTTTAGTGGAGGCGGTTTTGGCGGTGGGGGCGGCGGCAGCTGGTAAACAACCCCCTCACTCCCCGTTCCACGAGGCAAGTCTTTCCTTGAGCCATTGTGCGCCAGCCTCGTCTAAAGGAGGCGTTATCTCCGCGTTATAATCCAATGAATAAGCGTATCCTGCTTGCGCAAAAACGTCCTCAAAAAGCGTCTGCAAAGGTAAATGCGCGTCGTCATCCGGCAATTTCAATGGAATGGGCAGAATGGGTAGCGGATCGCGCAATGTCCAATGGTATACTTCCAGCTTGGGGCGACGCTCTTCGCGGGCGGTCAGCGCATAGAAATCGGCAAAGGGTAAGGGCTCAACGGTCGGCAACCTTTCACCTTCCCGAAGCAGGTCTAACTCCACTAAATGAACGCGGCTCTGCAACAATGCCTCTCTTTTTTTTAAGTATTCGCGGCGACCGTCGCCGGATGCGCGTTTATTGCTGGGGGATAGCAGCTCAATCACCGTAATCAGGTCCCGTGTCGTGAGGTCCACCAAAGTCAGATAGTTTTCCCGGTGTTCCTCTGGCATAGGCGCAGTCAAAGTAACAGGTTCTAACACTTTGGGTCCTGAACCCGTCCACTCGGCACGCTGTTCCGAAGCCTCACGAATGATTGAGACATCAGGGTAAATGCTCCGCGCAGCGTAGAGATCGGAATACTCCATGTAGACACGCTCCTCAACCCGCGCGACATACCGGGGCAATAAGAGACCATTCAGATGTTTCTGCATCGCGATAATCAGATTCGTGTGAAAATCGCGCCAAACTTGCATCTCGATAAACGGGTCCATGCCGGGAAACGGCGACAATTTAGAATTTGCCATCCTAAACAAAGTATACCTTTATTTGGAAGGTTGTTTATCATTGGATAAAAACGGAAGGGGTCATGGGGCAAAACTGCAGATGCTTCGGCAGCGCTCGGCAAGATACGACAGGGAGTCTCTGCCCATACTATCACCCCGAGCGCAGTGAATAGGTCTGCTGTTTCACGCAAAAAAGACCCAGCCCCCTCACTCCCTGTTCCGCAAAAGACGAGCCAAGGCTGCCAACCGCCTGCGCTGAAGTGTAAACAGGAAGGTCACCGTAAGGGTCAAAACCGTGATGGGTAAAACAAACCACATCATGACATTGCTGAAAGCGGGCAGCGCATCGTGATGAGAGGCTTTCAAAATGAGATAGAAAGTATAGGCAAAATAGTAGGCGACAAAGACTCCGCCTTCCCATCGCCGCACGACAAAGCCGTTCAGAAAGACAGGAAAACAAGCAACAGAAACCGCGATCATCACCGGCATATCGAATCGCAGGGCAACATCCGAGACAGGTAACCCGTTCGGCGCGACCGTCGAACAGATTCCGACCACGCTCAACACATTGAACAGATTGCTTCCTATCACATTGCCCACCGCAATATCGCGTTCACCACGCAGAGCCGCCACAATCGACGCAGCGACCTCCGGCAAAGAGGTGCCAGCCGCTACAATCGTCAAACCGATAATCAGTTCACTGACGCCCAGAGAGCGCGCAAAGGCAACCGCGCTATCCACCAAAAAGTCAGAGCCGACCACCAGCATAACCAAGCCTATCAGAATAAACATGAGGTTTGAAGCCAGAGAAGAAGGCGTTTTTTGCGCTTCGTCGCCTTCCTCGGCTAACTCTTTATCGGCGCGGCTCTGCCGGATCATAAATATGTTGTAAGCTACTAATCCTGCCACTAAAATCAGCCCTTCCCAACGCGAAATAATGCCGTTCAAGCCCGCAAAAAAGAGAGCCAAAGCGGAAGCGATCATGAGGGGAACATCGAAGCGGACTATGCGGCGCGCCACTACCATCGGCGTGATCAAGGCAGAGATGCCTAAAATGAATAAGATATTGAAGATATTGCTGCCTACCACGTTACCGACCGCGATGTCGGCTTGACCGCGATATGCGGAAAAAATGGAGACCGCTAATTCGGGCGCGCTCGTGCCGAACGCCACCACCGTGAGACCAACAATCACGGGCGCAATGCCTAAAGTCGCCGCCAAACGCGATGCGCCACGCACCAGCGACTCTCCTCCAAGCGTCAACAGCCCCAGCCCGACAATAAATAAAACAACATCAACCAAACTCATTCCCTGATAAAATTGTACCTGAGTCTGTTATCTGGTTTGAATGATTGTCAACCAACGATCATAAGATTCTTCCCAAGCGCGCATTTCCACTGGAGTATAGACCTCTTGGGGGAAAGAACGACGAACGACTTCGCGCAAATCAGAGGACCCTTTCAAATCGCCCAGTCCCACGGCTTGCAAAAGCGCGTTGCCCGCCGCGGTCGCTTCCACCGGTCCCGCGAAAGTTTCTAAGCCCGTCGCATTCGCGGTCCATTGATTCAGCAGCCGGTTCTGGCTGCCGCCACCCACGATATGCAATGCTCGCAAGGCTCGCCCCGACAACAACTCCAGTTGGCGCAGCACGTGGCGGTATTTCAATGCCAAACTCTCCAAAGCGCAGCGCGCGATCTGCCCCTCGCTTTCCGGCACAGGTTGCCCTGTACGCTGGCAAAAAGCCTGAATCGCGGCAGGCATGTCTTCCGGCGCAAACAGCGATTCATCCTCAGGGTCGACCCAACAGAGGAACGGTGCAGCGCGCTCCGCCATCGCGCAGATATCGACATAAGAGAAGTCGCGCCCTGCTTTTGCCCATGCGCGGCGGCAGCCCTGCAAAAGCCATAGCCCCATCACATTTTTTAACAGCCGGAAAGTGCCGAATGCGCCTCCTTCGTTGGTCACGTTCGCTTCCAAAGCATCCGCATTTATCACCGGCTGCGAAACCTCGACCCCCAAGAGTGACCAAGTGCCTGAACTGAGGTAAGCGTCATGCGCGCCTTGAAGCGGGGTTGCCGCGACTGCAGACCCGGTATCGTGTGAAGCGGGCAGAACCACCTTCATCGGGGGCGCGCCGGTCTCGCTGCGAATCGAGTCTTGCAAATCTCCCAACACGGTCCCCGGCGGCTGAACCTCGCCAAACCAATCGCTGGGAATACCCACTGATTGCAGCAACTTGGAGGACCAATTGCCTGCGCGGGGATCGTAACACTGACTGGTGCTGCTGATGCTGAACTCGTTTTCCGCTTCGCCCGAAAGCCAATAATGAAACAGGTCCGGCATAAACAAAAGTCGTTGGGCGATCTTTAGAGCAGGCGCATTGCCCCGCGTAAGCGATTCCAACTGGTACAGGGTGTTCAGGCGCATAAACTGGATGCCCGTCTGCTCAAACACCTGTTCGCGCGGAACCCGCTGGAAGAGACTCTCCATGCAGCCTTCGGTGCGCGCATCGCGATAATGAACCGGATTCGACACCAGTTCGCCCCGCGAATCTAACAGCGCGAAATCGACACCCCACGTGTCCACACCAACGCTGATAAGCGATTCGCCCCACGTTTGCGCTGCCTGCGCGATTCCCGCTTGAATCTCGTTCCAGAGCCTCAGCGCATCCCAGTAAAGCGTGTTTCCCGTCCGCGCCGGGAGGTTGGGAAACCGGCGAGCCTCCTCCATTCGCAGACGCTCGCCATCAAATGCGCCCGCCATCACACGCCCGCTCTCTGCCCCCAAATCAACCGCTAAATAGACCTTGCTTCGTTTCATTCCCTTGCCATCCTCTCGCAAGAGTCGGTTCGCCCTTCAGGGGAGCGCTCCTGCTGAGGATGGAAGCCAATTTTGAACCTTTGTTACAGCAGAATGCATAGTTTTGTGCCAAAATATTACCCATGAGGGAGATGAAATGCATACAATGCGATTGAAGTTAAGTTGTATTTGGATGGCGATTCTGCTGACGTGGGCAGGCGCGCAGCCTCCAGAAAACCCAACCCACACTCCGCCTGCAGTCAAAGAGACCCCAACGGCGACTTCCTGGACGGTTGAGTTCAGCCGCGAAGGTAATTACGAACGATGGTTCGAAGATGCAAAAGGCAAACCGTTGGGAGCGCCCCAACGCATGCGCGATCAAAAAGCGACTTTTGACGCGCCCGCCGATGCCGCCGTCCTCTGGATTCAAGACCCCGAACGCGGCAACATGGCGAAAGTCGACCTAAAATCCGCGAAAAGTCCCTTGACCATCAACAGCGAGTCATGGACTCATATCCGGCGTCTTCGAGTCGATGCGCGTTCCGAAGGCAAACCCGTCGCCAGCGCAGTCTTAACCTTGTCCGGCGCGAAAGGCTACTCAGTTTCCGAAACGCTGGAGTCCACTTCGGGCGGTACTGTGTCGTTTGAGCGCGTCCCGATGGGAACCGTGACCCTCAAAGCCGAGTACGGCGACGGAAAAACCGCCACCCAAGAAGCGGATATCAAATTTGACAGGGAGAACCCAGAGCCGCGTTTGGAAATCGCGCTGGCGGGCGCGCCGGTGCTGGACAGCCCTGTTGCCAATAGCAAAGAAGGTCAATCGGGTGGAACGGAAGGCGCGCCGCCGCGAAGCGCATTGAACCAGTTCGGCGTGGTGGTGATGTTTATCCTCGCAATTGGTCTGGCGGCGGCAACGATTCTGTTCCTCATCAAATTAGCCACGAAAAACGAAGACAAATTGAGCGACGCCATGCAGAAAATGGGTGTGCAATTGCCCTCCGTTCAAGACCCAGACGCGACGGCAAGCGTTTCCAGCACAATGACCTCTGCGCCCGCCCAAGCCCCCCTTGTGCCGGAAGGGTTCTGCCCCTTCTGCGGTCAGAAACTGGACGCCAGCGGTCAATGCAGTTGCCAGCAGTTGGGTTCCACTGCGCCTGCTGCCTCTGCCAGTGTTATGACCCGAACCGGTGTCCTGCGATTGGTCGGCATGAACGGTGTCTACGCAGGCAGAGAGTTCCCCATTCAGGATGACTTGGTGACGGTCGGACGCGATATGAACAACCCGATTGCCCTGCCCGATGATTCCACTGTCAGCCGACGTCATGCGCAATTGATGCGGGAAAGCGGCAATTTAACCGTGCAAGATTTGGGCAGCAGCAATGGAACCTATGTGAACGGATCGCCCATCCAGGCGGAAACCCTTTTGCAGACCGGCGACACGGTACAGTTCGGTTCCAGTCTATTCCGAGTGGAGGATTAACCATTTTGAAACCTGAGAAGCTGCAGTACCCTGAAACCCGTAAAAGCGATGTGGTAGAGACGCTGCATGGCGTCAAAGTGACAGACCCGTACCGCTGGTTGGAAGATGGCGAATCGGCAGAAACGCGCCAATGGATCGAGGCGCAGAACCAGTTGACTTCACGCTGGTTGGATGCTATTCCCGCCCGGAAAGCAATTCGAGAACGATTAACCAAATTAATCGATTACGAGCGCTATAGCCTGCCCTCCAAGCGGCACAGCCGCTACTTTTATTTCCACAACTCAGGACTGCAGAATCAAGCGGTGTTGTATGTGATGGAGGGGCTGAACGGCACGCCGCGTCTGCTCTTGGACCCGAATACGCTCTCCAAAGACGGCACGATCTCCCTTTCAGGAACCAGTATTAGCGAGGACGGCAACTATTTGGCGTATGCTGTTGCCAGCGGCGGATCGGATTGGCTGGAGTGGCGCGTTCGCGATGTCAACACAGGACAAGATTTGAGCGACAAGGTGGAATGGAGCAAGTTCTCCGGCGCGTCCTGGACTCATGATCACAAGGGTTTTTTCTACAGCCGATATCCCGCGCCCGAAAAGGGAAAAGAACTGCAAGCGGTCAACCGCAATCATAAAATCTATTACCACCGACTGGGAACCTCGCAGTCGGAAGATTTGCTGATCTACGAACGCCCCGACCAACCTGACTGGGGATTCGGCGCGGGAGTCTCTGAAGACGGACGCTACCTCATTATCAGCGTTTGGCAAGGCACGGATCGCAACAACCGGCTCTACTATATGGATTTGCGCGACCCGCAGAACCCTGTTTATTCTCCACAAGAGTCGCCTATTCGCGAGTTGATTACGGAGGGCGATGCCCGTTATGGCTTTATCGACAATGATAGCGAAACTTTCTACTTCTTCACCGATTACAAAGCGCCTCGCGGACGGCTGATCGCGGTCGATATCAACAAACCCAGCAGGCAGCATTGGCGCGAAATCATCCCCCAAGCCAAAGAAACCTTGCAGGGAGTGAGTTGGGTGGGTGACCGGTTCATCGCCACCTATTTGAAAGATGCTCGCTCCCAAGTGAAACGGTTCCACTTAGACGGCAAGTTCGAGCGCGAAATTCGCTTGCCAGGGCTGGGCAGTGTGGGCGGGTTTGGGGGTAAACGCGGCGACCCGGAAACGTTCTACCAGTTCACCAGTTTCATCACGCCGGGCGATCTTTACCGCTATGATGTCAAAACGGGCAAAAGCGAACTGTTTCGCAAAGTGAAAATCACCTTTGATCCGCAATCCTACACGGCGCGTCAGGTTTTCTATACGGGTAAGGATGGAACCCGTATCCCGATGTTCCTAATTCATCATAAGTCGTTGAAGCGGGACGGTTCCAACCCGACTTACCTCTATGGCTATGGTGGTTTCAATATCTCTTTGACGCCCAGCTTCTCTGCCTCCAATGTCGCGTGGCTGGAGCAAGGCGGTATGATCGCCATCGCGAACCTGCGCGGGGGCGGCGAATATGGCAAGGAGTGGCACGATGCTGGCAGGCTCAAAAATAAGCAGAATGTGTTTGACGATTTTATTGCAGCGGCGGAATGGCTGATCAAGAACCGGTACACTTCATCCCCCAAATTGGCGATCTCAGGCGCAAGCAACGGCGGTCTTTTGGTGGGAGCATGCATGACTCAGCGTCCCGACCTCTTTGGCGCGTGCCTGCCATCCGTCGGGGTGTTGGATATGCTGCGTTTCCACAAGTTCACCATCGGGTGGGCTTGGATCAGCGATTATGGCGATCCCGATAAACCGGAAGATTTTGAGATTATCCGAAAGTATTCGCCCTTGCATAATCTTAAGCCCGGAACCGCCTACCCTGCGACTCTCATCACTACCGGCGATCATGACGACCGGGTGCATCCCGCGCATAGTTTCAAGTTCGCCGCCGCGCTTCAAGCCGCGCAGGGAGGCAGTGCGCCCACGCTGATTCGCATCGAGACCCGCGCAGGACATGGCGCCGGGAAACCGACCCAGAAAATTATCGATGAACTGAGCGATGTCTATGCGTTCCTAATTAAAGTGTTAGATGTCAAGAGGTAGTGGGTGGAAAGTGGCTTGGGCTTCCAGCCCAAGTTTACCTTTCTTTCAGAATATGAAATGGTCGAAATATTCAGGCTGCCAGAAAGTGCCTTCGCGATTGAGACGCTTGTTTGCTTGGTTCGCTGTATATGATTTCCAAGAATGGGTTATTGTGTGGAGTTCGTAGACTCCTAATGGTTGAACAACGACATGAATATGATTGGGCATAACACACCAAGCCCACAAATGATACCGTTGTCGATTGAAATGATGCAGGGCGGACACAGCTAAAGACGCAATGTCCTCGCGTTTCAGCCAGCAAGCGCCATAACCTGCATCCAAAAAACGTTCCGTCTTGTTACTAAACAGCTTGTTTATTCGCGCCTGTTCTGATTGGGTAACATTTTTGTCACTCTCTTTTATTCGGCTTTCAAGAGCTTCTCTCTCCTGTTGCCAGTTTCTAAGGACTGTCTGAGGAGTCGAATCGGCAAGGCGGAAGGTAACAAAATAGGTCGCACCTTCCTGAGACCAGTGAGGAAGGTATGCGCCTCGTCGTATGACAACAGGTCGCGCTGGATCAAAATAGGTGGGGGCTAAGTCAGTATCCAACACGGACAAGATGTCCGTGCCACAAACCTCGTCAACTTCCTCAATATCAGTGCAGGGCAAAACCTTTCTTAACTCTTCATACATAGTTATGTTGGTTCGGCATGCGGGTGATGCTTCCTGCAGACTGCATTGGAGCATAGGAGATTTTTAGTTTTTCCCAAGTCACAACCGAAACTCGGCAGGAACTCAAGCGTTTATATCGAATAGAAGCCGTATGACGAGGAGGTATTGAATGATTATTACCCGTGTGCGATTGATTGTGGGATGGTTGGCAGCGATAGGAGTCCTGAGCGGCGCGTTGGCGCAGGCGCCCGCGCTGATGTGGCGGTTCTATGGCACGCCCGCGCCCAACAACCCCGCCGCGCCCAGCGCAAGTGACGACACCGCCTACTACACCTGCCTGAACCGGCTGTTTGCCGTCCACTTAGCCACTGGCGCTCTGAAATGGCAGTATCCCGCCGATACGCCCTTGGATTCCACCTTTACCACGCGCCCCGTCATCGCGAATGGGATGGTCTATATCGGTACTGGCAATGGCAACCTGCTGGCGATGGACGCCGCGACGGGACGCCTGCGCTGGACCTTTAGCGCGCGCAGCGGTATCACCAGCACCCCAGCCGCTGACAGCGAGAACATCTACTTCGGCACAGGAACCGGAGACTTCTTCGCGCTCAATGCGCAGTCGGGCGAACCCCGCTGGAGTAAGCCGTTCAAAGCGGGCGGATTCATTACGGGCGACATTCATAAAAACGAAGATATGCTGATCTTCGCGGCGGACGACAACAATGTTTATGGCGTCAATACCAGCGGCGTTGGACGATGGCGTCAAGCGATCCCTTCTCCCTGCTATGACCCGCGAATCTCGATGGCTGAAAACACCATCTACGCGACCGGTTCCAACCGACTTATCGCGTTCAATGCGCGCAGCGGCGGTATCCGGTTCCAGCGTCCCGGCTTCAAGTCCGATTTTCGAATCGGTCCGGCAGCCGATGAGAGCGGGGTCTATGTGATCAATGAGAACAAAATTTTTGCCTTTGACCACACAGGACGCCCCATCAGCGACTTAAAAACACCGGCTGAACTGCCCCATGATGCCGCTTTTGCGCCTACCGCCTCGGGCGGCAAGCTATGGGTCACCACCAAGCGCGGAACATTGTTGGCGTTCGATGGCTCCACCAGCACCCTCATTTGGAGCTATACCCTGCGCCCGCTTCCACTCGCGCCCGGCGTTCAGCCCCCACCCAATCGCCCCGACTATATCAACATCGTCCGTTCGCCCTTCCCGACCCAAAATGGGGTACTTATGATGGGTGATGACGGCAGTTTGAATATGTTCTCGTCACAATGGATCGACCGTCTCGCGCCCGAAGTGACGCAAATTTTCCCGTCTATGGGTACGATGATGTCCGGGCAATTACCGCTGGACTTCTCCCTGCGTTTGCGCGACGATGGCAGCGGTATTAATGGCAGCACCGTGAAATTGCTGTTAAACGGCGAACCGCTGGAAAGCGTGTTCGATGAGCCGAAAGGTCTGCTGGAAGTCAGGATGCGCGCAAGCAGCGGCGCGTCAGTTAGCAAACCTCTGCCCGATGGACGACACACATTGACCATCGAGGCAACCGACTGGGCAGGCAACACCTTGCGTCAATCGTGGGCGATCTACGTGGATAACACCTTGAGCCGTACTCCGCCTCGTCGTCCCACAGGCAACCCTGGTGGACCGGGCGGCGGAGGTCGCGACGGTGGCGGCTCCTGAAGTTCTCGGGGGGGCAAGCGCGCAGCAAGCCCCTCCTGCCATTCAGTTGGAACAACTCAACAAAGAGTTCCTGCTCTCTCACCAACCCTATGCCTCCCTCAAAGGGCTGCTGCTTTCCTTTCTACCGCGCCGGTTAGAACACTTGCATGCTATCAAGAATTTGAACCTGACCGTTCAGGCAGGGGAAACGGTGGCGGTCATCGGGAAAAATGGCTCTGGTAAAAGCACCCTGTTGGGTATCATCGCGAGAGTCTATAAGCCCACTTCCGGCAGGTGCATCGTGAACGGCAGGGTCGCGCCCTTGTTAGAGTTGGGCGCAGGCTTTCACCCGGACCTGACCGGTCTGGAGAACATTTTTTTCAATGCGGTGATACTGGGGCTGTCGCGCAAACAGACGCAAGAACGGTTGGAGCAAATCGTGGCTTTTGCCGAATTGGAAGAGTACATCGATGCGCCTATCCGCACCTACTCGGTCGGGATGCTGATGCGTTTGGGTTTCTCTATCGCGGCGCACGTGGATGCGGATATCCTGTTAGTGGATGAGGTTTTGGCGGTTGGCGACGCGCAGTTTCAGGCAAAATGCTATCGTAAAATCCAAGAATTCCAGACCATGGGGCGTTCGATTCTGTTCGTTTCGCACGATATGGAAGCGGTCCGCAAAGTGGCGCGGCGCGCGGTCTGGCTTCATCAAGGCGCGCTGCAAGCCGACGGCAGCACCGACGAGGTGATTGGTCAGTATCTACAGGCGATGAATACCCCCGCTTAAAAAATCGGGCAGCCGTTTCCGACTGCCCGTTGCACATTATGATTGATAAGTGCGTTAGCCACGAAGGAGGATAAAAATCTCTTTCTCTATCCTCTTATACGCGCATCGCCGCCCAAACGTTACCGTCTCCGGTTGGAAAAGAGGTATAATTCAGTTCCTGCCGCGCGCGTGATGTTCCCGGATGCTCGAACCGACAACTATTCAATAAGGAGACCGAATGATGCTTATAGTGGCAGCCTGGTTCGCCAGGAATCGCGATGAAGTGTCGAAGGCTCCAATATTCCATGGGGGGTTCGTGGCCCCAGCAGCACACGGCGCGGCGGGGTTGAACCGCTCATGCAACAGGATACACTTTTTGATACGGGCGCGACCGGTGATGATTCGAGCTCGTCCCATTTGCCGCTTGCCGCGCGCTTGCGACCTCGTACTCTGTCCGATTATGTGGGACAATCTCACCTGTTGGCAGAAGACAAACCGGCGCGCAAAGCGATTGAAGCGGGCGCGCTGGGTTCCGTGATTTTTTGGGCGCCGCCCGGCTGTGGAAAAACCAGCCTTGCTTATCTCATTGCGCAGTATGCCAACGCGGTCGTGGAAGCGCGAAGCGCGGTGACTGCAGGCGTTGCCGACATCCGCACCATCGCGAAAATCGCCAAAGAACGACGCAAACTCCAAAACAAACCGACGCTACTGCTATTAGATGAAATTCATCACTTCAACCGCTCCCAGCAAGACTCGCTGCTCGGCTATCTGGAGGATGGGACCTTTTCACTGATAGGCGCAACCACCGAAAATCCCTTTTTTGTCCTGAACCCTGCCCTGCTTTCGCGAGCGCGCGTGCTGAAGTTGAACCCGCTATCCACCGATGAGATCGGCGCGCTGCTGAATCGAGCCTTAACCGATCCGAAATATGGGTTGGGCGACCGCCAATTAACGCTGGAACCGGACGCGCAAACGCACCTGATTCGTTGTGCTGATGGCGATGCGCGGCTCGCGCTCAATGCGCTGGAGACCGCCTCCTACCAAGTCGCGGACGGAAGCGTGATTTCGCTGAGCCTGATCGAAGAGACTTTGCAGAGACCCGCCGTTCGATATGACCAACAGGGCGATTATCATTACGACACCATTTCCGCCTTCATCAAGTCGGTGCGGGGTTCCGACGCCGATGCTGCCCTGCATTACTTGGCGCGCATGATCACGGCAGGCGAAGACCCGCGATTTATCATGCGCCGGCTGCTGATTTTGGCAAGCGAGGATATTGGCAATGCCGACCCGATGGGGTTAGTGATCGCTGCAGCGGGATTGCAGGCGGTGGAAAAACTCGGTATGCCGGAAGCGCGCCTTACCTTGGGACAAGTGACCACTTATCTGGCAAAAGCGCGAAAAAGCAACCGCGCCTATCTTGCCTTGCAAAAGGCGATGGAAGATGCTGAAACCAAGCCCTTAACTCCCATTCCGCTTCATCTTCGGAACGCGCCCCACAGCGAATTGAAAAAACTGGGACACGGCGTCGATTACAAGTACCCTCACGATTATCCCGGTCATTGGGTGGAACAAACCTACCTGCCCGAAGGCGACTGGAACACACCCTATTATCAGGAAAGAGACGATGACCTTTGAAGACCATTTCTCTGCATTCGCGCCCGACTATGCGCGCGCCCGCCCTGTTTATCCGCTCGCGCTTTACGCCTTCCTTATTGAGCAGCTCTCGGCGCGTCAAACCGCATGGGATTGCGCGACGGGCAGCGGTCAATGCGCGATTGGGCTTACTCCCTATTTTGAGCGCGTGATCGCGACCGACGCCAGCCCCGATATGATTGCGCATGCGATTCCTCATCCAAAAGTAGAGTATGCGGTCGCGCCTGCCGAAAACGCGCCTATAGCAGATGAATCCATCGATTTGATCACGGTGGCTCAAGCGATTCATTGGTTCGATTTGGACCGTTTTTATGCGGAAGCGAATCGAGTGTTGAGACCGGGCGGCGTACTCGCGTATTGGGGCTATGCGCAGACCCATTTCACGCCAGAAATCGGCGCGGTACTAACTCGCTTAAATAATGAGTTTTTGAAACCCTATTGGGCGCCGCAAATTCGAACGGTCAATCAAGAAGGCTATCTAAACCTGCGCTTCCCTTTTGAAGAGATTCCGGCGCCGGAGATTCGGATGGAAACGCATTGGGATTTGTCCACTTTTTTGGATTATCTCGGCACTTGGTCCGCGATGCAAGCCTACCGGAAAGCGCGTGAAGAAGACCCGCTGCAAACACTCTTGCCCGAGTTTCAACGCGCTTGGGGCGAAGAAACAACGAAAACGGGTAACTGGGAACTCTTTATCCGGGTTGGAAGGAAGTTGTGAGTTGAAACAGGCGTAGGACCGTCCGCTTCCTGAAAACTTGCCCAGCCACCATAAGGCACTGCCGTCATTCCCGCGAACACGGGAATAGTGTCATGCCGAGCGAAGTCGAGGCATCTGCTTCACAAAAGCGGCAAAAAAAACGGGAGGCAGGGTTGATTCTGTCTCCCGGTTTACAAACGTCGGTCGGGAAACGACTTACTTCTTATTGCGTCGCCGAGCCGCTAAGCCTACCAAGCCCGCACCCAACGCGATCATACTGGCTGGCTCAGGAACCACTGTGCCGCCCACTTCCACCATATCATAACGAATGGTACCTGCTGTGCTGTAGGTGCCGCTTGAGAGTGCTGGGGCATACGCGCTGGTGCTGGGCGCGAATTCTGCCACTAAGCGGAAGCCGAAGTCGGCGTTGTCATTCACATTCGGGTCAATGACCTGGATACCCGGTCCCGCGCCCCAGAAACTCACGGTTTGATTGTTAAACCAGGCTAGTCCGGCATTATTGTTATGGTCAAACAAGGGACCATCCAACCAACTGGTTCCGCCATTCGTGGTATATTGGAACCGGACATAGCGCGAAGCCGTGTTGCTCTTTCGTACATCAAACTCCACCACGACATCCATGTAGCCTGAAGTCGAGACATTGAATTGGATTCCGCGCATTCTGTTCTCTACCCCAGCCCCAGCATAGCTTGTCGTGTTGTAAGCAAAGTTGGTTGTACTGGTGTTTGGATCGCTGGAACCCCCATCAACATTACCACTAGCAAAGGACGGCGTCGTACTCAATACACTTAATGAAGCCGTGCCTGAATTGACACCCCCTGCAGGGCTGGTTGTCCCAGAGGCGCCATTAAAATCCCATAAAACGAGTTGGTCGGCGTTTGCCGAAGCCATCAAAACCGCTGAAACAACCGTTGTCGCAAAAAGATTTCTTATACTCATGAATCGTATCTCCTCTCCCATTGTTTTTTATGAATAGCAAGTAAGAAGAACGCAGGACCTGCTTCTCATTTGTCATCTGAAAAGCCGGTTTTATGCCCTCCTTGCTCGCGCTTCAAGATCAAATCACGTCCTGCTACCTACCACACAAACTGTCTTCCGTCGCAGAAACGCCCACGGGTGACTCACAGATACGCTTTGGGCATGCTGTGAGTCCACAATGAAATCCCTGTGACAGTTTGCTTCTATAATCTATAGACTCCCCAAATGCCCAAAACCGGACAGAGATTGAAGAAAAGAGATGAAAAGAGGCAGAGATGCAGAGTCCTTGCAGTGACAAACCTATTTATGTTTGTCCAAGTTGAAGGGCGAAGTTCCATCTTCGCCATTCTTTGTAAGAAGGGAATAATTATTGCTTAACAGATGACACGATTTGGATACTACTTTAAATCCTTGTTTTACTCTCATTCCCCTGCCAGGTCAAGCACTTCTTGATATAATGCGTCGCTGATACGAAAACCAACATCATTGATTAATTGATCGAGAACAGGACGTGTAAGGAGAAGCATGCCACGCTCTTTCGCTGCTAACAATGTTCCTAAGATACCCACAACTCGCAAGCCTCGCTGACGCGCAACTTGCCTACCAATACGTTCATCCATGAGAAGTAGGTCTGCGTTGAGAATGTGGGCAAGCGCAATTGCCTCTGCTTCACCCTTGTCCAAATCTCTCAACAGTTCTGTAGGTAGATCGCTTGTAGACACCGGGTGTATCGTCAGCCGTGGAGTATGGTCAATAAGTACGGGGTGATCACCCTGTTGTTCCCCAACAAGTAGTTCCTCACGCACCGCCTCAGGAATAAAAAGGGTTCCATAAAGCGTGTTCAACAGGGACAATTGTCCAATGGCTGCCAGATTCGTTATTGGTGACGTGTTGCTGACAACAATCACTTCAAACCAACCTCTTTCAGAGCTTCTATTTCATGCCTTAGTTCTTCTGTGTCAAAATGAACAGTATGCCTACGAACTGCGAGTTCACGCTGGAACTGCAGGCGGGTCAATCCAGACCACCGCGCTGCCTGCGCTAACGTCAGGCGATCCTGTTGATAAAGCCACAACGCTGTCTCTAACCGAAACTCGGGTTCGGTCATCTTTACAGCGCGAAGCATTGCATCAGAAATTTCTATCCCCATCATCTGCAATTGTACCTGATAGGAAGTCTTTATAGTAGGAATAAATCAATGGTCAATCAAAGAATACCGGGAGGCAGGGTTGATTCTACCTCCCGGTTGACAACAGGTGTTTGGGGAAGCGACTTACTTCTTATTGCGGCGGCGGGCAGCCAAACCGAGCAAGCCCGTTCCCAGCGCGATCATGCTCGCAGGCTCAGGAACGACTGTGCCGCCCACTTCTACCATATCGTAGCGCAAGGTTCCATTCGGCGAATAGGTTCCGCTCGGACTGCTTGCCACATAACCGCTGGTGCTGGGCGCGAACTCTGCCACTAAACGGAATCCGAAGTTGGCGTTGTCATTCACATTCGGGTCCATCACCTGCTCACCCGGTCCCGCAGCCCAGAAACTAACTGTGCGGTTATTGAACCACGTATCGCCGGCATTGCCATCAAATAAAGGACCGTCAAGCCAACTCGTACCGCCATCCGTGGTATATTGGAAGCGGACATAGCGCGATGAAGTGTTGCTCTTGCGGATGTCAAACTCGACAACAACATCCATATAGCCAGAGGTAGAAACATTGAACTGAATGCCTCTTTGTCGATTTTCTGCGCCCTGAGCAGCATAAGCGGTCGTGTTGTAAGCAAAGTTGGGCGGGCTGGTGACGACGGAATCACTGGAACCGCCGTTCACAATACCGGAAGCGAAGGTAGCCGTTGTGCCACCTACTAAGTTGAGGGAAGCGGTACCCGCGAACACGCCGCTTGCAGGGCTGGTTGTACCAGTAGTTTGTCCGTTAAAATCCCATAAAACGAGTTGATCGGCATTTGCCGAGACAATCAATGCCGCTGAAACAGCAGCCGTAGCAAAAAGATTTCGTACATTCATTCTGCGCATCTCCTATCAATGGTTTTAGAGTCGATGGCGAGAAACTGTTGGGACGCCGTTTTCATAAATCGCCCAAAACGGCAATCGCTCTCTCCTTTCTCGCGTCGTATAAAGTCTAACCGACAGAATGCGTTTTGTGGTTAAGAGACTGTTAAAATTTTTAGGAAATGAGCGTAAGCAGTGGATTCCTCTTGAGAGCATCCGAAAAATATCAAATATAAAGGGATAAACAAGAAAGAATGTCAAAAAATGGATATAAACAGAAGAAATCAGATTTTTGGTTCAGGGCTGAGGCTTTTTACATGCGCAATCAACCTATCTATGCATATATAGACTCCTGAAAGGAACAAAACCGGACAAATAGGAGGAAGAATTACCAATTACGCAAGGACGGGTGTTGAGACTGTCTTAAAACTCAAAAAGCAGATGCCTCGGCTCCGCTCGGCATGACAACATGGGCAGATGGTGACTCGGCTCCGCTCGGCATGACAACATGGGCAGATGGTGACTCGGCTCCGCTCGGCATGACACTTGTAGGGTCAGACCTCTGTGTCTGACCTATTTTAAGGGCGCACAATCAGGTGCGCCCTTAAAAGGCTGTCACCCTGAGCGCAGCGAATGAGTCTGCTGTTGCTTTAGGCGAGGCGCCCCTCGCCTAAGAGGTTCCCCCTAATTGCGGGGGAACCTCTTAGGTTTTATTTCAGTTTTGCCAAGTCCATCCGGCGGACAAAGGCGAGCTTTAGCAACTCTTCTATCTTGCCGGTTTCTACCTCACCCAGCAGCAACCGTCCAGGTTTCAGTTCGGTGAAGATTTTGAAGCCCAACGACTCCAACTGCTTTTTCTGTTCGCTTGTCAGCGAATTAAGGGTGAGGTTGACCTCCACCTTGACAGAAGCTTTCGCAGGATTGGTTCGCGCTTCTTTCACTTTGAGCTGCAAAGCGGGCGAAAGTTTCGAGCTGACCAGCATATCTCGCTGTTCCTGGGGCGATAACTTCTGCAACTGCTTCCAAGCCTCCGCGTTGCCATCTGCCACCGCTTTGGGATCGATGCCAAAGTAATAATTAGCTGCCTCACCTTCATCTTTCATTTCGAAGTGAGCCTGACCACGTGTTCGCTGAGGCTGTCCTGCAACACCGCCACCGCCCATACCTCCACTGGGTCTCGAGGCTGGAGCCATATTGAGTTGTCTGCCCAGCTTAGTCTTCTCGCGCCTCACATCATCGCCAAAGATTCCCTCATAGGCGACTCCTTCGGGCATTTCCACCGGTACATCCACCTTTCGAGGCTGTCCATTCACATTGACGACTTTCTCCTCCACCGCGACAAAGGAGGTAAATTGACTCATCAACCGGTGTTCCAATGCGACCTGAATAATGCGTTCTTTCAGGTCTTCTTGAGGCTGTCCTGTTTGCGCGCCCAACCAGTCTTGACTCTGCAGATGCTCGATCTTCTCACGCGCCCACAGGGTCGCGATTGCGCTGCCATCCTGATCGCGCGCAGGGAAATTAACCGGTATCTTCACTTGCCAAGGCTCGCCGCGCAAGATTCCACGCACCGTAATCGCACCGTTTCCAGAACGAGTGTAGCGTCCTTTCACAATAATCGGTCCCGCCGAGAACACATCGGGAACATGCGGGGGATAGATCTCATCCACCGGCAGACTGCCCCAATCGATTTGCGGGTCCAGCAGAACTGGGTCCGCAGCACGGCGATAAAACTTCTCAGCGACTTTTTTGCCGTCCGCCTCCAGGTCCACGATTTCTGATGCGCCCCTGCCCTCACGCGCCATTCCTTCGATGAGGAAGCGATTGACCGAATTGCCGATTCCAAACACAAACATGCGCGCGTCGCCCCGGTGCTTGCCCACATGATCCAGAATCTGCATGTCATTGCCCACATAGCCATCGGTCATATAGCAGATGATTCGAAGCCGTTTGGGATCGCCCGGCATTTTCAAGGCGTAATCGACCGATTTCAGGATGTCAGTGCCGCCGTTACCCTCCAAAGGCTCAATGAACTTCAATGCTTTCTGGATGTTCGCGGCATTCATTGGCACCGACTTCGGAAAACAAGGAAAAACCTCGGTGTTGAAAGCCAGCACTTGGAAGGTATCGTTCGGGTTCAAGTTTTTGATGCAGTATGCCATCGTCTCTTTAGACTTCTTCATCGGTTCGCCCATTTGGGAGCCGGTCTGGTCTATCACGAAGACCATCTCTTTAGGCGCAATCATGGTTCGCGCAGGGGATGCAGGTGGCTGCAAAATCAGCGTGAAGTAGCCGCCCCCTTTTCCATCCGCATAGGTCAGCATGCCCGACTGCATCTGCGCGCCTGCCGCACTATAGCGCAGGATAAAATCTTTGTTTGGAATCTCTTGCTGGTTTTTGAGCGTGATCACCCGGCGGGTTGCGCCTGCGTTTTGAATATTGACCTTATGCAACTGCGACTTCACATGCTGGATGGGCAGCCCCGCATCGATCCGGACCGTCATCGAGATGTTATGTCCCGCGCGTGTTCCTTTGGGGGTAATCGGAGGAGTGATCTTGTCGGCGTCCCTCACAATCGCTTGGGTTCCGGGCGCGGGTTGTTCATCACGAGGGGGGCTGGGGGTACCGCGTTGTCCCGGAACGGTATAACCGCCCTGAGCAGTATAGCGGGGACCGACCACCATCGGGAAAGAAAACTCATACTCGCCTTCCTCATACTTCAGCAGTTGCACATAGCTAATCTGGATGACGACTCTTTCGCCGGGCATAATGTTGGCGACCGATTGTGTGAATATATTCGGGCGTTCCTGATCCAGCAAAGCGGCAGTTTTACCGGCATCTCGCGCGGCTTCGTATATTTCGCGCGCCTCTTCACGCCGTTTGATCTCGCCGCGAATCACCCGGCTGCCAATCTTCATCGTCATATCATCCACCGCCGAGTCGGCAGGCAGCGGGAAGGTATAGATCGCCTCTATGGCTTCTTGAGAGGGATTCTCAAATTCTTGGTTGACCGTCACACGAGCGACATAACCCGCGATGTCGACCTGCGCGTCGGTATGTTTGAGGGGACAAAGACCCTGCTCTTTGCCTTTTTTATCGATGATGGTCAATTGGCCGGGCGCGGCGTTCGCCTCGTCGGCGAAACTCAGCGTCCTCCCTACCGTCGCTTTGGCGTTCGCGGTCTCCGGGCGGGCAAAGCGTGTCCAAACAGAAAAGACAGCGGCTACGCTCAGCAACGCTATTGGCACTGCGTAAACTAATTTCATCAGATGGGACCTCCCGTACTCTTCGTAACATTTATGAGACGCGCCTGTAACTAAGCGCGTTTCGTTAAGATAGATTCATTAAAACGATAGAGGGTTCAATAGAAGGCAATAACCCGAAATCGTGTAAATTATACATTGTCATGCCGGATTTTCCGGCACATGAGGGTATAATTTTCATTATGTATGCGCGAAACTTGTCTTCAAGTCTGCTCGCTGCATTGTCGGACACCCCAGTGACCCTGCTCTTGGGCGCGCGCCAAACCGGCAAATCGACCTTAGCGCGTTCGTTGACAGAGCAAGGTTATCTCAATCATTACCTCACATTAGACAGCGCGGTACTGCTCTCTGCCGCGCGCAACGATCCCGAAGGTTTCTTTCGAAACTACGCTGGTTCCCTGGTAATCGATGAAATTCAAAAGGCGCCTGAGCTGTTACCTGCTATCAAATTGACGGTTGATCAACACCGCGCGCCAGGGCGATTTCTGCTGACAGGTTCCGCCAATCCATTTGTGATGCCCCAAGTTTCTGAGTCGCTGGCGGGAAGGATGGAAACGCTCATTTTGCGCCCCCTATCACAAGGCGAGTTGGCAGGTGTCCGTGAAGACTGGATAGATCGATTGTTCGGGGAGACATTTTCTCTGCCGACGACGCCTTCAATAGACAAAACCGATTTAGTGAAGCGTCTTGCAGTGGGTGGCTATCCCGAATCGTTAGCGCGCTTGGACGAAGGCAGGCGGCACGAATGGTTTGAGAGCTACCTTTCGGCAGTGCTGTTTCGCGAAATCCGGGATATATCCTCGATAGAAGGGTTTGAAGAGATGCCCCGGTTGATGACACTGGTGGCAGCCCGCACTGGGTCATCTTTGAATATGACCGATCTTGCCAGCCAAATCGGGCTGTCGCAGCGAACCATTCAACGCTATCTCAATTTGCTGCAAGCGACCTTTCTGATAGAGATATTGCCCGCATGGTTTCGAAATGTGGACAAGCGTCTCACAAAGTCGCCCAAACTCTTTTTGAATGACTCGGGACTGATGACTGCACTGTTAGGTTTGAATGAAACGCGCCTGATGAATGAAGGAGAAGCTTTGGGACGGGTTCTGGAGAGTTTCGTGGCAGCAGAATTGCAAAAACAGATCAGCTGGAGCGCAACGAAGCCGCGTCTTTACCACTTTCGTTCGGCGCAAGGACGCGAGGTAGACTTTGTGCTGGAAGACCGTTCAGGACGTACCGTCGGGATAGAGGTAAAAGCGGGCGCGACCGTGACTTCTTCCGATTTTAGTGGACTCAGAACCTTGGCAGAAACAGCAGGCAAGTCGTTCTTGCGCGGGGTCATTCTTTATACCGGCGCGGAAGCGGTTCCGTTCGGCAAGGATTTTTTTGCGTTGCCTCTCAACTGCCTGTGGCAATTCAGCAAGACCGGGACGCAGGAAACCCCATCCCTTCCCTCGAATCGATAACCTATCATGGAGAAAGTTCGATTTGGCGTAGCGGGCGTAGGCGGTATGGGCGAAGGACATTGCAACTACCTGCGGGACCGGGTTCCTGAAGCCTCTTTAGGCGCGGTTTATGATGTGAACGCCGAGCGCGCGCAAGCCGTCGGAGACAAGTTTGGGGTTCCGGGTTATCACAATCTGGAGGCGTTCCTGAACAGCGGCGCGTTTGAAGCCGTGCTGATCGCCACTCCTCACTATTTTCATGCCGACATCGCGGTTCAAGCCTTTCGGCGCGGGCTGCACGCGCTCACGGAAAAGCCTATCAGCGTGACAGTCAGTCAAGCCGATGGGATGATCGAGGCTGCGCGTCAATCGGGCAAGTTATTTGGGATTATGTACCAAATGCGCGCGGAGCCGGTCTATCAAGCGGCGCGCAAACTGGTGCAGGAAGGCGTTATCGGCGAGGTGTATCGAACGCTGCTAATTACTGGGTGGTATCGCACCCAAGCCTATTACGACTCGGGCGGATGGCGCGCAACATGGGCAGGCGAAGGCGGCGGCGTACTGATCAATCAAGCGCCACACTATCTGGACCTGTTCGCTTGGCTGGGAGGACTGCCCTCACAGATTCAAGCGAAAACCCGAACGCGCCTGCACGATATCGAGGTGGAGGACGAAGCCTTCGCACTGCTGGAGTATGCCAACGGCGCGCACGGTTATCTCTATGCCAGCACGACCGAGGTTCCGTCCGAGAATGTGATTGAAGTCTGCGGCGACCGGGGCAAACTGAAAATCACCGACGGCCACTTGGAAGTGTGGCAGACCGAAACCTCCGTTCGCGACTTTACCCAGACAAGTCCAGAGATGTGGGCGGGCGTGAAGACCCGCCCGTTGGAAACCCATATTAACCCTCGTCCCGAAGGCGCGTTGAAGGATCACGCCGCCATTACCCAAAATTTTGCGAGAGCGATTCTGCATGGCGAGCCTTTGATTGCGCCGGGCGAAGAGGGCCTTTGGGCGATTGAACTGATCAACGGGATGATTCTTTCGGGCAAGCAGGGAAATCCGGTGTCCGTGCCGGTCGACCGCGCCGCCTATGACCAACTCTTGACCGAGTTGAAAGCCAGTTCCAAACCTAAAACGAGGATACAAGCGCAAACGCAAACCGACCCCAATTTCCGTTAAGGGCGTGACTCATCCCTTCACGGCTCCGCTGGTCAACCCTGCCACGAATTCACGCTGCAACAACAAGAACAGCGCGATCACGGGCAACACGCTGATCAAAGTGCCTGCCATCAGCATGCCATACTGCTGTTGATATAACCCCACCATCTGCGTCAAAGCGATGGGCAACGTGAATCGTTCGCTGCTATGCAAAATGATCTGCGGCCAGAGAAAACTGTTCCAACTGCCCATAAACGCGATCAAACAGAACGCGCCCACCATCGGACGAACGGTCGGCATAACGATATCCCAATAGATTCGAAACTCGGAACATCCATCTACCCGCGCCGCATGGATTAGTTCGTCCGGCACTTGAACAATCGCCTGCCGGAACAAAAAGATGCCGAACACGCTGACCGCGCCAGGGATCAGCAACCCTAAGTAATTATCCACTAAGCCCATGCGATAAATCTGTTCGTAGAGCGGCGCCAACGTGATCTGGCCGGGAATCATCATGGTTGCGAGCATCAGCAGAATGATCGGCTTCTTACCTTTGAACTCATATTTCGCCATCGCATAACCCGCCAGCGAAGAGAAGAAGAGCTGAATAATCACACCGCAGCAGGTGATGAAGGTGCTGTTGATGATATAGCGCGTAAAGTCGACTTTAGTGAAAAGGTCCACAAAGTTCTGTACGGTCGGATTCGGCGAAAAGAAGGTGTATGAGAACAGATCATCGGGCGATTTCAATGCGGCTGCTACCAGCCAAACCATCGGTACCAATGTGACCACCGCCAACGCCACAATGAACAAATAGAGAACAACACGCGCCGCCTTCACCATACCTATGATTGTACCCGCGTTGGGGAAATGGGACGGGATCAAATCAATTTTTTGGAAAATTTCTTGACAAACCCTTGCATTTCGCGAAAAAATGTGTTATGCTATTATCTTGTTGAGCAGCCCTGAACGATCATGGGCTATATTACTCGTCCGAGTCGCATAACCAACCTGTCCACACATTCGTAACTTTCCTGTCTTCAAAAGTTGGATTTCTTTCGGTCATTAGTGAAAGCAGAACAAAAGAAAACCAGCTTTTATAACCGTACTAAAAAAGTACTCAGTCAAAGACTTAAGGAGGTCATATGACTAAAATATTTCACTGCTGTCAGCTTGCATCTTGCAAGCAAAGCAAAATCTGCTCAATATTGAGTGATCTTGCTACTCGGAATATTCCGAAGAGGTTTTCTGTCTCTCACAGATATGCCTCAACGCAAGCGAGGTGCTTGTGAGGCAAAGAGATTTGCCAATGGCTCGCATTCGCGACGCTCAGCCCAATTAATGGCTGCCAAGGTGATTTGGCTTAAAGCATACAGTTTATGCTAAGCTCGATCTCTTGTCAAGAACTCCATGGAGTTCTTGAACATAAGTTCAAATGGGGGAAACTAAAGCGAAAAGGAAAGCATCACAAAGCGAAAGTTAACGGGAGTACCAAGATAATCCCAAACGATCATGGGCAATCCTTCGGTCCAAGTTACCTCAAACGCAAACTGAAGCAGTGGGGGATAACGGAGGAAGATTGGCTTAAAGCTGTAAAATAGTGGCTGCAATTAAGTAGCCCTGGTTAGAGACGCCTATAACCTCATTAAGTTCCGGGTACCCCTGGATGGTTGCCCAGGTTTGCAGGGCGGGATCACTCCCGCCCTTTTTTCTCTTTAGCAACCCACGCCGAAGTTGAACAAGACAATCAACAGGTCGATATCGTCCACTAAGCCGCTGGCATCGATATCAGACGCGGGGTCGGCGGTGCCGAAGTTGAATAACACCTCCAGCAGGTCTTCATCGTTGATACAGCCATCGCCGTTGATATCGCCCTCGCGCGCAACCACCATCTTCAGGTGATTGGAGCGATAAGCGAATGCCCACATCGTCCCGGAAGGGATGGGCGGGAAGTTGAATTCCGCGAATTTCCCTTGACGAACTCGGTAGGTCATGATCTCAAATTCATCGCCAAAAGTGGGATTGAAGCCATCGACCATCTCCAGTTCCAGGCGTCCACCCAGTTGAACGTTGCCATTCGCGCCGGTGCCGGTAATCGCCAGTTTATCGAACTGCCCTGCCCCAGTACCGCTCAGTTCCATGCGCAAAATGCCTTGAGCGAGCTGAGTGTAGTTGCCCGTAATCGTCAGGGTCCCAAGGGAGTTGCCGGGCTGAACCTCGCCTTCCACCACATTATTGATCGTGCCTGTGATCGTGCCGGTACCTTTCAGAACCCCACCCTGCAAACTAAACACGCCGCCGGAGACAATAAATGCCCCGTTCACTTGTGTCAATCCGCTGGTTTGCGCATAGTTGCCGGTCAGGCTGATCGTGCTGTTCGCCAACACTTTCACCGTGCTGCGGTTCTCAAATCCAACAGAACCTGGCACAATCGCCATCGTGCCGCCGGAGACATCCGCCTGTACCAAACCCAGATTAATGAAGCCGCCGCTGATCTGACCGCGCCCGCGGATCGTGTGATCGGCGCCGTGCGTGACGATAACTTGATTGTTAACCGTATTGATTCGGGCAGCGCTGCCGTTAACATTTAAGATCACCGTTCCCGTGCCGCCCAAAGTGCCGTTGTTGTTGAACAACAGAGTGGTCACAGACCCGCCTAAGTTTGAGTTCAGCGTCAAGGTCCCGTTGTTCGTTAAGCCGGTCCCGCTAATCCCCAGAGTGGTCGTGTTCAGCACATTCAAAGTCCCATTGACGACCCCGTTCACCAAGGTGTTGGTCCCGTTATCATTCGCAATCACGCCGCCATTCGCCGTAGACAGCGTGCCGTTGGACAGAGTGACCGTGCCGCTCAGACGGAGCGTCCCGTTGTCCGCAATCATCTGACCGCCCGTGTTATCCACCGAAATCCCAGAAAAAGCCATGATGCCGCCGTTGGTCGCGCGCATCGTACCTGTGTTCGTTTTGTCGGAAGTGGTCAAGGACATCACACCGCCACTCACATCTGCCTGCACCAGACCCGCGTTGCGCAAAGGAGCGTTGATCAATCCCCGACCGCGAATCGTATGCGTTGCCGAGTGAATAACCTCCGTCACGCCAACGTCACCATTGATTCGGGCAGCGCTGCCGCTAACATTTAAGATCACCGTTCCCGTGCCGCCCAAAGTGCCGTTGTTGTTGAACAGCAGAGTGGTCACAGACCCGCCTAAGTTTGAGTTCAGCGTCAAGGTCCCGTTGTTCGTTATGCCGGTCCCGCTAATCCCCAGAGTGGTCGTGTTCAGCACATTCAAAGTCCCGTTGACGACCCCGTTCACTAAGGTGTTGGTCCCGTTGTTATTCGCAATCACGCCGCCATTCGCCGTAGACAGCGTGCCGTTGGACAGCGTGACAGTGCCATTGAGCAACACACTCCCCCCATCCGCGATGATTTGACCGCCCGTATTTTGAACGGTGATATTCGAAATCAGCAGGGTACCGTTGTTTTCGGCTCGCATCACCCCAGTGTTCGTTTTGTTATTCGTGATCAGATTGAGGGTACCGCCGCTGAGGTTGGCTCGCACGGTGCCTTGATTCACTAAGGCTGCGTTCAAGTTGCCTTGGCCGCGAATCGTGTGTCCCGCGCTATTCGTCAAAGTCACATCAGGATTCGTGCTTAGAGACGCGGAACCCCCAGAACGCGCCATGAAAAGACTGCCTGTCCCATTTAACAGTGTATCGGCGCGGACAAGTAGGGTGGTGATAGAAGCGCCACTATTTGAGTTGATCGTAATGGTGCCATTATTCGTGATTTCAGGTCCAAACAGATGCAAGCTGGTCGTGTTCAGAATGTTTAGATTACCGCCCAACGCATTGGTAAAACTACCATCAATCGCGCTGGTTCCAGTATTCGCGACGACGGTTCCACCCAAATTGCTGGTTGCAGTGATCAAAGTCAATGTATTGCCGCCCAGGTTCAGCGTACCGCCTGTCATCGTCAGCGCATCGAGAGTCGGACTGATATTCATGTTGACCGTACCCGCTGGAATCAAAGCCGATTCGCCAGCGGTATCCGGCACTTCTGCGGGGGTCCAGTTGATTGCGGTGTTCCAGTTGCCCGTGCCAGAGAGGTTCCAAGTCATTGTATTCGAGCTGATCAGCCAAGCAAAACCGGACACGCTCAAGACGAACGTGACCCCGAAAGAAATAAAATTGCGTTTGAATTCGCGTCTCATGAGTACGCCTCCTTTACAGAGATATTATATCCCACTTTCAAGTTAGAAAAGCCATTAAGTCTACAGGAATAGGTGTTATACCGTTAGAATTGCTGGGGAAAACCGCATCATTGTACAGGGGCATGGCATAACAAAAAAAACGGGTCAGGCAATGGCTTCGCCTGACCCGAAAGGATTGAAACAGAGGTGGGAGATTAGTTACAAGACGCGCCGAAATTGAACAACACGATCAGCAAGTCATTGTCATCGATCATTCCGTTGTAATCCACATCTTCCAACAAGCCCTCGCCTACCTGTCCGAAGGCAAACAGCACCATCAACAGATCATTGTCATCCACAACGCCATCGATATTCACATCGCCCCAAAGACGAACCACCATCGTACCGGTGTTGTTGGAAGTTGGATGAATGTTGGTTTCGCCCGCATAACTGACCCGCAGGTTCAGAGAAGCGCACGGAACGTTGGCTGGGATTTGATAGTTAAACTCGGCGAAGCCAGAGGCATTGGTCGTTGCGCCGCCCACCAGCACATTGTTCACAAAGAACTGCAAAGGGCGGTTGGGCAACATCGCGCCGTCGGGATGAAGCCGCAGGGTGGCGCGCAGTTTCACGGTTGTTCCCGCCGAGCCGAGCGCGTTTGATATTGTCACTCGCGTTTCAGACATGCGCTGGAAATTAGCCTGTCCGTTACTGGCATTGTAGCTGTCATCTCCGGCGAACTCTGCGCTGAGAACATTATTCCCCAAACTGCCGTTTTGCACAACCCAACTGAAGCTGGCGACGCCCGAAGCGTTGGTTGCAGCCGTGCCAGCCGTCACACCGTTGAGCTTGAAGGTTAAGGTTCTACCCGAAATCAGACCGTTATCGGTCGTTCGGCGCAAAGTTGCGCTGAGCATGGTCGGATGCCCGATAGTTCCACTGCCCGCATTTACCGTTACGCTGGTATTTGCCTTGTTGATCGTAACCGTGTTGTTGGTGGCGGTCGAGTTATACAGCGTATCGCCAGCGAATTCCGCCCGCAGCGTTTTGCTGCCCGTGCCAAAGGTCGACGGCAGCGCGTATGACAAGGTTGCGACGCCGGAAGCATTCGTGTTGGCAGTCCCCACGATGACATCCGCGATTTTGAAGGTGATTGCTTTACCGCTCAACGTTAGGTTGTCATTCACACGGCGAAGAGTGGTGGTCAGGTTCACCGTTTGACCAATCGAACCTGACTGGGCAGGCACGGTTAGAGTCGTGTTGCCTTTGTTGATCGTCACCGTCGCGTTGCTGGTGCTGCCGTTGTAATCACCGTCGCCAAGCATCGTCGCGGTTAGGTTTTTGTTACCAACCCCGAAGGTCTCCGGTAACCGGTAGAAGATGACGGCTAAGCCGTTCGCGTCGGTGGTATCCGAGTTGATGAGCGTTCCATTGATACGGAACTGCACGGTCGCATCGGATAGGGGCTGGTTGTTGTCTGCTCGGCGAACGGTTGCCTGCAGGCTCACGAGCTGACCGATGACACCGCTGACATTTTGCGCGGTAATGGTGGTCATCGGTTTGTAGTTGACTTCAGATATCCAAGTTCCCCATTGGTTGCCGGTACGGGCATACTCACCAATGACCCAAACCGTTTTTTGATCGAACGGGTCTAACGATGCGCCGCTATATTCGCCCCAGCGGTTCTTGTTGTCATTATCCAATCGCAGGTATGTCGCCTGCCCTGCCTGCAACAACGAGCTGGCTTGAATGTCCGCTTCATTGTTTTTCCAGCCGGTGAAACGCGCCTCGGGAAAGGTGCTGCTGCCAACACGAGAGAACACAAAGACCACATCTTGTTCGCTGGTATGAGTAATCGCAGGATAAGTGAAGTCATGGGTTGATGAACCAAAAATCTTGGTACGCTCGACGGTGGCAGTGGTGCCAGTGCCGCTGATACCGATGCGGTAGTATTTGATGGCGCATCGGTTGCCGCTGCCCCAGTTGTATCCAACCATGTGCGCTGTGTGCAGTTTATTGCTATAGAAGGTCGCAGAGAGCAAGCGGGTATCAACGGAGTTTAAGGCTTGCACGCCATTGGGCTGCACCGCGTTAGGCGCGACAGCGTAGCTGCTGACATTTATCGTGATAGGGATAGTAAGGTGGGGTCCTTCTGCCCACTTTTGCGTCCAAGTACCGTCTCCAAGCCAGGTCAGGAATCGCAATGCCAGTTTATCGCTCGCATTGTGTTTCGCGCTGACAATGAGGGTGCGTGAGCCATAAGACCACATTTGCGCCGGAACAATATAGTAGTCATTATAGCCATCCGATGTCAGATTGGCATAATCCCACCAGCCTGCGCCATACCCATTATAGATGTGGTCTTTGTTCAGGCAACGCATCTTGCAATGCGCGCTGCCTGTAGCGTTCGGAAGCATGACTGCGCTGATGTAAACGGCGTTCGCATCGAAACCGATCTGCGGGTTGTCTGCCCAAAAATTGGTATCGTAGCTGCCATTCGAGTTGCCGAACATACGAGCATTTAAATGGTAGATCCAATAATCGCCCGTCGGATTGTTCGTGCGCGACACTGCCAACGACCAGTAGGAGGTCAGCGAGTTAGTGTTTCGGCGCATAAACAGGATCAAGTAGCGATCGCGCCAAGGGTCATACACGACTTTCGGGTTGAACAGATTATCGGTTGTGTTGAAGAGCGTGTTCGCATCTTGCGCCACCAGTAGAGCACCACTCTTGTCATAGATTCGGATATCGTCGTTTACCGCCGCCACAATATGGTTGAGCCCTGCGGTGACAGACGGATCGGGCGGAATGAAAACATCGCCATTCACATCGTTATTGCGTCGGAAAGCATCCCAGTTTCGGAACTGTGTGGGCGCGGCGGTTTCAAAGCTGAATGCCGCGGGATCTTCCTGCGCTTCACCTTCGGAGCTTTTATTGGGATCATACTCCCCTTTGATCGGGTTCGCCGGGAAGAATATCCGGGGAAGACCCATTGGCGCCATGGGTGGAGGGGTTGCAGTTCTGATATTTCTTAATTCGGAATAAGCCATGCCGCCCGGAACTGGCAACGTCTCAGGTTCGCCAATGGACAGGTTCTCGGTATCTATCTCAGTCTGCGTAAAAGGCGACGCGGTATTATTCACTTGCGCTGCCACATTAAACACGCTAAAAACCGCTGCCATGGTGAAGGCAAGCCATTTGCGCGTTAAGTTTGTCTGTTTCATCACTTTTCTCAACCTCCTATGGTTTATTGGCTTGGGCGCAGGAAGCGCGCCTCCCGTTGAATTGAGATGGATAGAGTTTACAATTTAACCTTGACAGAACTCTGACAAAAAACAGGCGTTTGAAAAAAGAGGTAAAATTGTGCTGTATTGAAAAGAACCATGAGCCTAAAAATGAACCGAAAATATGATTTTCTTATGGATTCCCGCTTTCAAGGGAATCATGCTGTTGAGCCGACCCCTTATCAATTGCCGATAGGTTCTCCCGCGCTGCGCCAAAAGCAGATGCGCGCCATGCCCGGCACGCTTCTCGACTTGCGTTTGGGACGCGAGGTCCGTTTTGACCAGATGATCGCTGCGCTGGATGCCTTCTCCTTTATCGCGGTGGGCGAACAACACGACGATGCCCAACATCACCAATTTCAAGCCGATGTGGTTCGCGCGCTCGCCAAGCGCCCGCGCCCTGTGACGGTGGGTTTAGAGATGTTCCACAGAACGAATCTTGCCCCGCTCGCCTTGTGGACCTTGGGACGGCTCAGCGAAGAGGAATTCATCGAGCAGGCACAATGGAAAACACAGTGGGGGTTCGAGTACGCGCTCTATAAACCGATCTTTGACGCAGTTCGCGAATTGCGGCTGCGCATGATTGGGCTTAATGTACCCCGCGACATCGTTCGCAAGGTGGGACGCGAAGGCTGGAACGCGCTCAGCGCGGAAGAGCGGATGGGGATTCCCGACTTGGACCTGAATCAAAACGATCACAAGCGATTGTTTGAGAGTTTGATGGGCGGTCATCCGATGGGAGCGGCAGGCGCAAACATCTACGCCGCGCAAGTGCTATGGGATACCGGCATGGCAGATACCGCCTTGCGCTATCATGAACAACAGCGGCTTGGACGCGATGCCGCATTCGTGATACTGGCGGGAAATGGGCATGTGATGTATGGTCAGGGGATCACACTTCGGATTACACAGCGTTCCGCGCTGCCCTGCGCGACGATCGTCTGTTTGACCGCAAACGAACCGATGATGGTCAGCCGAAGTTTAGCCGATTATCTATATGTCGCGACGGCGCGGTGAGACTATATCTTTATTGAGTGTATGCCACCAAGTGTTAGCGTATAGGTTCCAACTTCTTCAAATCTCTCATCTAATGTCATCTCATTGTGGCTCTCTATGGCTAAACTTAGAACAACACCTAAAGCACCTTCGTCCATTACAATCTCCACCGCTTGACCGCTTCTATCACTCCATAAACCAATCACTGGAGGTGGCACATTTGTATCGGATATCCTATACCTCTTCACCATTCCATATGAGGTCAGTGAGATAACTGAGCTCCCAGGATCTTCTGCAAGTACGCTAGCGTAACGAGCAGACCAACGACTTTTCAGCTGGGGACCATCCATAAGTATCGATACTACCAATGAAGGACCGACACTTCGAATCACTTCCGCTATAGGATCTTGACGCGCCAGATCCTCACAAACCAATGGGCATAAAGTCAACTCATCACCAAAATTAACAAAATTCACCTCTCTTCTTTCAATTATGGTATCTTCCCACCAGGTGACTTCTGGGTGCAGCATAGCTCCGAGTTGATAACTGCGTATCTGCCAACCATCCAGTTTCCATCGATGATGTTTTCTTTGATGTCGTCTCTCAAATTGTGGAGGCTTACCATTCTCTGAATCCTTGTTCAAATAACCAAGGACCACTTCATTGACATGCTTGCCATTAGTACCATTGTGCATGTGCTCTTCTCTTCTGACCCCAACAATATATGCTATCTGGCGGTTTTTAGGATCAGTGTCACCCGAACCAACAATTTGGTCTAAAAGCACATGTTCAAAATTCCCTAATTCACGCTCGTTCATTGAGAGCTCTGGCATAACAATCAATCTCGGCACGCCTGCCTCTTCAGAAGCTCTCTTGATTACTTCTCTTAACGTTTGTTCGAAGCCACGTATTACTTCGTCCTTCTCCGGATCATAATAAAATTTACCTATCTGTTCTTTAACGTTAGGTAGTTTCTTGACTTCTGATCCTTTAAAGTACCTACCATGAACAACCATTGGCCAAGGCAACAATAATATCGGAAAAGACATATCTTTTACAAGTTTTTTTTCTTTATAACTGTAAGATGAAGAGTTAACTAAACTGTGTCCATCAGTCCACCATTTCACTTTTACTGAGGAACGAGTTGCAGCCAAATTCAGAGAATTTGCTCTTAACGAAACACCAACTTGAGGAGTGTGTCTTTTAGGGAGAATTCTTATCCTATCAGGGTGAAAAGTTGACATGGTACCAACGTGAAAAAAACCTTGTTCAGAATCAGCATACTTTTCTTGATCTACTGATGAAAGGCGCTGTCTAGCAAACATGTCTGCATTCAACGGAAATTCATCTACTCCCATGCTCTCCTGTGATCTAATTCCCCAGCCTCGACACATTTGATCAGCAGTAGCATGCAAGAACAACATAAAGAAAAACAAGTGCTTATGTTTCCCCCAAATATCAAAAATATTTCCCTTTCTTGCTGAATCCATTTCGTTACGAACTGCTTTCCAAGCTTCTTTTATCAGTATTGGGGTTTTATCATAAGAAAGCATCCAATTACGTTGACTTTCATCATCGAAAAACAAGAATGATTCATGAATTTCATAACCTAACGTTGAAAAGCCTTGCATCCATTGTTTGTACGCAGATCTAACAAGATCATTGTGGATCTCTGCAAGCTCCAATACATCTGATTGCACTTCCGCCAGAGGAGATGTTGTCACTCTTTGATCGTCAAATAGATTGTATTCATTTATACTTTTATTAATCCAATCAATGAACTTTCGCTGCACATCATTATTATATTCCCATGTTTCTTGATGACGCTGAATAGAATACCCTAACTCTGTTACTAAAGAATCAACTCCTGTCATTTGGAAAAACATGCTCGTAAAAGCAAACAGGTTGGGTGGCCAGGCAACAAAATAAGCATCTTGTGCCTCTGGGGTAATTTTCTCACGTTGTTGACAATCAGGTAGTAAAAATTCTATCAAACTGAGCGCATTCACAGGATAGCTTGCTAAAACTTTTGCACCGTCTCGTACCACTTTAGTTTGTCTCATTTTGTCAATTCTCACTCTTGCAAAACATCTTTAAGTTAGCTCGTTGAGTGTACCAGAGTTTGTCGTTTTTTGTCAAGTGTTAGACTAATTTTGCTTCGATGGACACTTCGACTATACTATTCAGGAGGTGTCATATGAATCTTCCATTCTAAGAGACAGACCGGGCGCGTCGCTCACACAGCCGGCATGACGAGGTTTTTAAGCGACAAGCTGTTCAACTCGCCTTGTCGGGAGAATACTCGCAGAAACAAACCGCTGAGCGATTGGGCGTGAACTATCAAACCCTAATCGCCTGGATTAAGCAGCACCGACAACGCCAAGCGCCTGGGGCGCTCACGCCGGAAGAACGCGAGGAGTTGCTGCGGCTGCGCAAAGAGAACAAACGGCTGCAAATGGAGCGCGACATCCTAAAAAAAGCGGCTTGGCTCCTGGGGCATCCGTCCGAATGAAGTACGAAGTGATTCAGTTGTTGCACGCTCAGGAGTCCTATTCGGTTCGCGCCTTGTGTCAGATTTTTCGGGGGCAGGTGAGCGGCTACTACGCGTGGTGTCGGTCGCCCGTGTCCCGACGGGCCCAGGCAGATGCGCAGTGGCTTGCGCTCATCGGGACGCTCTTTCAAGATCATCGTCAGCGGTTAGGCAGTCCTCGAGTCCACGCGCTGTTACGTCAACAGGGGTATCGGATCAGTCGCAAACGAGTGGCGAGGTTGATGCGTCAGGAGGGGTGGGTAGCGGTCCATAAGCGGCGTTTCCTTCGTCCCAGAACCACCGACAGCCAGCATGCCCTGCCCGTGGCTCCGAACCGCCTGAACCGATGTTTTGTGGCGCAGCGTCCGAACGAAAAGTGGGTGAGTGATTTGACCTATTTACGCTCACCGGAAGGCTGGCTCTATTTGGCGGTGATAGTGGATGTCTTTTCGCGGCGGGTGGTGGGATGGTCCATCGGGAAGGATCGCGCGACCGGTTTAACTGAAATGGCTTTGCGAAGGGCGTGGCGGCATCGGCAGCCGGACACGGCTCAGCAAGCGCTCTTGCATCACAGTGATCGGGGCAGTCCGTATGCCAGTGCGGTCTATCAAGCGCGCTTGGAGACCTACGGGATGCAGGCGAGCATGAGTGGAGTGGGCTGTGTGTATGACAATACGTTGATGGAGAGTTTCTTTGCGACACTGAAGGCAGATTAATACGAGACCTGTGCTTCTCTATTTGACGCGGAGTGTGCGGCGGTAATGGACTATCTGGAGGGCTACTACAACCGGGAGCGTCCGCATTCTGCATTACATTATCTCAGTCCCGTGGCGTACGAACAGACTTGAGAACAATTGAAGCAGGAAACAGAAAAGACGAGGAGAACCATTGAGGTATCAATACAATGAGCCATCAAAAGAGGTCAAGATCAATATGGAACGTACCGTCTTTAAGAAAATTAAATCTTTTCTTGTGGGTATAGGGAAAGGTAAAAAGAGTGAAGGACAAGGTAGATACTCTGCATATGGATACGACGCCAAGACGTGTAAAGACCGGGAAGATGTAGACCAGATTCTAAGTTCTCGAGAAACAGAATCAGAGCAAGTCAAGGTACCTCTGACTACTATTTCTTTCGATTACCCTAACTCTGACGAATATCAGGTATGGAAAGATATTCGCACAGAAATAGACAGAGAGCATCATTTGAGATTTTGTCGTATAAATTGGGCCCTATCCTATACGTCGTTTGGGATTGCTGGTGAAGCGATACTACTCTCAGCTCTCTTGAGGTACTTTGAGGTGAATCGAGAGACAGTGGAGACTTTGCAAGCTGAAGAAATTTCTAGTTTCATTGCACTTGCGATAGCTGCTATTGCTTTGTTGCTTGCTCTCGGCGGTTCCATAGTTTCTTGGGTTAGTTTTAAGACGGCTCAGATGGCAGCAGACAGGATTGAACAATGGCATGTTTGTCGGGATAGATTGCTTCTACAGTCAAAAACTCTTTGCAATTGGGTTCCTATTGAGTGGGTACCACGTATTCCTGCAACGAAAACCACAGGCACACCTGCACCGAAAACCAATCGACTGTGTGGAATGATAAGGAGTATTCAAAAATTGTCATTTCGTGATAGAACTCATCAAATATCCATGCGTCTGCCTTCAAAGTACTTACCACCTGTCTTTTTATTTCTATGGCTTAGTATATTATCAGTAAACACTTATTTTTTCTTCACATTATTCATTAAGTGTTTTTTTGAAACATAAATATAATTTGATCACGCAAAATTTTTTATTTAATATTTTTTTTCATAATACTCGCTTATAGAACCGATGGTGGTCAGCCGATCCTTAGCCGATTATCTATATGTCGCGGCGGCGCGGTGAGACTGCCCCAACTTAGTCACTTCACCCGCCGAACCGCGGGAACAAAGAGCAGCAAGCCGAGCGCCATGAGCGCGCAGACACTGGCTCCCACTCGGATGGAAATCGGCGGACCATACCATTGCGCGAGGTTGCCCGCCAACAGCGCGGCGAAGGGCGCGGGCGCGTTAATAGACCAAGTATGCAGCGATAGAACCCGCCCCCGCAAATGATCCGGCGCAAGGGTTTGCAGCGCGGTGTTGGTGGATGCCATCTGCATCACACCGAACATGCCCGCCACCATCAGCAACCCTTTGGCGATCCAGACCTCTTGAACAAAAGAGAACGCAAACAAAGTCCAGGCAAACCCATTCGCCGCGAACAGGATCAACTTGCCCCGGTGATTCGTTTGCGACAGGCGCGCCATAATCAACAGACCGCACAAGCTGCCAATGCCTGCAAAGGTGTAAAGCTGCCCAAGACCCGCTTTCCCCACCCCCAATACCTTATCTGCAATGGCGGGCATCAGTGTCAGATAGGACAGACCGAACAAACTCAGCACTGAGATATTGCAGACCAACGCAAGCAAGCCGGGCTGTGAACGCACATAGCGCGCGCCTTCCAAAAGCCCTTCAACAAAGGACGCAGACGTTTTGTGAGAGACGGAGGGCTGCAACGGAATCGACGCGAGCGCAAGCAAAATCGCGAGATAGCTGAACCCGTTAATCAGAAAGCAATAACCGGGACCTACCCACTCCAACAACATCCCCCCCAACGCGGGACCGAAAATGCGCGCAGTTTGAAATGAAGCGGCGTTTAAGGCGATCCCGTTCGCCAGGTCCTTTTTGGGAACCAACTCCGATACCATCGACAATCGCGTTGGCATATCCACAATGCCGACAATGCCATTGATAAAGGAGAGGACAAGAATCACATAGATATTGATGTGGTTCGTCAGCGTCAAGGTCGCGAGCGTGAGCGCAGACAGCGCGAACATACTCTGGGTGCAATACAGGATTTTCTTGCGGTTGAAGCGGTCGGCAATCGCGCCCCCAAACAGCCCCAAAATCAGCATGGGCATGGTTCCCACGAAACTGGTGACACCCAGCCAGAGTTCCGAGCGGGTCAGGTCATACACCAGCCAGCCATGCGCCACCATCTGCACCCAACTGCCAGTGAAAGAGAGGAATGCTCCCAGCCAAAAACGCCGGAACAGCGGGTACTCCATCGCGCGAAAGGTTTCGCCAAAAAGACGGCTGCGCCGCTCAGCAGGCTCAGAAACAGTCGGATCGGGCGTTGGGTTGGGATGGCTCATCGGCACTTTCTATTATGACATGCGCAAGCAAGAGAATGACGAACGTTCCCAAACGGCTCCCCTTTCCGAAGGAGTATCAAAAATCTATTCCGCAACCGGACGCAGGCTGTTGAGCAGTGAAGGATACTCATGCGGAGCCGAGACCGATTTATCGGCGGTCGACGCGCCCAAGCCGTTGCGAATTGTTCCCCACCAGTCCCATTCAACGATATGCGAGGAGTCAAAGATCATCACGCCATGCGAATTGAGACGCGCGGCGCGAATGGCGCGCTCGAAACCCGAAGGGTCATTGCGGTAATCCTGAGCATAGATGCCAGAGTAAACAAAGGTGCTGCCTGCTGTCCAATCCATGCACCGGCGCGTCATGCCCTCCACAGTGCGCACTTCATCGGTATCATTGACGGCTGCCTCATTCATGAACGGCACATTGTAATAACAGCCGGGCATCAGGAAATCCATATTATCCAGATAGGAACTGAAGCGGTAAGTCGGGTCTACAAAACCATAAGGACGCTCCAGCGCGTCGCTGCCCCAGTTCACGCCCAATTCATAGTAGATGGGGAACCAGCTGCCCACGTATGCGCTGAGCGGCATGGGACGAACAGAGTTGATGGTACGGCGGATTTCGGTCACATAGTCGCGGATAATCTCTGCCCGGAACTGTGCCCATTGCCCAAAACGCGAACCGCGCGTAAAAGGCTCGCGCGGTAAGTCGGGAATCAGCAGAATGTCTTGCGGCCAGTTGTTCACGCGACCATAACGCGACTCGAAGGCAGCGCGAGTCATATCCGAAAAGTCGACATAGACATTCGCCCAGCGCATGCGGTCCAGCACAAAGCCATCGATAGGATAGTTCTCGCAAATTTCCCGTACAACGCCCATCACACGCTGGCGCACTTCGGGATGGAGCGGGTTCACAAAGAGCGCGACTCCTTCGGTATCTGAGTCGGCAAGTTTTTGAAGTTCTGGCAGCGATTCGAGACGCAGCCGGGTTCCCAGCTCCGCCAATTTTTCGAATTCATGCGCTGCTGCGCCTTCCGCCACTAATATCCATTCCCCATTGACCGGCGCGATGGGTTCTGAAACGAGCGCGGAGTCGATAAGGCTCAAGACGCGCAAATCCTCGCTAAGGGTCGCATAGGCATAACTGCGTCCTTCAGGAGGCAGGGGCGCGTTGCTCCGGCGATAGGCGGCGATTCCGTTGGGTGGCGGCGTGTTATCAAAACGATTCAGTTCAAAACGCGCGCCGCTCGGCAGAATGAGCGAACGCTTGTTCGAAAATACAACCGACTGCCATTCGGGGTTCTCATACGCGGGACCGGCATGGAACATCTTATGACCTTCGGACAGCACATTGATCGCGACGTGGGTGGGGATGCCGACCAGATGCGCCTCGTCCAAGAACATCTGCAGAATATCCAGGTCTTCGGGTATGGTGGTGCCGCGCCATTCGCGCAATTTGGGCGCGATTCGGCTGGGATAGAGCGTATGCCCGCTGATCGGTTTCACATCTAAAACGAACAGATTGATTCCCGCCTCTTTGCTCTTTCGGACGAAATCCCGGACTTTTTCAACATCGATGATCCAGCGCAGGTTGGCAGTTCCATCGATCCAGAGAACTCTGCCCTCTAATCCCAGCCGCCGGGTCAAAGCCATGGAGGCAGCCGCCGTGCTGGATTGGCAAAAAGAAGCGATAACGAGCGTAAAAATAAGGCAAATCGATAAGCACCCTCTCCATATCATATCTTAGAGGATACCCGATAAGTGCCACCCTTAGAACTGCGGTTCGAGGGAAAGCCCTTGCAGAGTTGTCCCTACTCTATCTGGTTGGGTAATATCCATAGATCACGCGTCAGAAACGTTTGAAAATCTTTTATCTGCTCCTTGAGACGCTCATGAACTGTCATTTCCGGGCGTGGATCAACATAATAGACCCCGTCCAAGCGAGTCAATGCATAGGTATATCCTAAAAAACGGTTCGTGTTGAATGTAGATTGAACACTGAAGATACTGTTTCCTCTCTGCGCTCGCTGAACATCATGTAGAAAGATGGCAACCACGGGTACAGGTCTACCCAGCAATTTTGAAAGCAGGTATTTGTCCAAAAAAATCTTATCTATACGGTCTTTACTGGTTGTCTTCACTGAACCGATGATTTCTGCCGGATGCAGAATGGTTTCCTTTGTTATCACGGCGTGACTATGTGAAATCACAAGGTCTAATTCGTATGTTAATTCATGATCAGCGTGACCCGGAATAGGCACGCGGACCGCGCGTTGCTCACATATAAGACCTACTTCTTGGATAATAAGTTTGATCAGCGTTTCAAATAACTGCCCAATTATCTTTCGCGACTGATTAGGAATTCTAAACGAATCGCCGATACAGCCAATTGCCTGTTGCATCGTGTAAACCACTTTGTCTATTTCTCGCGATTTTAGATAATCTTCACTTACCTTGTTGTCCACTAACTGCGCTTTGTGTTTCTTCAAATCAGCAAGAAACGATATAAAGCGCGTGAAAGACTTGCTGAAATCATCAACAGCCTCGATCAGCAAATGGGTATTTAGAGGGCGGGTGATTTGATAATTATAGGTATCATCATACTGGTAGAAAATGTAATGGTTATGGGAGGGCGAAACGACTCTTGTGAGCTTTGTCTCATTTACAAAATCGAGAAATGTCTGGCAAAGGTCTGCATAATCGTTGAGAGAGCGAAAGGCAGTTTTGTCCTGTACACTTGCTTGTAAATCGAGGAGCGCATTATCATTCATCGGATAGACTTCCTTCGTTCCGCATTCTCGAAATCGCGCCTTATCCACTTCTCAATACTCCATTCCGGCACTGTCTCTATTCTTTGCGCAGCCCAGCAGCAATACTCAGAGGATATATCGCAACCCTTCCATTGGCGTTTAAGCTGCTGCGCTGCCACAGCGGTTGTGCCAGAACCTAAAAATGGATCGATAATTAAATCGCCTTCGTTGGAGGATGCCAAAATCAGCTTCCTAAACAACTCTTCTGGTTTTTGCGTTGGGTGCGGCGTCTTTTCCTGCATACCGTTACAAGTCGTTGGGATTTCGATGACATCTCTTGGTTTTGCGCCCCGTGGATGTGGCTGCCATAGGCGATCTTTTCTGCTGCCATTCCCCTTCCCATATTGGCTCGTAGCAGCCTGAGGATGCTCGGGGTATTTTAGCGTATGGCTACCATAAGCAACCCGAACATTGTCTATGTTGAAGGTGAAATTCCGGTTTTTTCTGAAATGAAGAATGCTTTCATGAGAACGCCCCCAATCCGACCCTAAGTTGGCTTTGTTTTTGTAATGCCAGACTAACCAGCGGCACCCCGCGAAGAATCGTGAAGCAGGCAATTTAATATCGGCAAGAATTTCGGAAAATCCACAGATATAAAGGGTTCCATGCGGTTTCAATAGACGCGCTGCCTGTTCAATCCATTGCAACGACCACTCTACATACTGCTCTTGCGACTCAAAAGTATCCCATTCTGCTTTTCTAATATTGTAAGGAGGATCCGCTATGATCAAATCGACCGATTCTTCGTCCAATGAGCGAAGCCAGGCGACGGAATCGCCCAACCAAATCTCCCCACTCGGATGTTTGTAATAAAGCTCAGGAGCAAAAGGATCAAGGTTGCAAGGCTTTATCCCAGTATAGGTTCCCTTGTTGCTTAACTCACTGAAGAGGGTCGGAAGCGTTTCATCCACAGGCGGAATTGAAACAGGTTCCTTCAGTGTCAAGGTATCTTCTGGCTCTTGCGATCCAACTCTTCTTTTCATCTTTGTGAATCAAAACTGCGGTTCGAGGGAAAGCCCTTGCTGGCGGTATGCGCGTCCACACTGGAGGCACTTTGTTGCCTGCTCCTCAACGGGCGGTAACGGCTGACCGCACTGGCACGCCCAACCGATCTGACGCGCAGGCACACCCACCATCAGCGCATAGGCAGGCACATCTTTCGTCACCACCGCGCCCGCGCCAATAAATGCCCATTCGCCGACGGTGACTCCACAGACGATGGTAGCATTCGCGCCGATGCTCGCGCCAATTTTGACCCGGGTCTCTAAGTAATCATCGCTGGTGTTGCGTGGAAATGCGGAACGAGGAATTTTGACATTGGTGAAGACCATGCTGGGACCGCAAAATACATAATCCTCCAGAACGACCCCCTCGTAAACCGACACATTGTTCTGAATTTTGACGCCGTTGCCAATTTTGACCTGACGCGCAACAAAGACATTCTGTCCCAACGAACACTGCTCGCCGATTTCGCTGCCGCTGCTGATGTGGCAAAAATGCCAAATCTTCGTGCCGTTGCCAATGATCGCGCCCTCATCCACGTAAGCCGACTCATGCGCAAAATAGCTCATGTGTCCTCTCCTTCGATGGGGCTGACTTGCTCTAAAACAGACAGCGCAGCAATCGCGCTCTCTCCATCGGAGAGTGGTTTCTCGCGTGTTTTGACACAATACAGAAAATGTTCCAACTCCAAAGTCAAAGGCTCCGATGCCCCTTCAAACAAGACTTCCTGCCCTTCGTCGTAATGGTGGAGCGCAGAAGAGATCGACTTGCGATGGAGCGTGACGGTTTGGGTATTCTCGTCATAGATCACCATGCCGTATTCGCCGATGAGCGTTGTTCGCCGCCGCTTTTCATGCCAAAGCCAAGAGGTGTGCAGGTGCGCTTGCGCGCCGTTGGGAAAACGCATATGCAGATGGACATCATCCTCGATACCAGGATTCACACATGCTTGCGCAGCCATCGAGACCTCTACCGGCGACTCGCCCGCTAAATAGAGCGCGACCGCCACATCATGAATTCCCAGGCTCCAGAGCGCATTCTCCACCGAACGCGCCCGCCCAAAGTTCAACCGCTCTTGATGGATGCTGTAGAGCTGACCAATCGCGCCGCTCCCAACATACTCCTTCACTTTCTGCACTGCTGGCTGGTACAACAGCAGATGTCCCACCATCAGAATCGCGTCCATCGCGCGAGCGCGTTCTACTAAGGCGCGCGCTTCGCTGACACGCAGGGTCATGGGCTTTTCCACAAAAACGTCCTTCCCCGCGTCCAACGCCTCCATCGCGATTTGGAAATGGGTGGGAGCAGGCGTCGCAATCGCCACTGCTGGAACCCGGCTTTCTAAAATGGGCGCGTATTGCTGGTGAAACACAACACTGGGGTATTGCTCAGATAATGCCAATCGCCGATTTTCATCCTCTTCGGCAACTGCCTCCAGCGCGCCCAATTGATGAAGCGTTCGGGCAAGATTTTGCCCCCAGTGTCCGGCTCCTATCAGCGCGATTTTCATAAGAGTGTTACCCTCTCGAGATTTGTTGTGACTTGGCGGGTGGCGTTGCGCGTATCAAGCACGCGCTTCGAATGCTGGGTGACCCAATCATAATCGATATCGGAGTGATCGGTGGTGATGATCACTAAGTCTTGGTTCGCCAAGGTTTCCGGCGTCAATGGCGCGCTTTCACGGGACTGTTCCAACAGATGGCATACCGGCACATAGGAATCGTGATAAGCGACCTGCGCACCTGCCGATTCTAAGAGCGTCCAAACCTCGGAGGCGGGCGATTCTCGGTAATCGTTCAAGTCTTTCTTATAGGCGATGCCCAATAGCAGCACCTTCGCTTTGGACAGCGCGATACCCGCCTCATTCAACACGCGCTGCGCCTTCTCCACTACAAATTCCGGCATTCGACGATTGATTTCGCCCGCCAGCGCGATAAAATGGGTATTGAAGTTCAGTTCTTTCGCTTTCCATTCCAAATAATGTGGATCGATGGGGATGCAATGTCCCCCTACGCCCGGACCAGGGTAGAAAGGCATGATGCCGAACGGTTTCGTGAAGGCAGCATCCAACACCTCCCACACATTGAGGTCCATTCGGTCGCACAGCAGCGTCAGTTCATTGACCAACGCGATATTGACCGCGCGGAAAGTATTTTCAAACACCTTGACCAGTTCCGCCGCTTTCGCGCTGGAGACCGGAACGACATGCTCAATGGTCTGGGAATAGAAATGGGTCGCAGCCTCCAGCGATTCGGGACCGACTCCGCCCACAATTTTACTGGTATTGCGCGTTGTGTAACGCTGGTTGCCGGGGTCCACTCGTTCGGGAGAATGCGCCAAGAAGAAATCGCGCTCCACACGCAAGCCCGACTCCTGCAAAATGGGGAGCATCAACTCTTCGGTCGTTCCGGGATAGGTGGTCGATTCCAAACTGATCAGCTGCCCGACTCGAAGCCGGGGCGCCAGTTCCCTTGTCACACGCTCCACATAACGCATATCAGGCGTCAAGTTGCGCGTGAGCGGGGTCGGTACACAGATAACGATCACATCCATATCAGACGCGCGCTCAAAATCGGTAAAGGCTTGGAGTCGTCCCTCCGAAACGATGCGTCTTAGTTCTGTATCGTCCACATCCTGAATATAGTTTTCGCCCCGGTTGATCTTTTCGGCGCGCGCAGGATTTTGCTCAATGCCCAAAACACGATAGCCGACCTTCGCTTTTTCTACAGCGAATGGCAGACCGACATAGCCCAATCCCACCACTCCAACAATCGCGGAGCGGTCTTGTATTTTCTGTAATAAGGTTGTTTTGCTCATAAAATGTGGGTTCACTCAATCAATAAATCCCGCGCTTTTCAGAAGCACGATGGGTGAAATTAAGCCAAGCACCTGGTCGAAAGTGAGCCGCGTCTCAGAGAATACGATAACATCGCCATCCTGAATCACAGGGTTCGCTGTAGGGTCGCCTTTAGTCAAAAAGTTGAGGAAGGGGACCTCCCTGCGCTCGACTTGGTTTTCCTTCAAACGATAAAGGTTCACTTTGGAGGTGATGGCGCGTTTTGTCCCGCCGCTCGCCATCGCATAGGCATCGGAAAGCGTGAAGGGTTTCCCATCGGGAAGCGGAATGTAGATTGGCTTGTTCACCTGCCCCAACACAACACATCGCTGCTGGTTCAGCGGCACGACTAAAGTATCATTGGCTTGCAGCGGTATATTCGCGCTGGGATCGCCCATGACGACAGCGCGGTGCAGGTCGACCGGGATCACCTGGTCGCGCCGCATAATCACAGCGCGGCTCAAAGCGGCTTCCGGTTTTGCGCCGCCCGCGGCGGTCAACGCCTCTACAGCTCCCCTGCCCGTATCGATATCATAGGGGGAGGGCTTTTCCACCAATCCGCTCACAAAAACGCGAATCGTTTCATGCTCCTGCACACTGATTTTGTCGCCGGGTTTGAGCATCAAGTTCGCTTTGGGATCGCCCCGGTGATAAATACTTGCCAAATCGAGCGGGGTCGTTTCGGAACCTCGAATCAAAAGCGCATGTGCGCGTTCTGGCGGTACACTCAAGCCTTCAGCGGTTGAAATCGCCTCAAAAACCCGCCATCCCGGTAAAATCGGATACGCGCCGGGTTTGTTTACTTTGCCCTCGACAAACACCAGCAGCGGTCGGGCTTTCTTCAAAGAGACGGTCACATCGGGATTTTTCAAGCGCGCTTTCAACCGCTCAGCCAACCGTTCCGCAATCTGCTCCAGCGTCAGCCCGCGAACCTCGATTTCGCCCGCGCCATGAAAAACCACTCGTCCGTTAGGCGGCACTTCATATTCGCCTGCCAACGTTTCATGCCGCGCGACCACCACCGACAACACATCCTGCGTATCGATGGTGTAAAGCGTCTCTTGAGCGAACAGCGCTTTCAGTCCACACAATAATAGAAAGACGAGAATCAACCCTCGGAATATGCCCTCTCTCATGCTTTTTCCTCCCGATGGGGATGAACCAGCAACACGCCCAACAGCCGGGGCAGCAGCCAGCGCGCGCTGGAGAGTTGTATCTCTGTCAGGCGCAGTCCAACCGGCACCACCAGCACAAATCGTTCTGCTTTCATCAACCGGCTTACCTCCAGAGCGTTCATAACCACAGGCGCAAGGCTCACCCTCAGTTGTCCGTTTCGTTCCGCTTCTTCTGAAGAGAGAGCGGGTAATGCCGTTTCGGAAGGTCTGTCAGGCACATTCAACCGGCTGATCGCATCCGACAGATCGTTCGCCCATTTCTGTGCCGACTGTGACGCTTGAATCGGGATCAACATCACTTCGTGCCACTCTTCGCCACCGCCCAGCGCGCGAAAAGCGTATAATAATGGCTGGATCGCATCGGGACCTGGATTGGGTGAGGTGAGTTCGCCAATCACTGGCGCGCCCAACCACTGTTCCGCGCTCCAAGAATCGCGCACACGCCGATCATTCGCTGCGCGCCACAGCATCAAAAAGATGCCCAACACCGAACCAAACATCAAGCCGATGGCGGTCATCAACACAGGTCTTGGCGCGACGGGATAATCCAAAGCATAGGCGCGCTCCAGCGGAATCGGATTGACCCGCCCCACCAGTTGCTGCGCCCGCGCCTGCTCGTAGGCTCTGATCTTTTCGCCCCAAACCGTTTGCGCGGATTGCTGTTGTCGCACTAAGGTCTGGAACTCAGCAAGAATACGCGGGGATTGCTTGAGCATAGCCGTTTGACGGTTCAGCTCGGTTTGCAGGCTGGCGCGCACGCCTTCATTCGCCTGCCGTTTCACTTGCGCCTCCATCATCTGCTTTTGCGCTTCCTGTTTCAGAGGGTTTACGCTCTCCTGTTTGCTCAACAGCGCGAACTCGCCCTGCGCTTGTTCAGACAAAATCGTGGTCAACCGCTGCTTCGCCTGATTGATCTTTTGCTGCACTGCCATAATTTCAGGTTGATCGGGTTGAAACTCCTCCAACAACCCGCTCTTTTCTATCTCTAAAGTGGCGATTTGTTTGCTGAGTTCGGACGCTTCGGGGCTCATGCCAAAGGTCATGCCGGTGGTGGTGGCGTCGGGCTGCAGTTGCAGCTGCGACCGGAGTTCGGCGATTTGACGGGTCAGACCGCGCTCTTCCGCTTGCAGTTCATTCACTCTCGCCAGCAGGTTCACATACTCATCGATCCCCTTGTCCACCTCTTTTGTGGGCAGCACCATCTCGTTTTCTTTCAGGAACCGCACCATCTGTTGGTCGATAGTGGTCAGTTTCTGCTCTTGCTGTTCGATATCCTCTTCCAATTTACTGGTGAGCGACATCGGGTTATGGCTGAATACATCTTGCGTAAACTGAAAATACTCGTTGACCAGTTCTGCCACTAATTTCCGCGCTTTGTCGGGATCATTATCTTGGGCAGCCACTTCCACCACACTGGAGCCTTTGACTTGGGTAAACCGGTAGCGCAAACTAAACAATCGGTAATTTTCTGAATAGCCCAACTTTTCGCGTACCGACTCGATCAGTTCGCGGGAACGCAACACCTCGATTTGGGTCGCGATATCGGGACTACTACCGCCAAAAAGGGAGCCAAAGGGGTTTGTGATTCCTGTGGAGAGCGGGTTCTCGATAAGAATTCGCGCTCTGCCCTCATAAACGCGCGCCGCGCGCGAAACCCAAAGATAGGTCAGCGCGCCCGAGAGTAGAACGCTGAGAAAGAACCAGGGATAATGGCGGCGAAATGCGCGCCAAAGCGCGGATAAGGTGATTGTGCCTTGTTCTGCCTCCCCAACCGATAAATCAAGTTCATGATGACGCATCGCTTTCCATGCCTGCCGATTGAGTATACCTCATGTTAGAGAATAAGGCGGGAAATTAGGAGAAGGGAGCTTTTGTTCTTTCTGCGCCGAAACCAGCGTTTGAGAAGCAGACCCTTCGGCTACGCTCAGGGAGACAGTATGCGCTGATTCTATCTGCTTTGTCATGCCGAGCGAAGCCGAGGCATCTGTTTTTAACATGTATAAAAAAACCCTCCATTGGTTCCCCCTGCAAGCAAGGGGAACCGGTTTGGGGGTAGTTAATACGGGTACGGTTGAATGATTAGCAACCACTGCCGAAGTTGAACAACACGAGTAGCAGGTCTACGTCATTGACGATACCATCGCCGTTCAGATCGGCTTGCTGGTTGCTGCTGCCGAAGTTGAACAGTACAATAAGTAGGTCTGCATCGTTGACGCAACCGTCGCCGTTTGCATCGCCAGGCGCGCGATCTTTGCAAGCCACGACGCGGACATCGGTGTAGTTGGTGTAGCGCAGACTGCTGCTGGTACGATTGCTGGCAGCGAGAGTCGCGTCTTGACCATACTGGTTACCGATCGGGAAAACCAAGGCGACATATTTCGCGCGCGCGCAATTGGCGTTCACTTTCGAATACCAGAGGTCATTGGTCGGGTCATTGTAGAACGCTAATCCCTGGGGGTTATTGCCGCTCAGGAACGCAATGGTGGATTGCGGAGTCTCGCCAAAGGTGTTATTGGTTCCAGCATCCCAAGCGCAGACATCCAAAATCGTTCCACCTGCCTTAGATACTGAACCCACTAATGTCCATTCCGCGTTACCGATAGGGCTGGCGTTCAGATTGCTGTCAGTGGTCGATACATAGACATCGATTTGGGCAGGCGCGCCTGTGTCAGAAAAAGGAGCAACCTTCGTTGCACTCGATTTATGCAGCACGTCGCGAATTTCCCAAGGGAAAACTTTGACTTGCTTGATGTCATATTCCTGAGAGCCGTCGCCCAGTTCGTATTTAATCCAGACCGGTCCGACGGGACTATGGTTGCCGTTCAACGCGTTGTTGGTGTACGCGCCGCCTTGACGGAACAGGTATTGCGGAACGGTGAAGGTGGCAGGCCAGCCTGCGCTTACCAACGAGTCTACGCTGATAACCGTCGCGGGTAGGTTCGGGGTGAAAAAGTCGCCAAACACCGCATCGACTGAGGCGTTAGAAATCGTATAGTTGGGCCAGTAACCATAGACCTCAAAATTTTGACCATCTTGAAAGTCGCGTCGGCTCCACTCCTGGGCGTTTTCTCCTGAACCGATGGCAGCCAATGAGTTAGTTGCTCGAACTTTACCGGCGCCGCCGCCTAAGACCGTCGTGCCGTCGCACCATGCGCTGGCAGATACAGTCAGCGCGAGCGCGAAGAATGTTAATCGCTTCATTGCAGTTCCTCCTTTGCTTTGGGTTTGATGCGTTTGTTTACTACTCGTTACAGAGTAGCTGTTTCGGTGTTAATAAGAGGTTAAGGGGCGAACAGTGTCCGCCCCCTCAATACCTCATCAACTCTTTTTCCCACACCACAGAACGGCGTTGTAGATGACCTTTCGAACGCGATCATCAAAGTAGGTGGGCATGGTTTCGTGTCCCGGTCGGAAATAGAAAACGCGCCCCACACCGTAGCCTTGATTGGCGCCTTTGCCCGGTCCCGAAGTGAAATTGGGATCGATGCCTTTGCCCACTGTCCAACACATGCCGCTGGGGAAATATTCGCCGCCTAAGGGGAAATAGGACTGGAAAACGACTGTGAGAGGGGGAGGCGTATCGAAAGGCGCGCCATACATTTCTTCGCCGTCCAGCGTGAAATCGTCGATGCCCTGCGCGATGGGATGCTGGGGCGCGCAGACGCGAATCTGCTCTTGCTCCGGCGGTTCATGCTCGCGCCAGCCGCCTTTCAGGTCGCCGGAACAATTCAAGACCGCCTTAAAGGTTTTGGAATAATGCCCAGAATGGAGCGAGATGAAGCCCATGCCGTGCGCATGGACGCGATTTTTCACGCGTTGGGCAACCTCGTCTTTCACTTCGCCATGGCGGGCATGTCCCCACCAAATCAGAACGTCCGTGTTATTCAGAGCCTCTTCGGAACAGCCCTGCTCTGGATCATCTAAGTTGACGGTTTTGACCTCTAAATGGTCTGCGCCTAACGCCAATAATCCTTCCGCAATCGCGCCGTTCAAACTGTGAGGGTAAAGCGTTTTGGGGGCGTGGGGCGGGTTTTCATCCCACACCAATACGCGAATTTTGCTCATGAACTCAACTCTCCTAATAATAATCGCGTTAATTATACCCGCGTACGTCTGAATTTGAGAAAACATTCCGTTCTCCTCTTCAAATCAGAAAAATCACGCCACCACTTGACAAAGATACACTCAAGTATGGTATTATAATGCCACTTAAATTTTAGGAACTTATCCGGCGCATAGAGCGTATGACTAAGCGTATCCCTTTTTAGAAACGAGCCACGCGCTGGAAACGATATAAACAATTGGATTGGAGGTTATAGAACATGGCAAAAACAGTAGGAATAGACTTAGGAACAACCAACTCGGTCATCGCGGTGCTGGAAGGCGGCGAGCCAGTCGTGATCCCCACAGCGGAGGGGGGCAGATTGTGTCCATCGGTTGTTGGATTCACAAAAACGGGCGAGCGCTTAGTCGGCGCGCCTGCCAAACGCCAAGCAGTGGTCAACCCGGAAAACACGATCGCTTCGGTGAAACGCTTTATCGGAAGACGCTACAACGAGATCGGGGATGAAAGGTCGCGCATGCCGTACAAAGTCGTTGCCGATTCGCGAGGCGATGCCGCGGTCGAAGTGCCTGCTTTAGAGAAAACTCTGCGACCAGAAGAGATTTCGGCGATGGTGCTGCAGAAATTGAAAGCCGATGCGGAGGCATATTTGGGCGAACCGGTCTCACAAGCGGTTATTACCGTTCCCGCCTATTTTAACGATGCCCAACGCACCGCTACCAAGAATGCGGGCGAAATCGCGGGGCTGAAAGTATTGCGTATTATCAACGAGCCGACGGCAGCCGCGCTGTCTTATGGCTTGGATAAGAAATCGAACGAAACGATTTTAGTGTTTGACTTGGGCGGCGGCACTTTCGATGTGTCCATTTTGGAAGTGGGCGAGGGCGTTTTTGAGGTGAAGTCGACTTCGGGCGACTCGCTGCTGGGCGGCGACAATTTTGACGAGCGCATCGTTGATTTCTTGGCGGATGAATTCAAACGCGAACAAGGTATCGACCTGCGCCAGGACCGGCAAGCTTTACAGCGGCTGCGCGAAGCGGCAGAGCGCGCAAAAATCGAGCTTTCCACCGTCGCGACCACGAACATCAACTTACCCTTCATCACGGCAGATGCCAGTGGTCCCAAGCACCTGGATATGACGATGAGCCGGGCGAAGTTTGAAGAGTTGACCTCTGATTTGATCGACCGACTGAAAGGACCGTTCAACCGCGCTTTGGAAGACGCGAAGATGAAACCCAGCGACATCGATGAGATCGTGCTGGTGGGCGGTTCCACTCGAATTCCCGCCGTTCAGGAATTAGTGAAGAAACTGACCGGCAAAGAACCGCATAAGGGCGTCAACCCGGATGAAGTCGTGGCGGTCGGCGCAGCGATCCAGGCAGGTGTCTTGGGCGGCGAAATCAAAGATGTGGTGTTGTTGGATGTGACCCCGCTGTCGCTGGGAATTGAGACCAAAGGCGGAATTTTCACGCCCCTGATCCCGCGAAACACGACCATCCCGACACGCAAAGCGGAAACCTTCACCACTGCTGCCGACGGGCAAACCGAGGTGGAAGTGCGGGTTTCGCAGGGTGAGCGCGCGATGGCGCGGGAGAACAAACTGTTGGGCGTGTTTCATTTGGCGGGTATTCCACCGGCACCGGCAGGTATCCCGCAAGTCGAAGTGGCATTTGATCTTGATGCGAACGGTATTTTGCAGGTCAACGCCAAGGATTTAGGCACGGGACGCGAGCAGAGTATCCGTATCAGCGGTTCTTCCAATCTGTCGAAAGAAGAGATTTCGCGCATGGTGACGGAAGCGGAGGCGAACGCGGAACAAGACCGCATCGCCCGCGAAAATGCCGAAACGCTGAACCGCGCAGAACGGCTCTGCACGGAAACCGAACGCCAGTTGAAGGAGTTTGGCGACCGGGTGGAAGCCGCCGAGAAGGAGCGTATCGAGGGCTTGGTGCGCGATTTGCGCAGCGCGATTGTGTCTCAGGATATGGGACAGGTACATACCCTCTATAGCGAGTTGGAGAGCGCGGTCTATAAGATCACCGAGCAGCTCTACCAGCGCGCCTCTGAGCAGGAGCCACCCACCGCTGGCGCAGCCAGTGAAACCGCGCGCGGCGGCGATGATGATGTAATCGATGCGGAATATCGCGAGTCTTAAGAAACTCCACTCCCGGTTCCCCTTGCTTTCAGGGGGAACCTCACGCAAGGGGTCCAATCACAAACAATATTAGAAACAAAGAGACATTGAGGGGTGATGAGACATGTCTGGCTACAAAGACTATTACAAATTATTGGGAGTCAGCCGAAGCGCGACTGAGAAAGAGATTAAAGCCGCGTACCGCAAGCTGGCGCGTCAATATCACCCCGATGTCAACCCGAATGACAAGCAGGCAGAAGCCAAGTTCAAGGACATTAACGAGGCTTATGAGGTCCTGAGCGACCCAGACAAACGCGCGGCGTACAATCGCTATGGCGATCAATGGCAGAATTACCAGCGCATGCGCGAGCAGTATGGCGAGAACGCTTCGGGCGGCTTTGATGCGCCGTTCGGCTTTGGAAATTTCGCGGAATTCATCGAAAACCTACTGCGCGGTTCTGGTTTTGGGGGTGGCGGTGGAACCCCCAACACGCCCCCCAGAGATATTGAACAGACCTTGAATATCACGCTGGAAGAGGCGTTAAATGGGACCACAAAAACGCTGATTCTGAACACCGAAGAGCCATGCTCTAAGTGCAAAGGGCAAGGCGCGCTAACCAACACAACCACGGTCTGTCCCGATTGCGGCGGAACCGGACGCGGACGCTTAGCGATGATCAACGTGAACATCGCTTGTGACCGCTGCGAAGGCAGAGGCACGATTCCCGCGCCTTGCGATCAATGCAAAGGACGAGGGTTTCTTCCGAAAGCGAAGCGAATCACGGTCGATGTTCCGCGCGGGGTCGCGGAGGGACAGAGACTGCGTTTAGTGGGCGAAGGGACAGCAGGAAGCAACGGCAAAAAAGGCAACCTGTATCTCAACATTCATATCATCACTCCCTCCATCTACGAGCGTCAGGGCGATGACCTCTACTATGAGGCAGAGATAGATTACCTGCTGGCGATTTTGGGCGGCGAAATCAGCGTGCCAACGCCGACCGGCGAAGTCAAAATGAAGATTCCGTCGGGAACACAGTCGGGTATGTTATTCCGCCTGGCAGGCAAAGGTTTGCCCAAGTCGGGCAGTAAGGTGGGAGATTTGATGGTCCGAACCAAGATCACCATTCCAAAGAAGCCGACGGAAGCGGAAAAAGATCTTTTAGAGAAAATTCAAGCGAATCGATAATGAGGAGGCGACAATTATGGTGGAAAAGCGACCGGTAAATAGTTCATCAGAACCTGTCTATATGATCGGCGTCGCGGCGCGGCTCTGCGGGCTGCATCCCCAGACCCTGCGCCTTTACGAACGACTGGGATTGGTACAGCCCAAACGCTTGGGGAGTCAGAAGCGGCTCTATTCCGAAGCCGATGTGGAACGATTGCGCCATATCCAACACTTGACCCAACAACTGGGTGTCAACTTGGCAGGCGTGGACATGGTATTGCGACTGCTGGACCGTATCGAGCGAATGAACCAAGAGATGGAGCAGTTGGTCGTTATGACCAACGGGCGTATCCGTCAGCTCGTTACGGAACATCGATTGGATGTGGATGTCAGCCTGCTGGAAATCCGCATTGAAAGCCTGCAAGAAGAGAATGACGGCTGAACCACAGGTCTTTTTAACACACAGCGAATCGGAAACCGCATGCCTGGCGCAGGCGTTGGCAAGCCATCTGACTGGCAATGAAGTGATCGCCTTGTCAGGCGAATTGGGCGCGGGCAAAACCACTTTCGTTCGCGCCTTAGCGCGCGCGCTGGGGATTCAAGAAACGGTGCGCAGTCCTTCCTTCGCTTTGATCCTTGAGTATGCGCTGCCCGGCGGCGGGCGTTTTTTTCATGCCGATTTGTACCGCCTGGAAAACAGCGATCAAGCGATAGAGATCGGGTTGCAAGAACTGATGGGTGAAGGAATCTTAGCGATCGAGTGGTCGGAGCGCGCGCCTGAACTCTTACCTGAAAATCACATCGCGATCCGCCTCGAAACGAACCCGGACGAATCGCGCGTGATCATGATTTATGCGCCTTATTCAATACGCCAAGTCACCATGCCGGACAGCACCTTGGGATGAAAATAGGTGGACTTATGGGGCATCTTTCCGCCTGCCTGCGCAATGGCTTGCAGATCGCTTAGTTGGGGCGGACTGAGTAGAAACGCCGCGCCGTGGTTCCCTGCTTGAACGCTCTTGACTGCCTCTTCCATTGAACGAGTGTAGTCGATTTCCGGTTTATCATATCCCAGCGCAGGAAGAACTTGCTTATGCAGCCAGTAGGAATCAAGACGCTTCAGCTCGACAGGTTCTTCGTTGGCGGCAGGCTCAAAGCTGCGCGGGCGAATCGCCCAATACCCGCCTTGCGCGTACAACACCACCGATTCCCCATTTAAGACGCTGCTTCGCTCGTTTTCAGTGAGAGGACGAAATTCGAAATGTGCAGACAGCGCGCGATCCCAATCGGCGGGACCGCCAGACAGCCCTTGACGCATCATGCGGTGGGTGGGCAAAATCACTAAGCCGGGATCGTCCAAAGGAACCAGCAAAATGGGCAGGAATCGCTCGGGTGAACCTTCGGAACCGTACTGCATGCCAAAGCGCAGCGCGGTTTCGTAGCGGTGATGTCCGTCCGCAATCCAGATTCGCGCGGTTTGAAACGCTTCGATGATTTTCTGAAGCGCATCGGGATCCGTGGCGCGTTCCAGGCAATGGTAATGCCCTTCGGGCAGTTCGCTTCCCTCCAGTTCTGCAACGCGCTCATAGGCTGCCATTCCCAGCGCGCCGTTCAATTCCCAAGACGGTTCATACAATCCGAAGATGGTTTCCAAATGAGTTCTCGCGGCTTCCACTAACCGGAAACGATCTTCTTTGACACCAGGAAAGGTATGTTCATGGGGAAGAACAATGCCCGCCTCGTAGGGTTCCGTATGCAATAGCACAAAGTAGCCCACACGGGTCGCTGTGGAGCCGTCCAGAGGGTTCAGGAACCGCTGGGTATAACGATAGATGGCAGGCGCGTTGTCAGTGGTCAAAATGCCCGCTTGCAGCCAGTCGTTCAGTTGGCGCGCCGCGCGCTGGTAGCGCTCCTCGCCGCCTTCGGGCAAAGTGAGTTGCACAATATTCTGTTCGCCACGTTGGATCAAGGCGGCGCGCTGATCGGGTGAAATCACATCGTAGGGCGGCGCGACATTCTGCGCCGAAGTGTGAGAATACCGGGTTGCTCGGAAGGGTTTTATTGTCGCCATGGTTTTATGCCTCATTGCAATTGCGCTATAAATTATACCCTGCTGTTTTGAGGCATGGGTTGAAATGAGCGAGATTGGGTATTATTGAAGTTGGTGAGACAGATGGAGATAATGTTAAGGGTAAGAGCGCAAGTGCTTCCGGGTAGCCGCATTGAAATTCAAGATCCCAACCTGCCTGATGGGGCTACGGTTGAGGTAACCGTGTCCCTCCCGTCCAAGCCAAAGAAAACCCTGGCTCAAGTGATGCGCGAATGTCCGCCTTCAGACACACCTCAAGCGGTGGAAAGTTGGGAACGGTACGAACAGTTGCTGCAAGAGGAACGAGAAGCGTGGGATCACTGAAAATCTCTAACGGAGAAAAAGTCTATATAGATGCAAGCATACTGATCTATTTGGTGGAGCGACATACTCGCTACAGCGCGCTCTTACAACCACTATTAGATACTGCCGCTGAACACAGCATACAATTAATGACAAGTGAACTCACGGTGCTGGAAACATTGATATTGCCTTTACGCGCTAAGAACGATGCTTTGGTACGCCGCTATGAAGAGGCATTGTTTGAGTCTGAATTAACACTTGCTCTGATCAATCGTGAGATCATTTTGGAAGCCGCCAGACTTCGCGCACAACATGTTTCGCTACGTACTCCAGATGCAGTTCACTGGGCAACAATGAGATTAAATCACGCCGATTATTTTCTTACTAACGATTCGCGACTTGCACAGATGATCGGAACACCTGCATTGTATTTGGATAGTCTCTAATTGAACAGTTGTACCACTTTTTAGCAACAACTATAGATTGCCTACCTTCGGTACTTGATGATCGATACAGGTCAGTTTTGCTTTTCTTAATCGACATAAACTACACATAAAAGAACAGTAGACCTTATTGCATTGCTCAGGTTGACACGGGTTCCCCTTGTTTCAAGAGGAACCCGTGTCAACCGTCGGTTATATGCCCAATTACGAACGCAGTTTAACGCTGAGCCCTTGCGCCAGAACGATCTCGGTGGCATGGTTCACCGTGAACGCGACTTTGTGGGTCACAGCATCAAACACGCCCATTGCGCTGGGGTGTCCGTTGCCGCTGCCTTTCACGCCACCAAAGGGCAGATGCACTTCCGCGCCGATGCTGGGCAGATTCACATACCCCACTCCGAAGTCGGCATGGTCGCGGACATAGCGCCACTTGCGATAATCCTCCGTGATGACCGCCATCGACAGTCCGTACTTCGTGTCATTATAGACATGCACCGCTTCTTCCAGACTGCTCACCGGGATCACAGCGACATGCGGGCTGAATGCTTCCTCACGCAACACATAACTGCTGGAGCTGTGTTTCAGGCGATAGACAAACGGCGCCACAAAATGCCCGTGCGCCAAATCGCCCTCCTTCACTTCGCCGCCCGGCAAGAAGATTTCCGCGCCTTCTTCCTGCGCTTTCTGATTATGCATCAGATATTTCTCCACGCCTTGCCGGTTGATCAGCGGTCCCATAAACGTATCCGGCGTCATGCCGTTGCCAATTTTGACTTCCCGCGCCGCCGCAATAAAGCGTTTGGTGAACTCTGGCTCCAATTTTTCGTGGATAATGATCCGGTTCGAGGTCACACAGCGCTGACCGCTGGTTTTGAAAGCGGAGAGGGTCGCCGCATGCACCGCGATATCCAAATTAGCGTCGTCCATCACAATAACCGCGTTTTTACCGCCCATCTCAATCGCGCAGAATTTATGCATTTGCGCGCAGACCTGCTCGATATGGTGTCCCACCGCGTAGGACCCCGTGAACAGGATCACATCGGTCTGCTCATGGCGCACCAGGCGGTCGCCCGCATCTTCGCCAAAACCATGCACCACATTGATAACGCCTGCAGGGAAACCTGCCTCCACAAACAACTCTGCCAACCGATGACCGCAAATGGGTGTATCTTCTGAGGGTTTCAAGATAACGGTATTCCCCTCCAAGAGTGAGGGCAGCGCGACCCAAAGCGGGATCGCAATCGGGAAATTCCAGGGGGTGATACAGCCCACAACGCCTTTCGGCTTACGCAGGATGTAGGCATCTTTATCGGCAATCTCACTGTCGATGATTTCGCCGTGCGGCATCCGCGCCATGCCCGCCACATACTGCGCCATATGCAGCGCTTCCACGACATCGGCTTTCCCCTCGTTGAAAGGTTTACCGCACTCATGGGTGACTAACTCAGACAGCGCGTTCAGGTCACGCTTCATCAGCTGCGCGAATTGATCGATATACTCCCCGCGTTTCACTCGTGAAAGGCTGCGCCATCCTTCAAATGCCTGCCGCGCCGCCGCGACCGCCTCATCCACATCACCCGCCTTCGATTTCGGGGCGGTTCCCACAATCTGCCGGTTGTCGGCAGGATTCAAACTCTCAAATCGTTCGCCAGAGGACGCCTCGCGCCACTGACCTCTGATTAAATTCATCGCTTCTATAGTTTTCATAATTAATCTCTCCTCCTCCTTTGGAGTACCAGATAAATTATACCTGTCTTGCTCTCTCTTTGCCCCATCACGCTGGGTTTAACACCCCGTGCCGAAGTGAAAAAGCGTTAAAAGCAAATCCCCATCATCGACCGCGCCGTCGCGGTTGACATCCTCAAACAGGCGGTCTCCCTGCTGTCCGAACGCGAAGAGAACCGCCAACAGATCGCTGTCCTCCACGCAGCCGTTGCCATCGACATCGCCCGGTATTCGCATCAACGCCGCTGCGCTGATCTCGGTAGAAGACAGTCCCAATACCCCCATCACCGTGTTTCCCGCATGCCGTACTCGGAGGAAATGCGCTTTCTCTAAGGAGACGCTGTACCCGGTTTGCATGTCGATAGCCCAATCCAAATCAAAAGGATCGCCCCCTGCAGAGCCGTTCTGCAAACCCGGCTCGTAAGGGTCATCAGGAATTAACGGATGTCCCAAATTCGAAACCGGTGTTACATCCGCATAACCTACTATCGGAGAGGCGCAAACCGGCACATTGCCGAAGAAGTTCGATGGAAGCGGAAACTGGGGGATTCCCTGCGCGTTGCGCGTGTCAGGGAAACGGGGTAGCAGTAAGTACCACTCATCGCCTGAATCGGGAATGCCGTTCTGATTTCGGTCGATGCCTACCTCTACATAGCCCGGCTCCACAAAGGCGAAGCACGGGTTCCCCCCCGCATAGAAAGCATTTCCGAACAGAATGAAGTCAAAGCCGGGCAAGTTGTGAATCTGGCGGTCGAAACCTAATTCGATATAACCGCCCCAGCCAAAGGAAAACAGCTTGGTATTGTCTGGCACAGCGGGAGTCGCGAGCGGCGGCGGATACCCCAGCGCGTTCTGCGGCGTCTGGTTATAGCCTGAAACACCGTTCAGCCCGCTCCAGCCGAAGACCCGCGCCGCAAAATCACGCTCACTGAACGCGCCCGCATATTGCGCCTGCGTTGGGAAGAGAAGGCACAAACATAACAAGAAGAGCCCTGATCTCATCTTCCATTTTAAATCAAGCCCTCCTCTGTCAGTTTCCCCCTGCAAGCAAGGGGAACCGCATCGCGCGCCATTCTCGTAAAACCTCTCCATCCCTACCCCCATGCCAGGTCGCCGGGCGCGTCGAAGGCATGCTTGAACAGTTCAATGCGCGGTCCGGTGGGTGTCCATTCTATGGAAACTACATCGAATCGACAATCCTCTAACACGCGCTTCTTTTCCAGCCGGTAGAGTTGCGCGGTCTTGGCAACGAGCCGTTGTTTGCCTTTGTGAACGCCTTCCACCGCGTACCCCATCGCATGGGACCGCCGGGTTTTCACTTCCACAAAGACCAGCATCCCCTTGTCTTCAGCGATGATATCGATTTCGCCGCCCCGCTTTTGCCAGTTGCGCTCTAAGATTTGGTAACCTTGCTGGATCAAAAATTGTTCCGCCAGTTCCTCACCCTGGCGTCCTGTGTTTCGCGTTTGCATGGACATGGTTTTTGTATCACCTCTTTATATCACCTGTAAATGCCTTACAGAAGCACACTCCTGTGGTTGCTCAAAAATAAGAAACAGGAAAGGCGGGGGCAGACACACAGATCTGCCCCTACCACTTATCATTCAGGATAACCACAGGGGGTTTCCCCGACAATATGACCACGTTTTACCGGTCGTCTTTCTTAATACCGCTGCCGCTCCGGTCGGGGGCTGCAGGGCGTTTGGGCGGGTTATAGGGATTGCGACGCAGTTCTTCCAGCATGTGGTTGATGGCGGCATCCAGTTGCGGATCGCCGCCGTTCCACATCAAAGCGGGATCATCTTCCACCTCGATGTCGGGAGCAACGCCAAACCCTTCGATTCCCCAAGTCCCGTCCTTCTCATAGAAGCCGAAGGTGGGAACCGTGATTCCATGCCCATCGATCAAGCCGGGATTACCAGAGATTCCGACCAATCCGCCCCAGGTGCGCGTGCCGATCAGCTTGCCCAGTCCCGCTTGCTTGAAGAAATAGGGGAACGCATCGCCGCCAGACCCAGCCAGACCGTTAATCAACATACATTTCGGTCCGTTATGTCCATCGGGCGGCCACACCCAGTCGTTGCCATCGCGCCGCGCCCAATAGCTGGTCGCGGGTCGGTTCAACAGTTCCACAAAACGGTTGGGGATCTGCCCACCTCCGTTCCATCGCTCGTCGATAATGAGCGCGTCTTTGCCGCGCTGTCCCATGAACTGACGGACCAGATCGTTCTGCCCATTAATTCCCGTATCCGGCACGAAGATATAGCCGACGCGCCCGCCCGTCTTCTCTTCAACTATTTTCCGATTATGCTCGATCCATGCGCGGTATCGCAGATTTGAATCACCGCTCAAAGTTCGGAATAAGACATCGCGCGCATCGCTGTCTTTGGTCGGCTTTTTGCTGACCGTCAAGGTGACCACCCGGTCCGCCATCCCAATGAAAGCTGCCCACGGGTCTTTGCGCGTATCCAATGGAACCCCATTCACTGCCAGCAGGTAGTCGCCCTCTTGAATGTCGATTCCGGGAGCGCGCAACGGATTGCGAGCGTCCACATCCCATGCGCCGCCCTCATAGATTTTGGAGATTCGATACGCTCCGTTCGACAGTTCAAAATCACAGCCCAAGATGCCGACCCCAATCCCTGGTTCCGGTTCCGCGCTGCCTGCCTGATAGTAGGCATGCCCCACGTTCAGTTCCGAGATCATCTCACTGATGATAAATGTCAGATCTTCGCGGCTGTTGCAGTCGGGAAGCATTCTTTCATACTGCGCTCGAACGGCTTCCCAATTGACGCCATGCATATTCTCCACATAGAAGTAGTCGCGCATAATCCGCCACGCATCGTGAAAAACCTGACGCCATTCTTCGCGCGGTTCGATTTCTGACCACATCCCTGTAGTCACGACAGGTTCGCCTTGCGAACCCGCGGCTGCGTCTTGAATAGAAGCCGCTGCGCCGCGAACGACCAACAGTTTCTTGCCATCCGCCGACAAACCGAATCCGCTCGCGCCTTGAGCCACTGTCTTCTCTTCCCGCTTCTCATCGTTCAAATCGAACAGTTTGATCGCAGGCGGTTCTGTGCTGCCGCGCGCAGGAAATCGCGTAAAGAGCAGGTGTCCTTTGTCATTGACCGCTAACTGCGTGAACTGCCCTGCCCGGATCGAGAGCATCATACCGCGCGCCTCGATGCCTTCGAAGTCGATAGCGATCTTCTTCTCTTCCGGCTTTTGTTCAGCGGGTTTCGCTTCCGGTTTTGCGCCTTCGGCAGGCGGCTGCGTGGCGGCTTTTGGCGCGCCTCCCACCCGCTCCGCGCTGATCTGGAACGTAAGCCCTTGGACCTCACCCGTTCCGCTCATTTTGCCATCGGCGATGGTCGCGCTGATAGTGACCACAACGCCTGACACCGACGCGCTCAAGGTCAGGGATTTATTGGTCGGATTAAAAGTTCCAGTCACATCTGCGCTGCCCAAAGGACTTTCTATCGTGCCAGACACTTGATTACCTGCTTCCAATTTCAAGCGCATGGTGAGAGTTAAACTGCCACCCGGGATTTGACTGCCGGAAGCGGTCGCGCGCCATTCGCCCGATACTTCATCCACCTGAGCCATTTCGACCTTCAAATAGCCCGGCGCGTCAGACGCCTGAATCGCCAGCAAGGGGTTTGTTTCTTGCATAGCGACGACGGGTTCAGACTGCCCAGAAAACGCGCCATCCAGAATCGTCTTCTTTTCTTCCTCCTTCTTCTCCTCTTTTTTCCATGTCTCTTCGTCCGATTTGGGCAGATAGGGCGACTTGACATCTTTGCGCAACGGAACTGCCACAATCAATTCGGTCCCCGCATAGATCCAAGTGGTGCCAAGGTCTTCGTACATGGGAGAGAATGAGAGGCTGCAAACATAATACAGATAGTCGCCCTTACGGTCAAAAGTGGGCGTGTTTTCGTTGGTCATGCCGCTGGTGATAGCGCGCTTCTCTTTGGTCTCCAGGTTATAGAGCCAGATCGCCGTCTCACGGGATTTTTCCATACCTTTTGTATAGGCGATCCATTGACTGTCGGAGGACCATGAGGGCGCGAAGGCGAGTCCCCACGGGTCTTTGTCCATCAAGACGGTTTGGTTCGTGTCGAAGGAGTGTAGATAGAAAGAGCCGGTTTTGTCGCTGAACAACAAATGTTTGCTGTTGGGCGCCCACCAAATATTTTGCTTAAAGATTTCCGTGTTTCGGGTCAGTTGCTTGGTTTCGCCCATACCATCCGACTGGGTCACATAGAGTTCATAGTCGCCATCTTTGTCGGAGAAGAAAGCGATCCAACGCCCATCCGGACTCCAAGAAGGCGAGCGCTCCGCGATGCCGCTGGTGCGGGTCAAATTGCGCGGGGTTCCCTCTTTCGCGGGCGCAGTCCACACATCGCCGCGCGCTCCGGCAGCCACACGCTTGCCGGTCGGCGACAGGCTCATGGTCTGCAAAAATGGCGCGACATCGATGCGCTGGGTTCGGAGGCGTGGGCGGTCGCCCGAAATGGAAACGTTGACCACGCGGGACTGGCTCGTTTTCAAATCGAGCAGCCGCAGTTCGGAGCCATACTGAAACACAATGGCATCGGGTCCGATACTGGGCCATTTAATGTCAAACTCTTTGAACTGGGTGACCTGCTCGCGGCGGTTGTTTTTGGTGTTGAAGCGCCAGAGGTTCATCCGATGCCCTTCGCCCTGATCGGAAAGGTAATAGATATAATCACCGTACCACATCGGCAGGGTGTCGTTACCTTCCCAGTCGGTGATTTTTTTGCTTTTCTTGTCTTGCAAATCGAACAGCCAGATATCGGTTGCCATGCCGCCCCGGTAGCGTTTCCAAGTCGCGCCATCGGTGGAGTGCAAGGTATAGGCGAGCCATCTGCCATCATCGCTCAGCGCGCCGTTAGTTCCATACGGCACGGGCAGTTTTTGCGGTAATCCGCCCTGCGGCGAGACGGTGAAAATCTGTGTCATGCGGTTCTGCCCCGACAATCCCCCCGCTGAGAAGATCAATTGGTTGGTTTTACTCCAACCGGTGATGCGCTCAAAAGTGGGATGGTGGGTCACTCGCATTGGCACGCCCCCTTGCGTAGGCAGCACATACAATTCGCGGTTGCCGTCATAATTGGCGGAAAAGGCGATGCTTTGTCCATCGGGACTGAATTGCGGATAGACTTCGGGTCCGGACGGGCTGGACAGTGGCAGCGCGGTTCCCCCCTCGCGCGGCACAACCCAAAGGTCATTCGCATACATAAACACGATATGGGTCGCGCTGACATCGGGATACCGGAGCATCCCTGCATGCGGTGTCGTGGTTTGCGCTTGCGCCGCCTGCAATAACCCAACGACTGCACTCAAACTCCAAAAGAGAAAAAGAAACTTCTTCATGCGTCCTCCATTCTTCAATCGGGGCGCCCTCAATACAATCTAATCTATAGCAAGACCCTCTGGTAGAGGTTCGGTTGCGCGGGCATGTCTCCTGCCCGTTAATGAAGAAGTTATACGGGATTGAATAGCATGAGAGTTCCAGTATAAACACAAATCCCTCAAAAGAGATTAAAATTCTATCCGTTTTCCTCTATATCGTCCAATACAACAGAACTTGTGGTCGCTAAAAGTCCCAGCATAGAGTCACTCTGCCAATGTTTATCAGGCGCATGGGGCATGAAAAACGAACTACCGCTATCGTCGGGGGGTGTGATTTGCCAAGAACGCGGAAGTACCTTCTCTGTTAACCACAATGTGCGCTGGGCTTGTAAGCGCAATTCATCAAGTTGGTGCTTACACCACGAAGCGCGATGTGTTTCACCGGGATAGAGAGACTGAAGATAGTAAGAAAACCTTCTGTACCGAGGTGTTACTAATCTTGCGAGCTGTTGCTGAAGTCGTTCGATAACTAAAGGGAGCGTTTGCAAGAGGTTCTGATCTGTGTCCATCATCTCGGCAACCAGCGACGCAAGATCGCATTGTCCCCATAGCTTTTGCGCTACCGGTTCTAAATGCGCCCAATGTGAAACCAAGGGTCTCAGCCACGGAAGTGATCGAACCTTAAACGACTCTGCGCGCTCATTTCGTTCTCGGATTTCCTGCTCGATCCTCCCACGTAATTCGCTATAAACTTTCAGCTGCTCTGTTAAAAAAGTCAATAGTTGGTTGGAACATCCGCGAAATCCCTCTGTCACTTCAGCTTGAATTTGCGAACCATAGTATTGTCGCAAAGCCTCAGTATATTGCGTAAGCGTGTCCTTAGGAATCTTTGGAGGTTTTAATCGTCCGAATCGCGTTTTTTGCGTTGGTTGCTCGATAATTTGTTGAATTTGACGACGCAAGGAATCTTTTTGTTTTGAAGATGGCTTATTGCTTGGCAGACTGTGAATTTGCCATAGTTGGACTGAGCTAACCAGTAGTTCCAATTGAGTCACGAGCGAGCTAAGATCAGCTCGTGCGTTGTTGAGATAATGATGTATCGCTTGGCGCATTGTCTCTCTATACAACCTCAACTGTTCATCTACTTTCTGGCTCAGCAACTCACTTAAGCGTGGGAGCCGTTCCGATATTAAGTTGCTTTCCCACTCATCCACGTTTTCCATTGTAGCGACAGTATCCCCTCGTGACGTAATGGCAGGTGGACGCATTTCACAAGTAACTGTCGGAAATGAACCAAGCTTGATGCGATCAGATCCATCTTGTCCCCAAGCTTGAACAGACTGCTGCACAATCGTTTTCCATAGTGTCTCTTCCTCGACTTTAGGAGGTTCAAAAATTGAGCGTGCTGCCCTCAAAAATGCCTGAAGAGAATCTGCTACGAATTTATCTTGTAAAGCGCGCAATATCCGATGTAAAGGCAACACAACTAATCCACAGCCAAGCGTACCGGGTACTGTTTCAGTGCTGGCGATGTTTCGATACAACCAATGCTCCCCTTCGAATTCGGCAGGATGCAATGCGCATAACAATGAGTAAATCATTGTAAGGCGTAACTCTTCGGATGTGAAGATCGAGCCATCTGAACGCAATAAACGCGTGATCCACAGTTGCGCGCTTTGAAGTTCAAAATCAGTTTTTTTGCGTTGTGCCCACCAATGAAGAATGGTTGGAGGCAGAGACTGATTATAGTGCGGATGTAATATCAATATGTGGAGACGCGCAGGAACCAAATCATTGGCGCTCCGGCACAACTCCTCAATTTCACTCACGACATGAACCATCTGCTCATGTTGAGTGCTGTCAACAATTAACAACACTTGTTCTAAAAGATAGCCACTCGGTGGTCCGACCTCTACCTTGCCTTGACGCGCTCGGTCAATGTTATGTTCCGCGCGTGTCGCATACATCCATTGAGCCAATAACGATTCCAGTTTAGTCGCTTCATCCAGTTTAGGCGCGTGCAATTCCTGGTATCCACCTTCGGAATAAACACCGACAGCGGTAATATGTCTTGTTGGTGACTGGAACGCCTTGAAGAGTTCTGTAAACTCGTTCAGAGTACTGTGAGCTAAGTCACCAATACCAATAACCATAGTTGGGTAGAACATCATTCACGCTCCTATTTGCTATTCAAATAGTTGTTAAGAACATCGCGCTCTTCTCTATAACGTTTTTGCTCTATTTCTGACAAAGTATCATCATTTGCTTTGTCTTGAAGCGGTTGAAGATACTCTCTCAGAAAGGCAGTCATTTTTTCATGACCGATGGCTTGTTCTATGGTACGAAAAGCATCATGAACCTGGTCCACAAAGATTCGCTGGCGCATAAACCTTTCTCTGGCTTGATCGTAAGTCGTACCCAGTCGGTGCTGCTCATCTGGCGTTATGTAAATGCCTTCGAAAGCCTTAAGCAACTCCTCTGATAAACTGGCGCGCACCTTACGCTGGGAACGATAAAGTGGTACAAGTAAACGTTGATCAGCGATTTTTTCAATCCCGAAGTAATAGTGCCCGTTAACTTCTGCAATATATCCGAAAGCTAATGCCAAAACCCAATAAATCTCGCCAAATATCGATGGCGTTAACAATGGAAGGTCAGCAAAACGTGAGTCCAGATGCAAATGAACTCTCACTTGCTCATGTTCTGAGCGCCTGAGGTAGCTATGCTCCATCTGCTGAATACTTCGCAAATAGTAGGCGCGAGCGCCATAAGTGCGTCTCATTACGGTCAGAGCAAACGGATAACCATCTTTTACCCGTTCAAGTTGAACACCCGCGTTCTTAACAAGACCTTCTACCATTCTGTCCAAGTCCCTAATCTGCTCATCGCTCCGCAAGCCCTGATTAGCTCTGGAGTAAGGCACGCTAATGGCGACGAACTGCTCGTAGTGTATTCCGCCAGGAGGTTGACTTGTACTCCAGAAAGGCTGACTAATCTGCATTAAACAGTCCAGCTTCCTCTTCAAGTACTCCCTATCCTCATTTTCCGCTTCATCCTCCAGTGGCTTCAAAAACTCAAGCACATTAGCTTTGCTTCTTACTTCTTTCGATATTGCGAGGATAACTCGTTTAAGCGTTCCACGAAGCAACTCGCCAGGTTCCTGCGTTCCAGTAATTTCCACTTCAGAGAAACAACGGCGAAAAGCAGCCTTATGTTCCTCGTAAAAGCGAGCAAAATGTCGTTGTAAACATACCAATTGCTCTAAAGCGTAATCTGTTCCACCAGGAATTCGCGTTTCAAACTCTTGTAGCCGTTCTTGCAGCCTATTAAGAACATCGTCATGACTCTTTTGTTTTGCCTTTAAGTTTTTGATTTTGCTTCCAATCATTGCTTTGATAGAAGGATTGTCTTCCAAGGAATTCTCTTTGCTGTATATTTCAAGAATTTTCTGCGCTAGTTTCCTGTGCAGTCGCGCGTCTCTATAATCTGTCAGTTCGGACTTGATACTATCTGCTTTTTTCTTCTTTTTGTCCTTCGTAGACCAGCCTTTCAAAAGATAAAAGTCCTTGGACTCCAAACGTTGCTCTACTCCATCCATCTTTTTCTTATAGTTCTGAGATTCTTTATTGATCTCCTGTATAGCCTTATCAACTTGCTGATTTAATGCTTCCAGAGAATCCTCAAGCTTTTCTTGTCCAGAACTTTCTATGAAGTTACTGCAATACTTCTCTATCGCTTCCTTTGCATTTTCCATCACTGTCACTTGATTGCTTTTAAGAACATCATCGGATTCGCGCTCATCGTCGTCGAGCAATCCAATAAAATTCTCTGCTGATGATTTCAAGTTATCTTGATCAATGGTGACATCGCGGGAAATAAGACCCTTTTTAAGAGCATCTAATATTGTTTCTGGAGCAAGTCCGTTCCTATTAAGAAAATTTCTTACATCCAAGGGATCATGCTGCTCTTTGTCTGCTGTTTCCCTTGAGTTTAATGTGTCACACATTACTTTCAATGCGCAGTATTCAGTCAGCTCTTTGACAGGAACAGAGGCGCTGGCTACCGCAAGGCTCGCAAACAGCCGAGACTCATCTGTTTCAGGGCAACGGATCGCATCGATGACAGCAAGCGAATTGCGCTTAGCGCTGCGCGCGCGCGCGCCCAAAGGAGAGCCAATATCCATGAGAAGACTTCTTGCGACCATCTCATACACTTCTTGCTTATCTTGCAATACTTTTGCATCGGAATTACTTCGCTCTATGAGATAAGGCTCATCGAAGATTGCTTCCTTGATTTCAATTTCCGAAATCATGCGGTAAGGAACTTTCCACTCACCAGCTTTCAAATTGTTAGGGTTGCAGAAATACTCCAGTTCTATCAAGCTTGCGTAGGCATTCGCTTGAATAACCTCACGCAGATTGTGAGAGATGCCAGCTTCGCCATCAAAAACAGAAGGAAGATAAAAAACTCCGACAATCTCTCCATCAAGATTTAGCGACTCTAAGATTTGGCGCAATACGAGCGTTGCGTCGAAGAAAATACCTGAACCTGTACCTCCACATAAAGATGTTAGTACATAAATGCGCGGTCGATGCCCCAGGACTTTGACTTCATAAGGCACGGTCTCCATAAGCGCCTTGACCTGTTCACCTACCTGCATAATCTGTTGTAGCGCATTACGCAAACTTGGATAGATATGATCAAAGGAAGCGTGAAAAGCAAAACGCCCAACTGGACGGATTCCTGCTGCACCATCCGCATTTCTCAATACACCAACATCCACTCGACTATCAAGAAAGCTTAAGTAGGGATGCAGTTCAGATTTTCGTTTCCATTCCTCCACTATCTGCTCTGGATGTTGGATTGAGATCGTGACAATTTCTTCTGGATCAGCATCAGCCAGACGTGGTTCATTTTGAAACTGCCCTTGGTCAGTATCAAGGTAAAGGAAACGTATAAGTCCTTTCACCTTATACCGATCCTGCAATAATCGCTTTAACCGGCGCGCAGTGTATACACCGCTTCCCCCTAACCCTACAATCAAAGTTGGGCGAACTTCCCCTTGCTCCTGATATTGCACATCCAAAGAATAATCTTGATTTTGTGTCATTTCATTTTCTCCCAAATTGACCTTAAAAGCCACCCATTGAGTATCTCGAAAAAACGTAGTACCCTGCTAAGCATGCTCCCATAAGTAAAAAAACTATTTTTATACCAGTATTCGGAAAAAATCTACTGGTTTGTTCCTTAAAATCATTTCCAGGCTCTTCTATACTGAGCGTACTACCATTATTTAAGCGATACTTTGTATTCACATTCAGTTCGTCGTTCTTCTTCAATTCAACTGGTGTTGGAGTGACCATTTTTTTTAGAACACCTTCCTTCAAAGAAAGTTTGCCTTTCTTATCTACTTGAAGGATGACTTCTTTATCCAATTTTACCGTGACAATATGATGTGTGCAATCATTGTTTTTATTAAAAATACAAATCGTTTCATTTTTCTTTATCGTTTTTGACTCCTTATTGTCAACGACTATCTTGAACGCTTTTAACGGTTTGCCAGGAAAAAAAACATAAGATAATGCTAAAAGCACGCCGAAGACCCACCACCATCTAGAGGGCTGGTTGAATTGTACTTTCAAAGTGTCTGTTTCAGAAGGAACCCAGATCCCTCCTTGAAGCATTTCGCCTTGAATGAAAATTTCATGTTCTCCAGGATTTTCAAAATGAAGAACGACCTTGTTCTCAGCCTCTATCACAGTTGGAATGTTCACTGCTTTTTCAGCGGGATTACTCCAAACTTTCAGCCTGAAGTCCTTTGGAACGGGATTAAGTGGTTCGCCGTGTGGTCCTGTAAGCACAGCGACATCTACAGCATGACTTGAGCTAACCGAAGGGACAACACCAGGGCGTTTACCCAAAATTTGCACATAAGGCATTAGCACAATGTGGAGCATTTGTTTGGCAGAATGCTTGGTGGAGCGTTTCCCGTTGATGTCCCATTCCATTTTGAAATGCAGTTGGAAATCACCCGCATCTTTTACTGTGAACGTGTTCGTAAAAGATCTATCGTTTGCGTTTGTATCACCATGTGTTCCATCATCAAACAAGGGTACCCGGTCAATCGCGCCAGTCATCATATTGGTCAAAACCGCAGTAATGAAGACACGATCGACCTGCTGCGACAGATTCGCGACTGCATCAAAGCGCACATCAGGTCTTTTAGCCCCCCAGCCAACCGTTTCGCCTGCTTTAGGCTCAAGAATATCGATTCTGTTTGCCTGAAGTTCCGTCATATTCAACCCCAGCGAGAGCATCATTACGGCTAAAAGTCGCCGTTCACTAAAACGACTCAACATTATTACATTCCCCCCCAAAGCAATCCTCAGGTAAAGATTGCTTGTGTTGAAAGGGAACTTCCTATGAATGTTCCTTCTCAACATTCATATTATTATACACCATTTGACAGCGCAATTGTCAAGTAAAATGGCAAAAGACCAAAATTTCTACAGTGATACGCGAAAAATCATGAAGTCTCACATTCTCCCATCCCAGGAAGGCGTGTTTTTTGCCATGAACTGCCTACGATTGATGGCAATCGTAGGCTCTTACCTAACCATTAGAAAACGAACGATACCATACGGATTCGGCTTACCATAAAACATCACACGCGTGGTCATCACAAGCGATCAAGGCTCTTTGCAGCATCGGAAGCCAGATATGGGTGAGTGGTTCGTTAATTCCGCCGCGACAATATTCGGTGGCAATATAAATCCCCATGGCGACGCACAGCCGATAGTCGTCATAAAGCCGTTCCCACGTATAGTTTTCTACCCCGTTGCGTAATAGGCTTTCATGATACTTCCGCAGGATCGGTTCTTCATAGGCTCTTCGTTTCTCTACATCCCAATCCAGCACGAGGGCGTAGGTTAGGTCGTATACGCCAAGCCACACAGTTAAACTCCAATTGAAGGGCTGCCGGTCAATGAGATAGAGGGGCTGCTCAGAATGACGAGGAACCATAATATTGTAACAGCCTGCATCTCCATGAATGATCGTAAACCCTTCTGGGTCAGCGGCGCGACGGATCATGGCTTTCGGGTGCTGATCGAAAAATCTCTTCAAGCGTTCTGCCCAATGAGGCTTGAGTTCAGAACCAAAACCCTGTAGGATGGGACATACCCCCGGCTCAGCCATCTCTGCGAATCTCAAGATATGACTTGCAGAATGCATAGTTTCCCCTGCCTCCGCCAATCGTTCGGGTCCCCACCAACGCGCATGCAAAATGGCGAAAGCCTCAGCAAGCGCCATCCCATATTCGAGCGTTGGTTCCTTCTCAGTTGCAGGACAATGAGTTTCTGAGACATCATCCAATAACAAATGATAGCGTTGAAGTTCAGGGCAATAACCTGCATCATAACACCGAAGAAGAGGAGCGTTTTTAACATCCACATAATCCCGCAAATAGTAGGTCACTTCGGAATCCCCAAACGATTCGCCCTCGCCTAAATCGGTATCCACCATTTTGAGAAATAGGCGTTGAGGGAGGGAGCCTTCGGCGTTCTCACTGTATTGAACGCGAATTTGCGCGCTTCGTGACCAGTTACCTTTACCTGACCTAAGGTCAAAGCGAACAACCTCCCCTTGAATCAAGGCGCGGCTCTTCTTAAGGACAGAAGTAAGCCAGTCTTCTGTGATTTGATCGATATTGAAAATGATTGGGCTGTGCATTGACTTCTCTATAGAATGAGTTATGAACGATGGTAAAGGTTCTAACCCGCGTCTTCGCCCTCCAATCTTCGGCAGTCCCCCTACGTCATTCCATCACAGGTATACTTTTTGCTATGAAATGCCTGCGATTGATGGTATGGGGGATGGTATTCTGCGCGGTAAGCGCGTGGGCGCATGAGGATACCAGCGGAATCGAGTTGCAGCCGCCCGGCATGGTGGAATTCCAGTTGGAACTGAGCAATGCCGACGCGCAGGGCAATCCAGTGACGGAAGTGGCGAACGCGGTGGTGAAAGCGGAAGCCCAAATCGACGGGGCGTGGGTGGCGTCCGACGCGCATTTGGAAAAGCAAGCGGGGCGGTATGGCGCGCGGCTCCTATTCAAAAAAAATGGGACCTATCCCATGCGGTGGGTGATTGATACGCTCAGCGCGACGAATGCTGCGCGCGTCGAATTCGACATTCATATCACCGGCGCGCCGGAGTCTGCGCCTGCATGGAAATCTATTCTGCCGTGGGGAGGCTTGCTCACTGCGCTCTTGTTATCGCCGCTGGCTTACAGCATGGGCAGAAACCGTTCACGGTTCGAGAGCGCTGCCGGGTTGATTTTGATCAGCGCATTGGTCAGTTTGGCGTTGTTCACGATGAGCTCGCCCAAAACCTTTGCGCGGTTCGGACCTGAGCGAACCGAAGAAATCGCTAAAGTGAATGGCGCATACCATTTCCGAGTCTATACCACTCCCCTGCCCATCAGCGGTCAGATGGGCGGAGCAGGCGCAGTGTTGCTGGTGGTTGCTCAGGGCGCGCTGATCTCACTGGCACACCAGCTGGGTTCCCGTAAGACCGCGCGAGCATTAGAAGAATGAACGCCGATTCAGGTATCATCATGGAATCGAAAGGTGACTCGTGCGATTATCGGAATTTAGGCAATTAGTCGAAGCGGAATTTGGACCGAACCTGGAAAACGCGACTCCCGCCAATGTGCGCGAGTTTTTGGAGCGTTTACAGGCGGAAAACGCAGAAGAAAATCGCATGCCTCGCTATGAGATGCGCGAAGAAAAAGCGCATACCTACGAGGCGATTGTGAAAGACTTTTTTGCGCGCGTGCTGGAAATGCCAGAGCAAGAGGCAGTGATCCTGCTTTGGATGGTGGCGATTGAACTCGCGTTCGCGGCGGTCGAGTACCAATATTCCGATCAATTGGACCCCCTTTTCCAAGGCTTGGACGAATAACAGCGTATGGATACACAAATCGAAAACATTGAGAGAGAACTGCTGAAAACACGTTTGACAGAGTGGGCTCAAGAGGCGCGAACCAGCCGGCTGTCGAATGGTTTGGGCGCGCGGTATGGCGAGTTGATTGCGCTCGCGGCGCGGTCGGTGGAACAGATGCCGGAAGCGATGGAAAACCACCTGATCAACCTCTATTTTGTCAAGGATGAGGAGAGCGGACTGCAGCCGGTGGCGATGGACTTGGCACAGGTGGAAGTGAGCCTTCAGCCCTATGCCAAGTCCCTATGGCGGTGGGGAGCGGAGAAAACCTCTTATCGCTGCCCTTCGCTCGAAGACGCGATACTGGCGAATGAGTTGATGACTCAGCTGCCGCCCAAAGCAAACCGCGCTGCCCTACAAAACGCTTTAGTGACCGCATCCTTAATGCCGCCCCACGCGGACGCCGTCGATTACGCTGCTTCGATAGCGCATGCCATTGCCTCGATCAAACCGTTTTCCGACCGCAATGAAACGACCGCATGTCTCTTGATGATGGGTTGTTTAAGCGCGAACGGCTTCACCTTGGCATTAACTGAGAACGACTATGACGCGCTGCTGGGTTTGGTGTATGACAAACCGCTTACCGACTGGCTGCGATCTAAAGTTTCAAAGAATGTGCCAAATGATGGGACGTTTAGCGATGCGTTGAAATCGGCTTCGACGATCCATCGCCAACCCTTTTCGCGCGCTTGGGTCCAGCGTCAAACAGGCGGCTCATCCAGCCCGTTGCCGGCATTGCGCGACACCGCGACTTTGCAGCCCATGCCGGGTATCTCCTCTTCCCTGCGCTATCTGTCGCTACAAGATATGATCTGGATCAATGCGGAATGTGTAGGCAGTCCACAGACTTACGCTTATGACGCTTTGGAAGAATGTTCGTTCTACCAATACAGTTACAAGCAGAGCATGGATCTGCCCCGTCAAGCGGCGCGCTTTTTGATGGGCTTTTTGAAATATAAGCCTTTTGCGAGTGGGAACTTAAAAACAACGCTGATCGCCGTCCTTGCGTTTCTGGAGATCAACGGCTACGAAGTGGAGTTGCCCCCCGCACAAGCCGCCGAGTGGCTTTTAAGCGTGAAACATCGCAAGAAACACCCGCTCAGCGCAATCCAGCAGATCAGCCATCGCGCCGCGCCCGGCAGCCTGCCGCGCCCCCTGCGCGAGTTGACGCATCATTTAATGCATGTCTATCACGAGGCATTACATCAGTTAGAAGACGATAATCAATGAGGTGAGAATGGTCAGAGTACGATACGCCCCCAGCCCAACCGGCTCGCCCCACGTGGGCAACATCCGCACCGCGCTGTTTAACTGGCTTTTTGCGCGCGCTCAAGGCGGCAAGTTCATTGTTCGCATCGAAGACACCGACCGCAACCGTTTCGTTCCCGGCTCCGAAGAGGATATCCTGCTGGCGCTGCGCTGGCTGGAGCTGGACTGGGACGAGGGTCCCGAAGTGGGCGGTCCCTATTCGCCCTACAAGCAGTCGGAACGCGCCGAACTGTACCGGGAGACGGCTCATCGCCTGGTGGACGAAGGCAAGGCTTACAAATGCTTTTGCGCGTCAGAACGATTGGCTGAGATGCGCAAAGAGCAGGAAGCGGCGAAAACCGCCATCGGATACGACCGTCGGTGTCGACGAATGAGCAAAGAGGAGGCAGCGGCGCGGGAAGCGAACGGCGAAGCGTATGTGATCCGGTTCGCGATGCCGCTGGAGGGCGTCACCAGTTACTATGATCTCGTTCACAAAAAAGAGGTGGAATTCAAGAATGTGCTGACCGACGATTTTGTGATGCTTAAGTCGGACGGCTTCCCCACCTACCATTTGGCGAATATCGTGGATGACCATCTGATGGAAATCACGCACGTGATGCGCGCTGACGAATGGATGTCCAGTATGCCGCGCCATGTCCAGCTTTATCGCGCGCTGGGATGGGAACCGCCCAAGTTCGCTCATCTGCCCCTATTGATGGGACCGGATGGGCAAAAACTGTCTAAACGACACGGCACGGTTCAGTTCACCGAGTTTATTGGCGAAGGCTACCTGCCAGACGCGATGTTTAACTTTCTCGCGCTCTGCGGTTGGTCGCCTGGCGATGACCGGGAAATTATGAGCCGGGAGGAGATTTTATCGCTCTTCTCGCTGGATCGCATACTGGACCGCCCCGCCGTATTTCATCATGACAAATTAAAGTGGATGAATGGACATTATATCCGTGAGATGAGCCTTGAGCAATATATGGCTGCGACCCTGCCCTATCTGCAAAAAGAGGGCGTTCTGCCTGCTGAACTAAACGCGGAGACGCGCGCCTATGCAGAGAGGGTACTGCCCTTAGAGCAGGAAAAATTGCGATTGTTGGGCGAAATCACGGAGCTGACCCGCTTCTTTTTTGAGGAACCAAAATCGTTTGATGAAAAGGCGGTCGCGAAATGGTTCGGCGAGACCCATATTTCGCAGATGTTGGACGCGCTGATTCAGCGGTTCAACGCGCTGGAGAACTTCACGCCAGAAGAAACGGAGCGCGTGATTCGCGAGGTCATCGCTTGGCTGGGCGTGCCGAATGGACATGTCATCCATCCGACACGAGTCGCCCTGAGCGGCAGAGCGACCGGTCCCAGCCTGTTCGATATGATCGCCGCGCTGGGTAAAGAGCGCGTGGTCCGGCGATTAGAGAAAGCGAAGCAAATGGTTCGGGTGTAAGCGGGAAGACATACTTATTGTCCTGAACCGCTGCCTGGGGGCGGCGCGCCGGGAAAGGCTTGTGTTTCACCTGCCCGACCGTCGCCCTGAACGCCTCCACTCGTGAAGTTCCGGTAGAGCAAGAAGGCTGCAATCAAAACCACTGCCACCACAATCCCGATCACGACCGGCGCAGAAACCTCTTTTTTGGTCATCCCTTTCTCCCTGACTTAGCGTCCTGCTTCGCAAGCGGCGCGAGTGGTATATTTATCATCGGTCATCAACACAGCATAGTAGCCCTTTTCATAGTCGGGACGGGTTTCTGGCGCGTCGGTAGAACGCGACCACTTGGAGTGCCCATCCGCATAAATGAAATTCATGCCGCCTTGGTGACGCGGTCGACCTTGATAAAATTCCCATCCATTGCGCCCTTCGGGCCAGTAGCGGCGATAGGAGGTGGTGTCTAACGAACCCAATATACAGTTGCTCCAACTGAAAATATAGTTGTTATCGGCGATGATACCGATGCTGGCTGACTCTTGCATCTGCGCCAAGGTGGTGGCAATCGGCAGACCATTGGACTGCCTCGCAAAGAGAGGCTCGTTTAACCCATACTCCACAAAAGGAACGATTCGTTGAGAATTGATTCCGGACCCGCAGTTGTGCAGGGCATAAGCAGCGGTAAAAGTTGTTCCCGCATAGCTGGTACAGTCAAAAACGCCTCCGTTCTTGACATAAGGAAAAACAATCGTTGCCCAATGCTGGCGGGGATGATTGGGGTTCGCATTGCCGCTGACTTCCGTGCAACCACCGGGCCAGGGCTGAACGAACAATGCTTCATCATAATCCTGCACATACATCATGACCGCTGTACCGATCTGCTTCGTATTGGAAAGGCACTGGGTCTTGCGCGCGCTTTCTCGCGCTTGCGCAAACACAGGAAACAGAATGGCGGCTAAGATGGCAATAATCGCAATCACGACCAACAGTTCAATGAGCGTAAAACCTGAATGATGTCTTTTCATCATTGAAACAACCTCCTGTAAAAACGTATAGAAAACGCATAACCCCTACGAGGCGAAGACATTCTAACCATGTTAATATAGGGTTATATCGTTATAGATGATATTATAGCCTGATTCGATAGGTCTTGTCAAGGGGGAAAGCGGTGAAAATCCTTACCTCTTTGCTTCCAATTATCCGAAGTAGACAAAATTTAACTAAAAAGGGTTGACATTTCCGGGTTGCTTGGGGTAGACTTTACCGTTTCCACTACCAGGGACAGGAGGTACGAAGCGATGAAGCATAGGAGAAGCGCCCCGTGGAGTGGATCGTTGCGAATGTTGTGTGTCTTAATGTGTTGCTCGGCATTTTTGCCGATTTTTGCTCGCAACGGTCAGAGCGTCAGAATCGAAACGGAACGCGTATCAATCGCGTCCCCCACGATCTACGAAGTCAACCGTCGATTAAGTCCGCGAAAGCGGGTCTTAGCGCAGCCCGGTGAACCGGGATTGCGGATTATAACTCGTTCCGTCCAATATTCGGACAACAAAAAGAAATCGGTAACCGTGCTTGCAGATATGTTGATCAAGCCGCCCGTTCCCGCCATCTATCAGGTGGGAGTTTTCCCGCATATCTCTTCGCGGGGCGATTTAAGAACACAAGACCGGTTTTACCGGGCGAGAGTCATGACCATGAACGCATCGGCGTACACGCCTCACCCCAGTGGTGGCGGCACCGGGTCAGGCAGAACTGCCAACGGCTGGCCAGCCGGTTATGGATTGGTCGCGGTGGATCCAAAAGTGATCCCTCTCGGCACAGTGCTGTATGTTGAAGGCTATGGTATGGCGATTGCCGCCGACAAAGGTCGCGCGATTAAGGGTAACAAGATTGATCTCTGTTTCCATTCGCTGCGCGATGCGCGTCAGTTCGGACGGCGTAATGTGAAAGTTTACCTTTTGCGGTAATGATTCCCGCAATCAGAGTGAGGGGCGCGGATAGTGCGTCCCTTACACCCCCCTTACTTCAATGATTCCAAAAACTTCTGAACCGCTTGGGTGACCTTATCTGTTTTCGCGCCAAAGTCGCGGTTGATACTGGCGTGCGTTTCAAAAGCCGTCGCGTCATAAATCTCAACCCGTGTCCCGGAGTCGCGTAATTTCTTAGCGAATCGTTCGACATTAATCAGTTTGAAAGGGCGTTCCGCGACCCCTAACCAAAAAGGCGGGTAGTTTTTTCCCGAATGGATATGCTCGATAGGAGAAGCGTCACGCCACGTTTTGGGGTCTTTCCCAAAAGCTTGCTCGTGGGGTTTCGTTCGTTCGGTTCCGCGCGACATCAACTCCGCCAAATCGTAGGCAGCCGTATCCAATAACACCACGCCTTTTATGATCGATAGAGATTTACCTTCCGCTTTGAGCCATCGCTCATCCACGCCGATCAACGCCGCGAGATGCGCCCCCGCCGAATGTCCCATCAGAAACATGCGCTCCGGGTTACCGCCGTACCGAGCAATCTCGTTATGAACCCAAGCGACTGCTTTCGCGACATCTTGCGCGTGCGCAGGGTGCTGCACCGCAGGAGAAAGCCGATAGTTCACGCTGACAAAAACGTAGCCCTGCTGGTTAAAAAAGCGGCTCTTAAGCCCCACATTTGCCTTATCGCCACCCTGCCAACCACCCCCATGAACATAGACCATCACCGGCGCGTTTTTGAATCCGGGTTGGGAATGAATATCTAAGCTCAGCAGGTCAGGCTTAACGCCGGGCATCCGGTGATACGCAACCGTCTTTTTGTCGGCGTGTGCGGATAGCAAAATGGCGCATAGAAGAATCGGGAGACATAGACTTCTCATATAGGTTCAGACGCGCATAAAGGGGATGGGTTCACATTGAAAGCAAGCAGAACTGTTTGCTTCGCTCAGGTCAGGTACAATTCCAAAATCTATGAAAAAATGGATTGGACTTGTAGCAGCATTCTCACTCGCCATCTCGCTGGTCAGTCTCCAATCTCCTGGAGCACTTCACGATTGGATTGGAACCCGTGAAATGGGGCAACCGCGAACCTTGCAACAGGTTTTAGACAAGTGGAGTGCCAATGCGGAAAAACGATTCAAAGCACGATGCGAAATGTTCAAGATTGGTTATCCGCCCTCCCGTCTGCAATTGTTGGCTTTTAAAACTGAGAAACTGATAGAGGTATGGGGAGCAAGCAAAACAGGGCGCTATCATTATTTGACGACCTATCCCATTTTGGCGGCGAGCGGCACCGTAGGACCAAAACAGCGCGAAGGTGACCGCCAAGTGCCGGAAGGTTTTTACCGACTGAATGCGCTAAACCCAAACAGTCGCTTTCATCTCTCGATAAAGATCGACTATCCCAATGCCGATGACATCCGCCGCTCCACTCTCCCCCGCAATCAGATGGGAGGCGACATCTTTATTCACGGCAACAGCGTATCCATCGGCTGCCTTGCGATTGGGGATGAAGCGATAGAGGAACTGTTCTGCTTGGCAGCACAAGTTCCAGCTAAACATCGGCAGATATGGATTGCGCCTGTCGACTTCCGTAAAGAGCCGAATTGGAGAATGCCCGGCGCAACGCCTGCCGTTCAAGCATTGCACCTCCGCTTGAAAACGCGCCTCAATTCCTTTATCAGGTAATATGATGAAATGATGACACGCGTTCTTCTCGCAGTTCTCATTCTGGGCGCGACAATTTCTCCGCTCCCTGCGCAAACAAAGAAACTTTTGGTGATTGGCATCGATGGGATCAGACCGGATGCGCTGGTAGTGGCGAACGCCCCGCATATGCATAACTTGATCGCAAATGGCTGCTACAGCGCGATTGCGCAAAGCGAAGACTTAACCTTTAGCGGTCCCAACTGGTCGACGATGTTGCATGGGATTCATCGCGATAAACATCAAGTAGTGAATAACAACTACTCCCCCAACAATTTAGCGCAATATCCTGACCTGTTTGCGCGCCTTGAGCAGCATAACCCTGCCTGGAATACCTATCGCTTGATGACGTGGATTAGTTCTCATATTGGACAACCCAGTGGAGCCGATGTGCAGCTATTCAGAGACTATAATTCGAACGGCGATGAACTGATTACCCGCGAGGCAGAACAGATTTTATCCAGGAGAACGCTCGCCTATCCGCTGGACCCGGACGCGGTCTTTGTGATGTATCAGGATGTGGATGTCGCGGGGCATACCCATGGCTTTCATCCTTCCGTGCAGGCTTATTTGGCGGAAATCGCGGACACCGATACCAAGATCGGTAGGTTACTAAGCGCGATTCAGAGCCGACCGCAGTATGCAGATGAAAACTGGCTGATAATTTTAACATCGGACCATGGCGGTTCCATTGACGGTTCGCACGCGGGCAACACGCCTGAAAAGCGGGCAATCCCGTTTCTGGTGAGCGGCTCATCGGCGGTTCGGGGCGTCCCATTCCCGGAACCGAAGAATGTGGACTTAGTGAAGACCGCGCTTGCTTTTATGGAAGTTCCGGTCAATCCGGCATGGGGGTTGGATGGTCATGTGGTGGGGCTGTCACCTTCTTCACCGCCAGAGGTCAAATTCGGTCGCAATCTGATTTTCAATGGAGATGGCGAATATGACCGGGGCTTTCGCAGCGCGCTGCCGGATCAATCGATTTCGGGATGGGATGACCCCGGACCCGACCGCATGACGGTGATTCAGTATGGTTCGCCAGGCGGCTGGCCAACCCATTCTGACCCCGGACCACCCAACCGGGGCAGCAATTTCTTCTGCGGCGGCGGAAGCCCACTCTCAGAGATCAAACAATCGATAGACCTTTCCTCTTTAGCAAGCGCGATTGACGCGGGCACGGGGCGTTATGATCTGTCGGCTTATTTGGGCGGTTGGACCTCACAAAATGACCGCGCATCGTTTACAGCGCGCTTTTTCCATACGAACGGCGCACAACTCGGCTCAGCAACTTTGGGACCGGTCACGGCAGCCAACCGGAACAATCAGACGGGACTGCTACCGCGCCAATTATTCGGCACGATTCCGCCGGGAACGCGCCGCGCGCAGGTATCCCTGTTGGCAGAGCGAGAGGGCGGCAGTGATAATGACGGTTATGCGGATAATCTTTCGTTGGTGGTGTGGCATGCAGCCGACCTGAACCGCAATGGCTGCGTGGATGATGAGGACTTGCTGCGGGTACTGTTCGCATTTGGTTTAACCGGCGCGCGCCCGGAAGATGTGAACGGCGACGGGGTTGTGAACGACGATGATTTATTGCTGACGCTGTTGGGGTTTGGATGCTGAGATGAAACCTTCGATTGACCAATTTATCACGTTTTTAGGCACGCATAACTTGGAAGCAACTTCGCGCTTTTATGAAGAGGTGTTGGGGCTGCCAGTCGCGCTTGATCAGGCAGACTGCCGGATTTTCAAGTTATGCTCGAACGCCTTTGTGGGGTTTTGTCGTCATATCGCCGTGGCGCAAGACACGCGCAGCGTAATTTTGACACTGGTTTCTTCAGAAGTGGACGCTTGGCACGAACGCTTGCTCGACCACGGCGCAACCATTGAAAAATCACCCCGCCTGAACGAAAAGTACCAGATTTATCACCTGTTCGCTATTGACCCGAACGGCTACTTGGTGGAAATTCAAGAGTTCCGCGATCCCAGTTGGCAGGGGTGAAGGTGATTAGGCAAAAGTTGCTCCAGGTATAGGCAAAGGTTTGCGTTGGATGGTCACAATGAACTGGTTACCCTCTTTATCGTTTTCAAACTCGATAAGCGGGTAGGCTTTCAAGGCGCGGATAATGCCGCTGCCCAGTCCCCGATAGGGTAAGATTTTCGCGGCAAACGAGGCGAGGATGGGATTTCGGATATTGGAGTTGCCTCTCTTGATGTTCTCAATGGTCAGGTTATTCGGCAGATGCCCGGGACTGATTATCTCAATGCGGTCGGAGTAAAAAAAGAGTCGCACAGGGGACAGAATGAAATAATCTCGATGAATCAGCGCGTTTGCGATCAACTCCTCAAAAACAACTTTCGGAATTTCCGGGATGCCTTGTGAATTGACTCCTTGATCGCCCTGTAGATACCGGATATGCCGCATGCAGAAAGCGACAGCCTCCTCATAGATAAACGACAACCTCCCTTCAATATCTTTGCTCTCTATATAGTTATCCAGATCAACCTCCGTCCCTAAGAATGAGATTGCTTTCACAATGAACGTAGGCAGGCGAGCGGCGGGCGTTTTTGCAAAAAGAAGCACTCCTGCAATGTTCAGTTCCCCAAGCTTCATCAGGTTCATGTTCTCAAGCAATGTTTCCAAAGGCACTTCCTGATCCGCAACCGGTGTGTCGAATTGCTTGGTGAAAAACGCGTCAAAGTAATCTATATTCAAATCTCTGATTGACGTCCCCCGGACAGGAATCTCATCGCCAAACTGAATTTTCAACTGATGAAGCCAGCGGTAAAACTCTTCTTCTCTCATCCTGCTCGCCCCATCCTACCCCAATCGGGTCATTTCACCGATGACGCCGTCGGGGGTGACCTCTTGGATGCGGACATGCACGGTCTGCCCAATCATCTCTGCGCTGCCGGGAAACTCCACTTGCAAGTAATGATCGCTGGTGCCGGTCAGCAAGCCGGACTGTTTGGATTTCGTTTCCACCAAGGCGCGGTCTTCCCTGCCAATGAAACGGGTGGCATAGCGCAGCTGCGCCTTCTTACAGACCTGTTGCAGATGCTTGCTGCGTTCCGCTTTGACCGAGTCCTGAACCGCCTCACTCATCGTGTCGGCAGGCGTGCCAGGGCGCGGAGAAAAACGGAACAGGTGCGCGCGGCAATAACTGACTTGTTCCACCACATAGCAGGTGTTCAAGAAGGCTTCTTCCGTTTCACCCGGAAAACCGACCATAATATCGGTGCTGATCGCAAAATCGGGGAACCGCTCCCGCAAACGACGGCATAAGTCCAAATAGAAGGCTTGATCGTAAGGGCGGTTCATGCGCTGAAGCACACCCGTATCGCCGCTCTGCAGCGGGATATGAAGATGAGGGCACATTTTCGGGTTGCGGGTGATTTCCTCCACCAGCGAATCGTTAATCAGAGTCGGCTCGATAGAACTGATTCGAATTCGCTCTAAACCCTCCAGCTGACTCAACAACTGGCATAACTCTGCCAAATCAGGACCGCCGCTGCCCGAATGGAGACCGTAATCGCCAATCAGCACTCCCGTCAACACCAATTCGCGAAACCCTTTGCTGACCAAAGACGCGGCTTCTTGCAATACCTCTTCTATAGGAAGACTGCGCATCACAGGGCGGGTGTAGGGAATTGAACAAAAGGAGCAATGCACATTGCAACCGTCCTGAACCTTCAACACTGCGCGAGAACGCTTTGCATGGGTCTCTAAACGAGGGGGGGCAGGTTCATCCGCTAATCGCCTTTCAAAATCAGGAAACGCTTTCAACACATAGCGCAGGGTTTCCATCTTGTCGGGGTTCGGAACCACCAGGTGCGCCTCTTCCAAAGTTTCTTGGCGGCGAATCGTAAACTGCGCATAACAGCCGGTCATCACCACGCGGGCATCGGGATTCGCTCGCGCGGCGCGGCGGACGGTCTGGCGCGATTTGGATTCTGCCGCTTGAGTCACAGAGCAAGTATTGATCACATAGAGATCGGCAGACTCTTCAAATGGCACAATTCGAAACCCCTTCTCCTCAAAGCTTTCCATGATCTTCTGGGTTTCGTATTGGTTCACTTTACAGCCCAAAGTGGTAAACGCGGCGGTCGGCATAACGCAAAGATTCTACCCTATGCCCCAGCAATATGTTCTTTGCCCCTGCGCCCATTCCCCACTTCCTTCTCCTAACTGACAGGATTATTAACCCATTGGTCGAATTCCAAGCAGTATGGAGGAGGTACTCATCAGATGTCAATACGAATAAGAGCATGGGCGCTCTTTATGTGCTGTCTATGTGTGATAGGATTTGCGCAACAGAAGACGGAAATCCAAGCGAAAGGTGAAACCGTCACAATCATTCGCGATAATTACGGGGTTCCCCATATCAATGCCTCATCGATCTACGGCACTTTCTTCGGCAATGGCTATGCGCATGCGCAGGATCGACTATGGCAAATGGAGATGAACCGCCGATACGCGCGCGGGCAAGCGGCAGAAGTGATGGGTCCCAGCGCGTTGAAACAGGATCAGGAAGCGCGCTCGAACGGCTACACCGATGCCGAGTTATTGACTCAATTCAATAGGCTGCCGATGGAAGCGAAAGAAGCGATTCAAGGCTATGTCGATGGCGTGAACGGTTGGATAACGGCAATGGGCAACAATGCGCCCGCGAAATACGCGGAAATGGGCATATCCCCACGCCCTTGGGAAGTGGAAGATACCATCGCGATTGGCGTTCTGATGTCCAGGCGGTTTGGCTCCACCTTTGCGGGCGGCGGCGAACTGCGTAATCTGGGACTGCTTGCCTATTTGCGAACAATCAACAAAGAGAACGCGGAAGTGATCCTGAACGATTTGATGTGGGTTCAAGACCCCGCCAGCCCCACCACCGTGCCAGCCAATGAAGACCGGCGCAAAGGGCGCAAAGCCGACCCGCGCCAGACGCTGGAAAGCCTGAAGAAACATGCCGCCACCCTGCCAGACGTTCCTCTGACCACCCTGCTGCCTGCCATTTCGCTTTCATCGGAAGAGTCGCGCATGGAGTTTGCGCAGGCGCACGGTTTAGTGACCCGACTGGGCAGCTACGCGCTGCTGGTCGGTAAAGAGAAATCTGCCAGCGGAACACCGATCTTGATGGGCGCGCCGCAGATGGGCTTCACCGTACCGCATATCGCTGCCGAACTGCATCTGAAGGGAGCCGACATCGAAGTGATGGGCATGGGTTTCCCTGGCACGCCCGGCGTCCTGATAGGCACCTCCAACAAAATGGCGTGGACCTTTACGTCCGGTATTCACGACCTGGTCGATACCTACATTCTCAAGTTGAACCCCAATGACCCCGAACAATATTGGCATAATGGCAAATGGGTCAACTTCGAGAAGCGTGAAGAGATTTACAAGGTCAAAGGGCAGGACGATGCACGGCAAGAGGTTCGCAGAAGCGTCTACGGTCCGGTCTCTATTATCGACAAAGCCAACAATGTCGCCTTCACTTCCCGGATGGCGTTTTGGATGCAGGAGTTGGAATTTTTCCGAGCTTATTTGGGTATCTATCGCGCGACCAGTGTGGAGGATTTTCGCAACGCGCTGCGCAACATTCCGGTCTCGTTCAACGCTTTTTGCGCGACCCAGTCAGGCGATATCGCTTTCCAGTTTTGCGGCAAAGCCCCCATCCGCCCCGAAGGCTTAGACCCACGTCTGCCCGCTTGGGGAACTGGCGAATATGATTGGAAAGGCTTCATTCCTTTTGACGAGATGCCTGCCATAATAAATCCTAAGCAGGGCTTCATTGCTAACTGGAACAACAAACCCGCCACCTGGTGGGAAAACGTCGACTCGCCGATCTGGGGAGCGATTTGGCATGTCTCCCGGATTAGCGATTTAGCGAAATCAAAACCCCTGCTGACCCCAGAGGATGTACGGGACATCGCCGTTGATATCGCCTCCTATGATATCTTGGCAGAGTATGTGAACCCCATCATTGTGCAGACGCTGAAGAAGAACGCCAACACGCTTTCGCCCGATATGCAGCGCGCGCTGCGCTATCTGGAGGCATGGGATCATCATGGCAAAGAGGGCAGCGTACCCAAAGAGATCTTCGACGCGTGGGTAGACGCTTTCCGAAAACGAACGCTTGCCGCCGCCTTGGGACCGTTGCTGGATAACACCTTGATAAGACCCTTAGCCAGCCGTCAACCCAGTTGGATCTATTACACGCTGATGGGCAAAAACTCCAATGTACCGCGTTTGTTCGATTATATGAAAGGACAGTCGCGGGATGCAGTGGTGTTGGCAAGTATGCAGGAAGCGATTGAAACCCTGAAAAAATCCAAAGGCGACAACATGAGCGCGTGGCGGTTCAGCGCGCCCAGAATCAGCTTCCGCCCCTTAGCGAGCGTGCCATACGATGATCGCGGCTCTTACATCCAGATCATCACGCTGACCTCTCCATGGGTCTATGGTATCAATGTCCTGCCGCCCGGGCAGAGTGAAAACCCCAACTCGCCGCATTTCAGCGATCAACGCGACTTGGCAAGCTGGTGGATGTTTAAGCCGATGCTCTTCCCGTTCGAGCGCGTGCCGAAGTAACAGAGTTAAGATGAAACCACAGGGGTGAAAGATCGAGACACACTCTGATTTTTCGCCCCTGCTTGTCAACTTCTATCCAATCCCCATACCATGCTATAATTTTCTTGAGTACTGGAGGAAATTAAGATGAGGCGCATTGAGCTCGATGAAGAATATTTGGAATTGATAAAGGGCTGGCAAGGGCTTCTTGGCGATATATCTGATAAAGAGACACTAAACGCATTGTTCAAAGCCTTCCTCTCCGCTTTCCGCCCTGCTGGGCAATCAGAAACCGCGGATCTGCAGATAAAATATCAAGAGAAAGAAATACTTCTGATTTTTAAGAACGCTGAACCTATCTCCGTCATCCAGTCGCGTCCTGATGTAATGGGCGGAGATGCATGTATACGCAATACACGCATCCCGGTTTGGACTCTCATAGATTACAAACGCCAGGGACTGACTGACTCCCAACTGTTAATGGCTTTTCCCGTCTTGAACGCTTCCGATCTTATCACTGCTTGGGACTATTATGCCGCTCATAGTCAAGAAGTTGATGAGCAGAAACGAAGGCACGAGGAGGCTGCCTGATATGGCGCGTTTGTACGCGAACGAGAATGTGCCATTACCAACCGTGACAGCCTTACGCGATAGGGGGCATGATGTGTTGACGTCTCTTGAAGCTGGAAATGCGAACAAAGATTCCGGATGAGCTTGTGCTTGAATTTGCTTGGAAGCAAAAGCGAATTTTGCTGACAAACAATCGTGTCGATTTTGCGCGTCTTCACAGACAAGGGAATAGTCATATGGGAATCATTGGATTCACTAATGACGCTGATTTCAAATCATTGGCAGAGAGAATCGATAATGCGTTAAAAGATGCCACGACAACCGATCGTTTTTTCGTCAATGTGACAAAAGCAGGACATAGCTTCCGCGCCTGATCAGATTCATTACAAACGATTCCTCAGTACAGACGAAGTTGTTCCCTCCAGACACCCATTCACAAATTTTCTGCAACTTGTGTCGTCTGTCGCTGCGCCAGCGCGATGAGATTGCGTGAAGGAATGAACGTCACATGCTCTTCCACCGTTTGCGCGACCTCGACCGAAACCCCTTCTTTGCCCGCTATCAACGCCCCAATTATCGCCTGAACCGATGTCTCCGGTGTGGAGGCTCCGCTGGTGATTCCAATCACTTCATAGTGTTCCCGCCACTCCGGTTGAACCTCCTCCGGTTCCAACAGTAAGTAGGAAGGCACACCCATCTGTTCCGCAACCTCTCGCAAACGATTCGAGTTGCTGCTGGTGCGGCTGCCGATCACCAAGACCATATCGCATTGCTTGGCTAAGTTCTTGACCGCGCCCTGACGGTTGGTCGTGGCATAGCAAATATCTTCTTTCTTGGGCGTCTCTAAGTGCGGGAACCGCTCCTGCAGAATCGCCATAATTCCGCTGACCTCATCCACACTAAGCGTCGTTTGGGTCACCACTGCCAATTTATCGTGGGGGGGCGCAACCACCGTTTTCGCCTCTTCGATGTTGTCAATGAGTGTCATCTGCTTGAGAGCATGCCCCATACTCCCCTGCGCTTCCACATGCCCTCGATGACCAATGTAGAGCATATGGTAGCCTTGGGCAGCATAACGGGTGATTTCGCGATGCACTTTTGTGACCAGCGGACAGGTCGCATCAATGACATTCAAGTTGCGAATCTCGGATGCTCTCCGCACTGTCGGCGAGACTCCATGCGCGCTGAACACCACCGTGGAGCCGGGAGGAATTTCGTTCACATCCTCCACGAAAATCACGCCGCGCTCCTCAAAAGAACGCACCACATGTTCATTATGAACAATCGCATGCCGCACATAGAGGGGCGCGCCAAACGCCTTCAGCGCCAAATCGACAACTTCAATCGCATACGCGACTCCCGCACAGAACCCTCGAGGCGCAGCCAGCAAAATTTTTTTCATCGACTTAATTATACCTTCAGGTAAAATGAAACCTATGAACCGTCCATTGGAAATCGTGATGCCGATCAAGGTGCAAACCTACGATATCGACTTTGCAGGTATTGTCAGCAATATCGCTTACATCCGATGGTTGGAAGATTTGCGAGTCGAATTTCTGCGCATCCATTACCCCTTAGACCAGATGATACCAGCAGGGATCGCGCCCATTTTACTCAGCACCGAAATCCACTACAAGCGTCCGGTTCGCTTGTTAGATCAAGTGGAAGGACATCTCAAAGTTCACGCGCTCAAAGCCATGCGATGGATACTGGATGCGGAAATTAAAACGCATGGCGAGATTGCCGCGACCGCCCAACAAAGCGGTTGCTTTATAAACCTGCAAACGGGACGCCCCATCCCCCTCCCAGAAGAATTGATGGGACCTTACAGGGAAATCGCGAAGCGCGCAGAATCAACCTGAGTATGGACGCTAAGCGACGCTGGAACCCGGTTTTGGGGCATGGAGCATTGCTGCTGTTGAGCGGACTGTTCATGCTGCCCATCGCATGGATGCTTTCCACCTCGATCAAGCCCGATACCGAACTCTTTCAAGATCGAATCGTTTGGATACCCAGCGTCATTGAATGGGGCAACTACTACAAAGCGTTGACCACGTTTCCTTTCTGGCTCTATTTGAAGAACACGGTCATTATCGCGGTCTTCACCGTCATCGGGACCGTGTTTTCTTGTCTGCTGCCCGCTTATGCTTTTTCCAGAATGCGCTGGCGCGGTCAAGGCATTTGGTTCGCGATTATGCTCAGCACTTTGATGCTGCCCCCGCAAGTGACGATGCTGTCGGTCTTTCTGTTGTTCCGCTCGCTGGGGTGGGTGGATACCTTTCTCCCGCTGATTGTGCCTGCCTTTTTCGGCAATGCCTTCTTCATCTTTATGTTGCGCCAATTCATGCTGACGCTCCCTAAGGAACTGACGGATGCCGCGCTGTTGGATGGATGCAGCGAATTCCAGACCTTGCGCTTTATTATCGCGCCGCTTTGTAAACCTGCCATTGTGACGGTCGCGCTCTTTTCTTTTGTGGCGGCTTGGACCGATTTTCTGTCGCCCCTCATTTACCTGAACGATGCGGAGAAATACACGCTGGCGGTGGGACTGCAATACTTTTTGGGTCGGCATGGCGAACAGTGGAACCTGCTGATGGCGGCGGCAACCGTGGTGACTGCGCCGATGGTGATTGTGTTTCTCATTGCTCAACGAACCTTTATACAGGGCATCGCGTTAACCGGCATGAAAGGATGATACAATTTTGCCAAGTAAATAGGTATACTCTTATCTGGAATGGCGCGTAAAGAGAACAACATTCTGCGTCAAATCGCTATCGATTTCGGCTCAACGAACACGCTGATCGCTTTTTGGAATGGGCATTACGCGGAATGTCTGGAACTGCAAGACATCAGCGCGCGCGAACCTACCTGGAACACCCCGCAAGTCCCATCCGTGATGTACCTGCTCCAGCCCAATCATGCAGTGATTGGCGTGCAGGCGCAATCGGCGCGCGAGATGATGCATTTAGTGGAACCGGGCATGCTCTCCTGCTGGGCAGAGGGCGTGAAACCTGCGTTGCTGCAAGACGGGTTGGCGCATGTGGCGGAAGTGAGCGGGCAGCGTATCACGGCGCGTGAAGCTGCGCTCCTGTTTTTAGAAACTTTGCTCTCCAATGCGGTTCAACGCAGCGCGCCCGCGAGCGGCTGGCGCCGTTGGTTCCAAAGAATTCTTAAACGCAATCCCATCGAACACCTCACGATGGCGGTCCCGGTCGAGTGCCACGAACCTTATCGCCGGGAACTATCTTCTTTCGCATCGCGGCTGGGGATTCGACATTTCAGCCTGTTAGATGAGCCGGTCGCGTCCGCGCTGGGCTATGGCGTCGATCTGACTTCGGACCGGATTATCCTGATTGTCGATTTTGGCGGCGGAACCCTGAATACCGCTGTCGTTCAGACCCATGTGCAGACCCCGCGAGGCGGCAGCCTGGGAAACCGATCCACCGTCATGGCGGCGCGCGGCTTAATCAATTTCGGCGGCAGGGTCATTGACCAATGGGTCGCGGATGCCTATTTACAGCGCCTGCCGCAAGGCAAAGGCATCGAAGCCTATGTTCGGCGTCATGCGGAATCTGCCAAAATCGCGCTCTCATCCGAAACCCTTAAAGAGCCGGTCTATATGCATGCGCCGTCCGGCGTTTCAGTTGCGCTGACCCGTGAAGAGTTCATCGAAATGCTCACGGAACGCGGGCTTTACAAAACGATTGATGACCTTATCGATCAGACGCTGGAGGACCTCTGGAGCCGCTACCAAATCGGACTGAACTCGATTGAGGCGGTCCTGCCGGTGGGCGGTTCCATTTTGCTGCCCAATGTCCGTAAGATGTTGATGGACCGGTTCGGCAGCCAAATCGTTTGGTGGGACAGTCCGTTCGATGCAGTGGTCAAAGGGGCTGCTATCTATGGCGCAGGCGCGCTGGTTGAGCAGATCGTTCATCATGACTATGCGGTCCGGCTTTATAACGAAACCCGTGAATCGATAGAGTATGAATTGCTGGTCCCGCGCAGCACACCCTACCCGTCACATAATGTGCTGGCTTCGCGCTACTACACTTTAGGCAGCGGACAAACCGAATTCCGCGTGCCGATCTATGAAATCGGTTATTCGGGCAGGCGGAGCGTCGATTGGCAACGGCGCGCCGACAGCCAGTTCTGGCTCCCCAACACCGAAAGCGAACCGGAAGGCGTTATCTGTCTAAACGCGGGCGACATTTTGCGCGTGAATCCTCCCGGCGACGGCAAGCGTGTGAGGCTGCGACTGGACTTCGAAATCGACACAAATCGCCATCTGGTGATGACCGTGACGGATCTTTTGAACCAGCAAACCCTCCGCCGGGAAGAAAAAGTGGTGCAATTACGATAAAATACCTGCGCGTTATTGCAGGAATCTGGTAAAAATAGGGGTATAATAGCAAAAGACAAGTTCCTACTTGTCAAATCCACAACTTACATAGTCCCAAGGAGGGAGGACATTATGACTTTCTACGACGTCAAAACTCGTTCTAACGTGGATGTGCCTGATGGCAGCGTTAAGACTCAAAAATTTGAGACGACGACCAAAACCGGCAAGACGCAGGTTCGCTATCAGCTGACCGCTGAGCATGGTGGACGCAAACTGTTTAAGTTTGTGAACGAAGAAACCTACAAGAAACACGGCGGCAAATAAATCCTCAACTTTATGAAACGGGCAGGCTTCCTGCCCGTTTTTGTTTTATGCCCCCCATTATCATAACACGCTTTTTTAGAGAGGAAGAAAATGGCAGAAACTGGGAAGCCGTTCATCAAAGCCGCCAAACAAGGCGATTTAGAAACCGTCAAAACCATGGTCGCGATGGATCGTTCGTTATTAGAGTTTCGCGACAGCGACGGCTCCACTGCCCTCCATTGCGCCTGTTGGAAGGGACACTTCGAAGTGGCATCCCACTTGATTCAGGCGGGCGCGGATGTGAATGCAGTCAACATCAATGACCACTGGGGAACTACTCCTCTGCATGCGGCGGCGCACGCCAATCAAGCGAAAATTGCGGAACTCTTGATTCAAGCGGGCGCAAATATTCACGCAAAAGACAACAAAGGTCAAACGCCACTTGTTCATACGACCTTTCATAAAGCAACGGCAGCAGCCAAGATATTGGCAAAATATGGGGCAGAGTAAGGAGAGCCTTATCGCAACAACTGCGCCATTGCGTAAAACAGCGCGACTTCGGTTCGCAGTATGCGCGGTCCCAACGAAACCCACTCGCAGCCCTGCGCGCGCATCGCTTCCACTTCTTCTGGGGCAAACCCGCCTTCGGGTCCGATAATCAGGCTGATCGTTTCGCCCGGCTGCCACACCTCAGGAACCATCTCTCGCAGCAACGGCGCGCCCTCGCCCTCGTAGAACAATAATTTTCTGCCCGGCAATTGAGTGAGCGCATCTTCCCAACGCGACCACAAGCGCAGTTCAGGCACTCTCGCCCGGCAGGCGACTTCCGCATCTTCCTGCGCGATTTTCTGCCAGCGGCGCGCACGCGCCTCCCGCTTTTCCGCATCCCATTGCGCCACCGAACGGCGTGAAGGCGCAAACCACAATTCCCGCCCGCCTGCCTGTGAAAAAAGACGGATGACCAGTTCCGCCTTTTCATGTTTGATCAACGATTGCAGCGCATAGAAGTCAGCAACAGGTTCTGTATCTAATGCCTGTTGGCTGATAACGACGGCAGTCGCCTGCCCAGAATCGAGAGAATTTAACTCACAAATGAACGCGCTGCCCAAGTTATCCAACAGGCAGATTTGATCGCCGACGGTTAAACGCAACACCCGTTGAACCTGATGCGCAACCTCTGAAGGTAGCGACACCTGTCCCTCCAGAAAGCAATCGGAAGGAACAAAAAAACGGGGCAAGGTTCGGGGACTTCTCATGGTTTTTGATAGATGGCAGCAACCCATTGGCGACGCTTCCTTCGCTCCACAGGGTGAAGTCCCGCCGCCTCCAGAGAGCGCGCCACCGACCGCCAATTCCTGCCAATCACGCCCGACACCAAGTAATACCCGTTCGGTTTCAAAAACCGGCTGGGCTGTGAAGCGGTCTGGATGAGAAAAGAACTCAAGATATTGCAGACAATGAAATCAAACGAACCCTCAATCGCGTTCCAGCCGTCCCCTTCCCGAACAGCGATTTTTGCAGCGACTTCGTTGCGCTCTGTATTCTCGTTGGCAACCAATACGGATAACGGGTCGCTATCGACCGCCTGCGCTTCCGACGCTCCTAACCGAACCGCGGCAATCGATAAGATTCCGGTTCCACAGCCAAGGTCCGCCACCCGGTCGCCCGGCTTCAGGTATTGCTGCATCAGTTCCAAACATAGCGCGGTCGTGGGATGGGAACCGGTTCCAAACGCCATACCGGGATCCAACAGAATCAAAATCTCACCGGCTTGAGGGCGTTTTGCGCTCCAAGACGGCTGAACGCGAATGCGCTCGCCGATTTTCCGGCTCCGGAAGAACCGCTTCCAAGCGCGCTGCCACGTATCGCTTTCAACCTCTGTGACCTCAGGCTCGGAAACAGGCGGTAGTCCGAACTGTGGGAACTCTTGGAGTCGCTGCTTGAATGATTCCACAAGCGATTCACGCTCTTTTGGCAGATACCCCACAACGGCGGGAGGCGCGTCGAGCAGTTCCACACCCTGGCATCCGATTCGCTCCAAAGCCGCCGCGACCGCATCCCAAGCAGGTGGCGGCGCCTCAACGCGCAGGCGTATCCATAGTAAACTTGACATATTCTCCATTATACCTGCTGAAATTTTCGCTGACCCCCTTGACAAATGCTCTTTTTTGCCTTATAATCTTAGAGATAGATTCCGAACGTTTCATGAGCAGATGGGAGGAAAACGGGACAATTCCATGAGCAGATGGAGAAATTTCGAGAAATTTTCGAAAAGTTGTCCGGTTTTTGGCGTTTCAGGAGTCTATATAAAGTAGAGGTGTAGAGCAGACATAATATTTCGCCTCTATAAACTATTTGGAAGGAAGGGAGATTCATCATGACATGGGAATGGCAGACCGATTCCATTCGTATCGAAAGAGTAGGAGCAGTTGAAGCAGCAGAACGAACGTTCTTCCAATCACTGCGAGATCAAGTGAAGCGGATGGTGCGCCGCTATATCCGAACATCGGATGACGATGTAGAGGATTTGACGCAGGAGTGCATGATCCGTATCTACAATAACCTGGACCGGCTGAAAGGTTCCGAAGCATTTGAACCTTGGCTGAAAACTGTTGTTCGAAACGCCAGTCTCACCTGGTTGCGTGATAAGCAGCGCGAACGCGACAGCTATGTCAAGCAGATTGACCTGCACCAACTGGAAGATGGATTGGATTATGAAATTGAGGAGCATCTCGCAATTCAGCAAGCGCTGAATGAGATGGAGGATATCGACCAGAAAATCCTGGAGCTGCGATATTGCGAAGGGATGAAGTATTCCGACATCGGCGAACAGCTGAATATGAGCGAAGAGAGCGTCCGAAAGCGAGTCAATCGCGCAACAACCAAATTAAGACAACATCCTATCATACGGGCTATAATACAGGAGGCAGATTGAACTTATGAGTTGCCGGCAAGCGCGGGAGTATTTAGAAGAACTAATCATGGGTGACTTGAACACGTCGCTTGCCGAGATCGTCATGCAGCATCTCGCAGTATGCCCCGATTGTCAAAAGGCATACGACGAGCAGCGACGCTTGATCGAATTACTCAGAACGTTCTATCGTCGTTCGAAAGAACAGAAAACCTCTGTGGAGGCGGTTCCGCCCCTGTAAACAAACAGATAGGAACTATAGCACCGGGCAACCCGCAGTGACATGCTGGGTTGCTCGGTGTTGTCTTTTTTCGGAGAATAGATAAAGAAAACTATTTCAGGTATTCTTTATGTGATGATGTCCAAAAGTGCGGCAATTTTTTTGAAAGAATGGCGCGAGATGCTGCGCGACCAGCGTGTGATCTTTGGCGTTTTCATCGGTCCCCTGCTCTTTACGATAGGGCTGTTCGCGATGATCGGTATGACCTCCAAAAAAGTAGTGGAAACCGCCCGTAAAACAGTTATCCCCATCGCCATTATTGACCAGCGACATCCCGACCTGATTTTGATGCCTTTAGAAAAGAGCGGACGTTTCAAAATTATCCGGGCTGCCAATCACGCGGAAGGCGAAGCGTTGGTGAAAGAAGGAAAGGCGCGGTTGCTTTTAGAAACGCAAGGTGACGGTTTCACGAATGAGTCCAGTTCTACCAGCGACCCTGCCAAGCAAAACGAGCCCGTTCAAGTAAAACTGCTTTATGACCCCAGCGACAATCAATCGGAGATCGCTCTAAGGGTCATCGAAACCCAAATTGCGACCATCAATCGGGAAATGGTCAAGGGCTTGCTTTCCAGCCGCGGCATCGATGCAGGCATGAGCGAACCTTTTCAACTGAAGAGCGAATCGCTGCCCGGCAGGTCCTCAGGTTTCCTGTTGATTATGATTCCCTATTTCTTGATGTTATGGTCCTTAGTGGGCGGCATGACGATTGCCTCGGACTTAGTGGCAGGCGAAAAAGAGCGAGGAACGATGGAAACTCTTCTCACCAGCCCCGCCTCCCGCTCGGAAGTGGTGTTTGGCAAATTCTTTGCGTTGCTATCTCAAGCGTGGGTCGGTATCTTGGTGCAGATTTTGGGGCTGGGCATCGGCTGGCGTTTGATGGCATCGGGACCGCAAATGGCTCAAGGCACAGGTATCGACCTGACGCCCAATACGCTGATGATCATGCTGGTGGCAATTCTGCCCTACAGCGTTTTGAACACCGCGCTGCTGTTTATGATCTCCACCTACTCGCGCAATCAACGCGAAGCGCAGGGGTATGTGACGGCTGCCAGTTTCGTGCTGATGATCCCCCTCATTATGTCGCAATTCATCGGCTACTTTGAGTTCTCGCGACAATGGTGGATGGGATTGATTCCGGTGCTGAATGTGTTCCAAGTCGTTAAACAGGCGTTGGGGCAGCAATTCTCCTGGACAATGTTCGGCTTGACTTTGGGTTCGATGTCACTGTTGGCGGTCGTCGCGCTGACGATTGCGATTCGGATGTTCAAACGCGAGACGGTGTTATTCCGCGTGTGAACTCCGTCATCGGCAGACACTCCAACTCCTCTTGAGCATCCATCGCCATCAGCAGCGCGCGCGCCGTATCGAGCGAGGTCAGGCATGGGATTCCACTTTCCACGCTGGCGCGGCGAATTTGCAGCGCTTCCAATTCCGCGCGCCGGTCTGCGCTGGGTGTGTTAATCAAAAGCTGCACCCGCTTCTCCACGACATACGTCAGCAGATCGGGACTGCCATGCCCGATTTTGGGCAGTTCGATCACCGGAATGCCGGCGCGTTGAAAGGCTCGCGCGGTTCCGCGTGTCGCAAACAACCGGAAGCCGCGTTTGTGGAACTCGGCAGCTAAGCGAACCCCCTCCGGTTTATCTTGATCCGCCAAAGTGAAGAGCGCGCTGCCTTTGCGCGGGATCCCGATCCCACTTCCTAAAATCGCTTTGTAAAGCGCGGCAGGATAAGTCCAATCGATACCCATCACCTCGCCCGTCGATTTCATCTCAGGTCCCAACGCCACTTCTACCTGCGCCAGTTTCAAAGCAGAAAAGACAGGCGCTTTCACCGCAATGGGCTGACGTCCAGAATAAGCTTGAATGACAGGCGCGGTGTCAGATAAGGGAATCCCTAATTGCGCTTTGACTGCCCACTCCACCATCGGCGTGCCGGTTACTTTGGATAAGTAGGGTACGGTCCGGCTGGCGCGCGGGTTCACCTCGATCATATAGGCTTCGTCTCCCTCCAACACATATTGGATGTTCATCATGCCGTTCAATTTCATGGCGCGCGCCACTCGCAACGAATAGTCAATTATTTTGCGCTGAACCGATTCGGACAGGGTCTGGGGCGGTATCACCGTCATGCTGTCGCCGGAGTGAATTCCCGCGCGCTCGATATGCTCCATGATGCCCGGTATCAAGAAGCGTTCTCCATCGCCAATCACATCCACTTCCGCTTCCTGCCCTTCCACGTAGCGATCCACCAGCACCGGCGCGCCGGGCATCGCCAGCACTGCTGAAGACCAGTAAGATTCCAGTTCCGCGCGTGAACGAGCGATCTCCATCGCGCGCCCCCCCAACACATAGGAAGGACGCGCCAACACGGGATAGCCGATCTGCTCTGCCACTGCTAATGCCTGATCCAAATTCGTCACGGCTCTACCGGGAGGTTTAGGAATTTGCAATTCGCTCAAGAGCCGTTCGAACTGGTCCCGGTCTTCCGCCAAATCAATCGCGTCGGGCGTCGTTCCCAGAATCGTTGCGCCCGCTCCCTGTAAACTCCTTGCTAAGTTGATCGCAGTTTGACCGCCAAACTGTACGATGACCCCGATTTCGCGCCAATCGCGACTCTCGCCCGTCTCGTACTCCAGCAGGTTCAATACATCCTCTAAGGTCACCGGATCAAAATAGAGGGCGTCCGAAATATCGAAGTCGGTAGAGACCGTTTCGGGGTTATTGTTTAAAATAATCGCGTAGCAGTCCGATTTTTTCAGCGCGCGCGCCGCATGCACCGCGCTGTAATCAAACTCAATGCCCTGACCAATACGGATCGGTCCCGAACCCAACACCAACGCCTTACGCGGCTTCTCAGGCGCAGGGCGGTCATGGCTGCCATGATAGGTGCTGTAGAAGTAGGGCGTAAATGCCTCAAACTCCCCTGCGCAGGTATCCACCATTTTATAAGCAGGCACAATCGCGGCGCGTTTGCGCGCTTCCCTCACCTTCAGTTCGGGTAGACCGGTAATCGTGGCGAAGAACCGGTCGGGGAAATTCATCTCTTTTGCCCGGCGCAACAGCGCAATCGTCTCTTCGGCAAACAGGTTCATTTCGCCCAAAAACAGTTTGCGCAACGATTCGGACTGGCTCAACAGCGCGCGCTCCATTTCGATCAGGTTGCGGATTTTCTGCAGGAACCAAGGGTCGATATTAGAAAGCCCCTGAACTTCTTCCACCAGCCAACTGCGCCGAAACGCCTCTGCCACAAAAAACAGCCGCTCGTCGCTGGGGGTTTGCACCGCGTTTTCCAGTTCCATCGGCGACATGCGCCCCGCCTTCAAATAGCGCAAATCGGAAACGCCCACCTCCAAACCGCGAACCGCCTTCATCAGCGCGCCCTCAAAAGTTCGGTCCATCGCCATCACTTCGCCGGTGGCTTTCATTTGTGTTCCTAAGCGGCGATCGCCTGTTGGGAACTTATCAAACGGAAAACGCGGAATCTTGACCACAACATAATCGAGCGCAGGCTCAAAGGCAGCGGAAGTATGCGTGATGGGATTGCGTATCTCGTCTAAGGTCATCCCAATCGCGATTTTGGCGGCGATACGCGCAATGGGATAACCGGTGGCTTTGGAGGCGAGCGCGGAGGAACGCGACACGCGGGGGTTCACTTCGATGATAAAGTAGTCGCTGCCGTTCGGGTTCAATGCCAGTTGCACATTGCAGCCGCCTTGAATGCCCAACGAGCGGATGATTTTCAGCGAGGCGGTTCGTAATAATTGATATTCAAAATCGGTCAGTGTCTGGGAAGGCGCAGCCACAATCGAGTCGCCGGTATGCACGCCCATCGGGTCCAAATTTTCCATATTGCAGACCACAATCGCGTTATCCGCGCCGTCGCGCATCACCTCATATTCTATTTCTTTCCAACCGATTAAGCTGCGCTCCACCAAAATCTGATGACGCATCGAGAGTTGCAAGCCTCGTTCGCCAATCAGGATCAGTTCTTCAGGATTGTGTGCTACGCCGCCTCCCGTTCCCCCCAGCGTATAGGCAGGTCGCACAATGACCGGATAGGGCGCGATCTCCGCGACTTTTCTCAATTCGCCCGCGCTCTCAACGATCCAACTTTCAGGGACAGGCTCACCGATTTCACGCATCAAATCCCGGAAGCGTTCGCGATCTTCTGCCGCTTGAATGGCGGAAAGGGGCGTTCCCAACAACCGGACGTTGTGTTTTTCCAGGATTCCGCGCAGCGCGATTTCGGTGGCAAGATTCAAACCCGTCTGCCCGCCCAGCGTCGGCAGTAAGCCGTCCGGTTTTTCGCGCGCGATGACACGCTCGGCAAACTCAACGGTGAGGGGTTCAATATAGATGTGGTCGGCGGTTTCGGGGTCGGTCATGATGGTCGCAGGGTTGGAGTTGATCAGCGTCACCTCCAATCCTTCTTCTTTCAAAGACCGGCATGCTTGTGTGCCGGAGTAGTCGAATTCGGCAGCCTGTCCAATAATAATCGGACCGGAGCCAATAACCATCACCTTCCGTAATGAACGATCAACAGGCATTTATCCTCCCTTCTCCGCCTCACCGGACGGCACTTAAAGGGTTGTAAAAGTATACCTGATTCTATTCACTTCTCTATGTCATCCACTCTCGTTTCCTGTGAGGATTCGGGCATTGCGCTCCATTGCTTGCCCCGGCGGCGCGAAATGGCATCCCGCAGAAGATACTCCACCTGCGCGTTGACGCTGCGCAGTTCCTCCGATGCCATACGCTGTATCTCATCCCATAGATCGGGACTGATCCTCAATAGAAACGATTTTTTAGATGCCATAGCGATTGTTCTCGAAATAATAGGAAGAGGTGATACCTCTCCAAGAGATTCCCCCTACAAGCAAGAGGAATCGAATGTCGTCACTTCCGCGCATGCGGGAATCCAGTCTTTGAAAAGCAGATGACTCGGCTGCGCTTAGACACGATGGACAGATTCTGCCTCAATTGTCACCCTGAGCATAGCGAAGGGTCTGCTTTTCAAATAGCAGATGCCTCGGCTGCGCTCGGTAAGACAAGATGAGGGTTCCCCTTGCTTGTAGGGGGAACCCTCGTTCTCTTTAATGGTACAGAGTTCCAGCATTCAACACAGGCTGAGCGGCTTGTTCGCTGCACAACACCACCATGAGATTGGTCACCATTGCCGCCTTACGCTCATCGTCCAGCGCAATCGTATTATGCTGCTCCAAACGCGCCAGAGCCATCTCCACCATACCGACCGCGCCTTCCACAATCCGCTGACGGGCAGCAATCACGGCGGAGGCTTGCTGGCGTCTCAACATCACGCCTGCGATTTCCGGCGCATAAGCCAAGTGCGACAGTCGAGCCTCAATCACTTCGACACCCGCCAATTGTAAGCGCTCTTGAAGCTCTTCCTTCAAACGCTCAGAAATCTCGCCCGCGTTGTGCCGCAGCGAAATCTGCTCACCCTCGATATCATAGGGGTAAGCAGTTGCCAAATGGCGAACTGCGGTCTCGCTTTGCATCGAAACATACTCCTCGTAATTATCCACCTCAAAAGTGGCTTCATAGGTGTCTTGGACGCGCCACACGACGACGGCAGCGATTTCGACCGGATTACCGTCTAAATCGTTGACCTTCAGTTTTTCGCCGTTTAGGGTGCGTATCCGAACAGAGACATTCCGCTTGGACATGAAAGGGTTCACAAAGTGAAAACCCGACTTCCGCACTGTGCCGATATACCTTCCAAACAGCAGCAGCACTTTACTATTGTTCGGTTCCACAATAAAGAAACCACCCAGCATAATGCTCCAGGCTGTTATCAGCGCGAGAAAACCAATCAACTTGTACCAAAAGTTACTGCCCGGCGTTTCCGGTCCCCCTGAAGTCACTAACAGGTAGAGACTATAACCGGTTATTCCTAACAACACAAACGACATAAACAACATAAACCACCCAGAAAGGGTTGAAACAGCACGCTCTTTCATTGAGAAGTGAGCCTCCTTGTTATCATCATGATATCATACTGATAGCAAATGGTTTTGGTTCCCCGATTTACAATGATTTTTGAAAATCGCCTTTCCCCTTGACAAAGCCCTCAAAATATGATATAATCTTACAGGCTTAGAATACGTATTCCCAATCAAAATTATGTCAGAACTCAAACAAACAGAAATCGCGCGGATCGCGCGGGTATCGCAAGCGACGGTCTCGCGCGTCTTAAATGAAGACCCCCAAGTGAACGAAGATTTGCGCCAGCGCGTGTTAGCGGCGGTGGAGGCTTACGGCTATGTGCCAAATGCCAGAGCGCAATCACTGCGCGCCCAACACAGCCACACGTTGGGACTCGTGCTGCATCGCGCGCCTTCCAGCCTCGCGAACGACCCTTTCTTCAGCGCATTAATCGCCTCGATTTTGGAGCATGGCGGCAAGCACGGTTATCACCTGTGTGTCGACGCGGCGCGAGCCGTTCATTCCCGACGGGCGATCTATGAGGAATTGCTCCGAACCCGGCGCGTGGATGGCTTGATTTTAGTGGAATCGGAAACCAACGACGAACGCATGGCGCGTCTTAACGAACAGGGCTTCCCTTTCGTCTTGATTGGACGGTACGAGTTGGGCGATGGAGTTTACTCGGTGGATAACGATAATGTGGGTGCGGCTCGAATGGCGACCGAATATTTGCTCTCTCGCGGACACCAGCGGATCGCTTATATTGGGGGACCTGCAGGATTGGTATTGACCCGCGACCGGTTGTTCGGTTACCGAAGCGCGTTGGAAGCCGCCGGATTGAAGTATGATCCTGCCTTGGTGATGTTTGGCGATTTCTCCGAACAGAGCGGCTATCGCTCCGCGCGCGATTTGCTCACACTCACAAAACGCCCCACTGCCATCCTGGCTTTGGATGATGTGATGGCGATTGGCGCGCTTCAAGCCGCCAAAGAGCATAAATTAGCGGTTCCAAAAGATGTGGCGATTATCGGTTTTAACAATTCCCCGCTCTGTTCTTATGTCGAACCAGCGTTGACGTCGGTGGCAGTCGATATCCCTGCTCTGGCGCGCGCAGCGACGGAAATGCTTATCGACCTGATCGAAGGGCGTCCCGTCTCGACCAAACATGCGATTATTCCCGCGCAAATCGTAAAACGGGAAAGCGCGTAAAGGAAGGCACACTATGACCATCCGCCTGTTTTTTTGGCTTCTGACCCTGGTAATTTGCCCAGCCCAAACCGGTCTCACCGAAACACGCATTCCCGTCGAATTCCGGTTGAAATTAGAGAAACCCGCTGAGGCGGTCTACTTGGCTGGAACCTTCAACAATTGGCAATTTCGTGAAAGCCCCATGAACAGCGCGGAGGGCGGGCGCCTATGGACCTTGAAAAAAACGTTGGAGCCGGGTGCGCACCAATACAAATTCGTGATCAACGGCACGGAGTGGGTTCCCGACCCTCAGTCCACACAAAACATCGATGACGGGTTTGGAAATATCAATTCGGTCATTTGGGTGGAGCCGGAAGGCTTCGGACTTCCCGCTAAAGTCGGCGATGGTAAAATCACGCGCAGCGCGACCCTCCATCGCGCGCTTGACCTGCGAGATCGCAACCCCCTTGGGAAAGAACTGCGCCTGACCCTCAGAACGCGCAAAGAGGACGTGCAAACCGTGGAACTTATAACTCGGCAGAACAAGCGCGTCAGCACAGTCAAATTGCAGCCCTCCGCCAGCGATTCCCTGTTCGCTTATTACCAGGCGACCGTTCCCAACCGCCCCCTCGACTACCTGTTCAAACTCACGGACGGCAAACAACAATTTTGGGTTTCGCCTACCGGAATCAACGAAAATGCCGCTCCCCAGACCTGGTTCCAGCATACCGAAACGAACACTGTCTTAGAAGTGCCTGTGTGGGTTCAAGATTCGGTCTTTTATCAGATCATGCCGGAGCGCTTCCATAATGGCGATCCTCAAAACGACCCGCCCAAAGACAAGCCGATAGACTTCACTGGCAGAACGGATGAGTTCTTTGGCGGCGACTTGAATGGAGTTAATCAGAAAATCGGCTACCTCAGCGAGTTGGGCATCAATGCGCTCTATCTGAACCCTGTGTTCCAATCCGTGACCCACCACAAATATGACACCGACGACTACACCCAAGTGGACCCTGCTTTCGGCGGGAATGCGGTCTTCGAAGCGCTGGTCAAGAACGCGAAAGCGAAGCGCATGCGTGTTGTGTTGGACGGGGTTTTCAATCATGTGGGCATCTACTTTTTCGCCTTTCAAGATGTGCTGAAAAATCAAGAGAACTCTGCCTACACCCGCTGGTTCACCATTGAAAAATATCCCGTTGAAGTCAAAAATCCGCCCAACTATTGGGGATGGTGGGGCATCGAGTATATGCCGAAGTTAAACCATGAAAACAAAGCCGTCCGCGACTACATTCTGAAGGTGACTTCAGATTGGCTCCAGCGCGTCCCCTTTGATGGCTGGCGTCTGGATGTGGCGAACGAGGTTCCCGATCTCTTTTGGCGCGAGTTCCGACCGGCAGTCCGCAAAGCCAACCCGGAAGCGGTGATTATCGGCGAGATATGGGACGATGCCGGACATTGGCTGCAAGGCGACATGTTTGATTCCACGATGAACTACCCTTGGCGCGGCGCGGTTTTGGACTGGTTGGCGCATCGACGAATCAAACCTTCTCAATTTGACCAGCGAATCCAAGCGCAGCTGCTCCGCTATCCCACCCAAGTTAACTACGCGCTTTACAATATGCTGAGCAGTCACGACACGCCCCGTATCCGGCATGAGTGTGGTGGCGATATTCAGCGAGTCAAATTGGCTTATCTGATTCAGATGACCAGCATCGGCGCGCCCGCGATTTACTATGGCGATGAGATCGGCATGGAGGGCGGCGGCACACCCGACAATCGGCGTCCGATGCGCTGGGACTGGTCGGAAGAAGAAAGAGCGATGTTTGACTACACCCAAAGCCTGATTAAGGCGCGTCGCGAGTCGTTGGCGCTGAGACGAGGCGACTGGAAAACTTGGCTCACTGACGATGAGAAAAATCTGATGGTTTTTTCAAGGACTTATAATGAAGGCAAAAATCGGTCGGATGCGGTTGTCGTTGTCAATAACGGCACGGAGACCGCCTCAGTAGAAGTTCCCTTACCCCGCGATTTTCCGCGCGCTTGGCAGATCGCTACCAAGACACACCCAACGGGAATCTCTCAACGAGTGGAACGAAGCAAACTCATCGTGACTTTGCCGCCCATGGCAGGCGCGATAGTGACACCTCTCAAAAAATAACTTAAGCGCAGAGGCTTATCATCTATCTTGTATAGGAGGTTTTTACAACTATGAAGCGTCGTGGCTTCACCTTGATTGAGTTATTAGTGGTCATCGCGATCATCGCGATTTTGGCAGCGATTCTGTTTCCCGTATTCGCGCAAGCGCGTGAGAAAGGACGACAAACCCAGTGTATCAGCAATGGCAAGCAGATCGGTTTGGCGTTGTTGATGTATGCCAACGATTACGAAAATTTTCTCCCTGTTTATAACTGGCCTGAGAGCTATATTGTCGGCGCGCGCGTGATGCCCTATGTCAAAAACACAGGAATCTTCAAATGTCCCTCTTCCGCTTTCCGGCAAGGGTCGGTTCAAGCGAAACAGCGCGACAACGGGTATGGCAACTACCTCACCGCGCCCAATCACGCATGCGTCGGGTTGCCTGCTTCCACCGCTGCGCCGTACTACCCAGACATCTATCCGCCGATGGATTACGCGACCAATGAAAATATGTGGGCATACCACAACAGCCATCCCGATTGCCGCAGCACGCTGCCGATTACTTGCCCCGGTGGTCAAGCGCATCCGGGTAAAAGCATCGATGACGCCACGATTGTTAGTTCTGCCAAGGCGATCATGCTCATCGACTTTCCTTCTGCCGGTTTTCTCTGGCCGCAAGAAAGACTCTGGCCCCGTGACAGTAAAGGACGACATAATGAAGGTTCCGTCGCGATCCATGTGGACGGTCATGCGAAATGGTACCGGTTCCTTGCGCTCTACCCGTTCCAGAGCGAATACAGCGGTCGTAATGTGGAATGGTACTATTGGGGCATGAAGTGCGGCGCGGCAAGCGTTCAGCAGTGAGGCTGGATATTCACTTATTTGTCGGGGGCTGTCCTCATAGCCCCCTTATCTCTTCCTCCAACGCGCTGATCTCTTCCGCGCTGTCCACCACGCCGATCTCGATCTGATACTCCCGGATTTCGTCCGGCTCTAAGAACTGCAAACGTTTTGCTGCCCGCTCCCGCGCGCGCCCCAACACCAGCGCGTTGCCGGGTTCGATTCCCAAGGTGTAAGTGCCTTGCCCCAGCATTTTCCACTGGGTCAAAAATGGGAACTGGTTCATATTGAACCGGACATAGACGCCCAGAGCGCGAGCGCGATTAACCACCGCTGTCAGTGTTGAGCCGTCTTCACGCTTTTTGAGTTGATGGAAATAGACCTTTTCTTTGTAGCCGGGACGCGGCGCGTGAATCTGCGCGAAGGTCTCTTTCTCAAGTTCCGCTTCCTCATCGCGCGGCTTCGTCCGGCTGAAAGGCGCGAGAAACTCTGCCCCCTCGTCCAACACCGGGAAGCCTAAATTGATATGATAGAGCAGCATATGCTCCACGCGCTCAAAACCCGCGTTGTGGACACGGTCATGCACTTTGAACGATTTCGAGCCCAATCGTGTGGTCAATTCCCGGTGAAGCAGCACATTTTCTTGAAATACCGCCGCCTCTTTCAGAACACCTCGCGCATAGAGCCAATACTCATCACCTTTCCATTCACCGCCATATTGCAGGTTTCGCGCCGGCGTATAGGAAGCGCGCCCATGCAGTCCCAGCCGTTTGCCTTCTTCTTCAGAGGGCGCGCCCATCGTGGTCAAGCCGCAGGTGTTCAACAAACCGCCATGGAATCCTCTCAACCAGCCGAAGCCTTCCGGCTCATGATAAGCCGCATGAATCGCGTCGGTCTGAGAATGCCAAGTTAGCGGCATGCCCTTATAATGAGCCAGTCCAATGTCCATGCCTCGCCCTGCCAACGCGTTAAAACTGAGTCCGCTGCCGGTATAAAACTCTAAAGTAGTGATGCCCTCTTCAAAACCCTCTATCAATTTCACTGCCCGAACATCCGCAATTTGCCGGATGTCGCCGACCCGCTCCAACAGCGCGCGCCGTGTCCACTCTTTGCCCCATAGATGCGCCATATTATTCCCGCCTCCTTCCATCCATCGTGTATAATTATAGACTCTATTGGGAGGAGTGGCCGAGTGGTTGAAGGCGGCGGTCTTGAAAACCGCATCCCGGGCAACTGGGACGGGGGTTCGAATCCCTCCTCCTCCGCCAGAAAGTTTTGTAAGTGACCGGGACCGATATCGGAGTGACATTGTAGGAGAAATCAATTTTTCCAGACAGCAAGGGAAACCTTTCTTCGGGGTTAGAAATTGTAGATTTTCAGTGAGTTAAATTTTTGGGCTTACGCGGAAATCTAACTTTCGAACAGCAGACCCATTCGCTACGCTCAGTAGGGGCGCACCTGCGTGTGCGCCCTCTAAGAGGGCAGACACATAGGTCTGCCCCTACACGCACTTTTGTCATGCCGAGCGCAGCCAAGGCATATATTGTTTCAGTATTGACACACTTTTCAAGCCTGACCGCTATAAATCCCACTCAATGCATCCCACAAAGCCTTGCTCATCCGCTCACAGGCAGCGGCGGCGGTTGCCTGATCTTCTGCGCTCACGCGAGACAGGCGGTCTAAAATCTTCTCTGCCTCATGATGATTATGAGAGTGAACTTCAAAGTACGGCTCCGATTGGGCAGGCAGTTGATAATGCGCCTTCAGTCCTTCTAATTTTGACTGAGCGGTAGCGGGCTGCTGAACCTCAAACGCATACAGCGCTCCCAGCGCAGTAACGGGACTCTGGAAAAGATCGTTAGCCGCTTGCATCAGCGCTTTGGTTTCAGGCAGGCGCGCCTCGCCGATCTGCGTGTTCAGCGCAGACGCGAAATCGTCCCACAATTCTCGATGCTCTTGCTCTTCGTGTTCCGTTTCCTCGTCGCCCTGCGCTGCCCAGCCCTGCGGGATAACGGCAATGAATGCGCCGTACTCCTCCGCATAGGTCTTCAATGCTTCGACCGGTAGCGTCCCTGCGCTCCAAGCCTGGTAGAAGGGATGGTTCAAAAGGTTATGCTGCTCCACGATTGCATCTAATCGTTCTTTCATATTGTTTAACCTCCGTGTAATGATGATATGGAAACAAGATTGTACCCGCAGAATAGGGTATTATTTTCGTCTGGAGGTTAATCAATTGTCATGCGAGCATCGAATCCTGTCTTAAATGAACATACTTTTGAAGTGCCGTATGGTTCTCATACTTACCCCGTCAGCGGGACCATGACGGTGGAAGGCACGATTAACAAAACGCTCTTTTTGCTGGCGCTTGTGGTAATGGCTGCCAGTGTGACTTGGAACCTGACTGCCGCGCGCCCTGTGGAAGCCGTTGTGCCTTGGGTATGGGGAGGCATCTTGGGCGGTTTCTTGGTCGGAATGGTGATTAATTTCAAACGCGAATGGGCTGCCTTCTTATCGCCGATTTATGCCCTTCTAAAAGGTTTTGCATTAGGCGTTATTTCCAGCCTGCTGAACGCGCGTTACCCAGGCATCGCAATGCAAGCGGTGGTACTCACTTTTGGCGTGATGTTCGGAGTCTTATCCATCTATCGAAGCGGCCTCATCAAAGTCACCGAAAAATTCAAAGCGGGGCTCATTGCCGCCACGATTGGTGTGATGTTTCTTTATTTAGGGGCAATTGCCATGCGCTTCTTCGGCATGCAAATGCCTTTCCTACACGATACAGGCGCGCTTGGCATCGGTGTCAGTTTGGTAATTATCGTGATCGCCGCACTGAACTTCTTGCTCGACTTTGATTATATTGATCAAGGCGTTCGCTCAAACGCGCCCAAAGCGCTGGAGTGGTTTGCCGCGTTCGGTTTGATTGTCACCTTAGTCTGGCTCTACATCGAAATCCTTCGGCTTCTGAGCAAACTACGCAGCCGGTGACATAGCATTTCTGTTATTGTCTGGGCGCGGTTTCCGCGCCCAGAAACCATTAGCCGGTCTTGAAGCCGCCCGTGATCCGCAACTGCGCCAGACTCACAATGAGCAGACCCAGCGCAAGCATCCAGCCTACAGCAGAGGCATATCCCAAATCACCTGAAACATACCCGGTTTGATAAAGATACATCACGATAGTCAAACCTGCGCCATCGGCTCCTGCTGAACGTCCCAACATAACCCATGGCAGCTCGAACAGTTGGAACGAGCCAATCGTACTCATCAACAGCACAAAAATCGCGACAGGACGAATACCCGGTAGCGTCACTGCCCAAAATTGCTGCCAACTGTTCGCGCCATCGACCCTTGCTGCTTCATATAGTTCTTTGTCAACCGCTTGAAGCGCGGCAAGAAAATAGACCATATTAAACCCGACATACATCCAAAGACTGGTCAACACCAAAGCGGGCATGATCAATTGGGGGTTCGCCAACCAGCGCGTATCTAAAGGCACATCCGCGACCGCATGCAGCGCTTGATTGATAAGCCCATATTGAGGGACAAACAATACGCTGAACAAGACCCCAACAAACACCTGCCCGACTAAGTGTGGCGAAAAAAATGCGAGCCTTAACCATTCCCTGCCCCGTACCCAACGCGCATTTAATAAGAGAGCCAATCCGAGGCTGAGCGGCAATTGGAGAAACACAGACCAAAATGTGTAAATCGCCGTATTGCGCGTCGCTTTGTGAAAGTCTGGATCGGTCAATAAAAAAGCAAAATTCTGCAATCCCACAAACACCGAGCTTTTGGGACCGTTTGTGATATAGAATGAAAGCACAAGGCTTTTGATCAAGGGATATGCGCCAAATACAAGAAACAAAATCACAAACGGCGCGATAAACACATAAGGCGCGACTCGCTGAGCATTCCAGCGTTTCGCGCGGGGCAAAAGATCGTTAGCAGCCATATCCGTACGCATTCTCTATTCCATGAAGGGGTTTCGTTTCATCAAACGGCGAACTTCATCTGCGCTCTGTTTCAACCGAGTCCGGACGAAAGGGGCGAACCCGCGCTCGCCACGCTGATTGTAATACTGCACACATGCGATGAGCGCTTCACTCATTTTTCCTTTTGCAGTGCCAATATAGGGACTGGTGTATTGGAACGGCACATCAGGCGCGAGTTTTGTATAAATTTCGCCTAAGGGCTGGTTACTCCAATAGGGGCGCGGCTCTCGGTAAACAGGCAGCGTCCATGCCTCACGGTCAGGCGCAAGTATATTGGTATCCCGAAACCGCTGAGCCAAATCCTGTTTATTGAGGTACAAATGCAGCGCGAGCGCCCACGCCAATTCAGGGTTCTGGCACTTCTTTGTGATCCCGATCATCGTGCCGCCCCATGTGCTGGTACGGCGTCCCCCCTTTCGAACGGCAGGCAGCGGCATCAGCGCCATGCGACCAGACATCTTAGGAACATCCTGCTCCAAGGTCTTACTGCGCCAATCGGGCGTAATCATAAAGAGAAAATAGCCATCTTCGACCGCGCGCGTGAAGATTTGCCCTCCGCCCAAGTCGCTGCCGATACGATTGGGTCCCGCAACCATCGGCACATAAAATTTCATGCTCTCCACCGCGCGTTCATCATCCATGATACAGTTGCCCTGTTGATCGAAATAACCGCCGTCCCGCTGGAATAACAGCCCCTCGAAGCGGGAAGAGTCGCTTTCGGGAAATTCTGCCATATAGCGTTTGTTCGGGATCGTATAGCGCCGCCCCGCCTCAATGAAATCGTCCCACGTCTCAATTTTGTTCACATCGATTCCCGCTTTTTCTGCCAAATCGCGACGATAAGCCAACACCACCGGATGCACGTCATGCGGCAAACCAAAGATTCTGCCCCGCGAGGTGTAGGGAGCAAAACGCGCTTGCACCAGCCGGTCCCACAACCCTTCGCGATGAATACGGTCGGTTAAATCGACAAAACCGATCTCTTTGAGCGGTCCTCGGAAGAAGCTGCCTGCCGAACTGATCTCCACTTCCACCAAATCCGGCACATCCAAGTCTGCCCAAAAAGCGGCTTGTAAACGCGATGTGACGGCTTCGCCAGCCACCAGCTGCATCTCGACTCGCGCGCCCGGATGAGCTGCCTCAAAAGCGGGAACTGCCTCCAGATAGGCTTCATAATGGGGCTTTGCAAAGGTCCAAAGCCTGACATCTGCCTGGGTTTTCTCGGATCGGCGGGTCATTAGCCATGCGCCAGACGCGGCGGCTAATCCCGCCATCGTCAACGCTGCCTGCCCATAGGGAAACGATTTCATGAACGTCAGCATATTCGTTGAAACGACTGATCTTCCTGCCGGAGCGATGGTCGAAATGAGGAGAGTTTTGTGATATAATAGGTTTGAGGAGGTGCATTATGAATCGTTGGATTGTCTCTAAGTTTTTCGTAAACGCAGGGCTTTGCGCTCTGACAACTTCGCTTTTATATGCGCAGCTCAACTCGTCTCTTCAACCGGTGACCTTCGCTTCCTATGGCGATAACACGGTTGCGTCAGATGGAGTCGGCTCGGTCGACGACTTCAACCAATATCTGAACTGCTTTGGCAGCAATACTCGGTTGCACCGCTTTCATCAGTGGGCACAAACGATTCATGGAACCTTTGTTCCGATGACTGACACGCCGCCCGCCGTCGCGATGGGCAAGAAATACCCCTTCGCTTTGTGCGGATGCGCTGCCAATACGACGGCTCGTCTCACCTCTGGAACCTTGCGCATCGACATGCTGATAGAGCCACCCAACCTAGCTTCTTCGACCAATGAGCGGGTGTTCTTCTGGCATGAGGACAGCGTTCTGAACTCAGCAGCGGGAATCGCCTTCAACTTGGGCGCGCGTTTGCGCTACACGATCCGCCAGACCTTCCCCGGCGATCTACATCACTCCCTTTGGGTCTCTGTGGTTATCGATATGGCTTCAGGGCGAGCCTATGGTTATAAGCTGGATTCGTTCGGTAGACCAGAACGCTGCTATGGTCTGCTCCGGTTTGGCTCCAACACGGGGGAAGTAAGCGCATGGGGCAGTGTGCCTGGCGACAGCGGTTCGCCTCGCGATGTGTTGCGATTGGCATCGGATGGCAACCTATTCGGGATGGTAACTGACCTTACTTTAAGCTATGTGGAATGGCGTAGTACGATGTCCTCGCCACTGTCCGCCTCCCCAAACGATTGATCCCGCGAAAACGGTTCCCCCTGCTGGTAGGGGGAACCCCCTATCCTATAGCCATTTCTTAAAATTCCTCCAACTTTTGTCCGGTTTTTGTCCGCTCAGGAGTCATGTATTCATGGAGTTACTTTTCGAAGATGGAGGTCTTCTTAAAATGCGGATGAAACGAAAGTGGTTTACAGGAATGACGTTCGCTGTGGCATGCGCTGGATTGATTGGCGCAGCGCAGGCGAATTTCAATTACAACATAATTCATTCCAGTGTCTTGTTCTTGCCGACTGGCGTTTACACGACACCGATTTCAAGCGCAGTGAGCGGTCCCAACAATAACTCGCTGAACTTGTTCCCGGGCATTCTGGTAGGCGATGCGACTAATAACGCGGTAGCGCTTATGACGCTGATTTACGAAGTCGATTCGAGCGCGCACTACGATATCACGGCAATGCACATGACCTTCCAGGGAGTTGTGTTTGATCGCGGTCGCATCACTTGGAGCGAGATCGTGGAAGATGCGGATACAGGCGAAGTGCTGTTAAGCGTAGGGGGCAACTACGTGGGCAGCTTCTTCGGAGGCACTGATGGTCCCGTCGTCTTTGATCAGACCTATCCTCTGTCTCGACCTGATAATCGCCTGAAAGTGAAAAAGACGTTCATTCTGGACATCGATGGCGCAACGCTGCCGACTAACACCATTTCTGGGTTGACCATTGTTCAGCAGAACTGGGTTCCTGAGCCAGCCAGCATGATTGCTTTGGCGACCGGCTTGGCAGGTCTGGCAATCCGCCGCCGCAATCGAAAGTAAGAACGACGGATCATACCATAGATATATGCCCCCTTTTCTCCAAGAATTGGGGGCTTGTCTATTTTTGGGGTTTTGTTTTGTTCTTAGGGTCTACTTATCCACTTTGGGGGGAATAGGCTGTCCATGAGGGCAAGTATCCGGGTCATTCATCAATTCTGCAATGCGCGCTTCAAACGCTTCCGAAATATGATGCTCCAAACTCTCGGCTTCCCGGTGCGCCTCTTCGGGGGAATAACCCAGATGATCGCACAAGTACCGCTCCAGAAGCCGGTGATGGCGCACGATCTCTTCGGCGCGGGCGCGCCCTTCGGAGGTCAACTGAACGCCCCGGTAAGGCTTATAAGTCAACCAGCCGCGCTCAGCCAGCACCTTGATCATCTGCGTAACAGCGGCAGGTCTCACTTCCAATATTTTGGCAAGCGCAGTCGTACTTGCCGCCTCCTCTGTTTCCGTTAAGCGCAAGATCGCTTTCAAATAATTTTCCGTTGAGACCCGGCTCATCTCTATCGAGCCGCGGCTGGTCGCTGATTTTGTGGTCGTCACTGATGGCTGATCCTTTTTGAGTCTGACTTATTAAGTATACCGCAGACCGCGCCGATTCATTCCCAGCTCCAGAAAAATCGGTTCCTCAATCGCTCGGGGGAGGGTTCTTAACCCGCTGATTCAACCAGTTCCACAAGCCTGCCAATGAAACCGCTGCCCAAACAATTTCTAACAGCAAAAAGCCCCACTGCTGCCCTCTGGCTGCCAACACGCCTAACAGCGCAGAACCTACAAAATTGAGCATCAAGTAAGAAAAGGAGTGAGGGCTCATCCGGCGCATCTGCGCCATGACAAAGGCAATAAGAATCATTATCGCGCCCACAATTTGAAGAATGGCATCCATGCCATGTATTGTAGACGAAGAGTCCGCCTGTGTGCGCGATAACGATGACTCAGATTAGGCGGCAGACCGCATTTCGCGTCCCGTCATGGTGATTTGGCGAACTGTTTGCCATTGCTCTGCCGGGATCGCCAAAAAGATTTCCACAATCGTAGGGTCAAATTGTTTGCCACTACATTGTTCAATCTCTTCGCAAGCTTTCTCGAAGCTTTGCGCTTTCCGGTAAGGACGATCCGAAGTAATCGCGTCTAAAGTGTCGGCAATGGCGAAAAGGCGCGCCCCCAGCGGAATCTGTTCTCCGCTCAACCCGTGTGGATACCCTTTCCCATCCCAACGCTCATGGTGGTGCAGCACGATGGGCGCGGCAGGCTGCAACAGTTCCACCTTCATACACATACGGTAGCCATCTATGGGATGCTGCTTCATAACTTCCCATTCTTGGTCATTCAGTGGTCCAGGCTTGTACAAAATGCTGTCCGGCACGCCGATCTTGCCGATGTCATGCAGCAGCGCGCCTCGTTCGATGCTGGTCAACTCTTCGGGCGTCAGGTCTAATTTCTCTGCCATCATCATGGTATAGGCAGCCACACGTTCGGAGTGTCCTTCGGTCTCCGTATCACGCGTATCTAACGCTGCCAGCAACGCTTCCATGGTGGCGCGGTAGGTTTTTTGAATCTCGGCGTGCAGCGTCTCTTTCACGATGTTGTCAATACCAACGCGGGTCAGATTACGCTCCACTAAAATCGGTATCTCACTCACATTATAGGGCTTCGTGATGAAATCGACCGCGCCCTCTTTCAGCGCATGACGCGCCATTTCGATGTTTGCGAACCCCGTAATCAAGACGACTGGCACATCGGGACGACGCTGTTTGATTTGGCGAAGCAGCTCAAACCCGTTCATACCGGGCATGAAAATATCACTGAGAATCATGTCAACGGACTGGTTTTCCAAGATTCCCAAAGCTTCTATCGCATTCGAAGCGGGAAAAACTTGATAGTCCGCATCTTCCAGCACAAACTGCAGGGTTTCTCGCACAAGATCATCATCATCCACAATCAACACATTCACCGGTTGATCGCTTTTGAGCGCACTCAAGGTTGTCGCTTGGGTAGGTTGATAGTCCATATCCATCTCCGTAGTCTCCAGCACTCTGCCTTTACTTCTGACTGCAACATGCTTCATTATCGGCTTATTCTCTCTCAAACTCCACTCTAAAATTGCGCGCATGTCAATTTATGATATAATTAGCAGGGGAGACGCGACCTAAAATCTGATTTCTATCAACACACATGAAAAAATGTCGACAATCTGCTTTTACCTTGATTGAGTTGTTAGTCGTCATCGCGATCATTGCGATTTTGGCGGCGATTCTGTTCCCGGTCTTTGCGCAGGCGCGGGAAAGCGCGCGGCAAACCCAATGCGCATCCAACTTAAAGCAGATTGGGCTTGCGTTTGAGATGTATAGCCAAGATTATGAGGACCGGATGCCGGACCGCCGCGACTTGAAACTATCGCTGCCAGGCGGTTACCGCGCCTGGAGCAGTTGGCCGCCCTCCGATCCACGTTCCGGCTGGGCAGCGCTGCTGTTGGAGGTTTATGTCAAAAATAATCAAATCTGGTCATGCTTGAGTATCGAGGGAAGCGCGTTGGGAAGTGCGCCACAAGTCGCCCAAACAACCAGAACCACGCAGCCCAATGCAACCGCGCGCTATTGGCTATGGCGGTTTGACCAAGCCTCCGACCCGATTCCTTTAGATAACTTTTGGGGAAAAATCGCGGATCAAGCAGTTCAAGACCTGATTGCGGTCAACAACCCCTTTATTGGAATTCCCACGGGTGTTGCCGACACCGAAATGGCAGTCGACCCTTATTTTCCCCGAACCGCCGCCAATGTAGACCCCTCGCTGGCGGGTAAATCCACCCACCGGGGCGGGAGAAACCGGTTGTTTTTAGACGGGCATGTCAAGTGGCTTCGCGATATAAGAACTAATTGATGAAACTTGCTTAATCCCGCTTCATCCAATTCAAAATCACTTCGCTGCGCGATTCGCCTCGCTTCTGGCTGATCGATGCGCCCAGCACTCCTTCGGGTTTGTCCGCCAGTATCAGCGACTGATCGCTTTCACCTGTGTTTTCATCGCGTTTGCGCACCGAAAAGCCCTTCTGCTTGAGTTGGGTCTCATAGAACGCGGCGACCTCTTGCCAGCCCTTCGCGACGGTCAGTTCCACTTGCTGAGCTGTGCCGCCAATCTGCACCTTTGTGATTTCCGCGCCCTCAATCATGGAAACCGGAAAATCAGCGGGGACCGAAGCGGTCGCGGGAGGCGGTTGCATCGGTTTTCCCTCTTTTGCTTCGTCCATAGGGGCGGGAGACGGTGGCGCGCTTGTGACAGCGGGCGGAGGAGTCTCGCCTGTCTCGGCTTCCTGTTTTTGGGTACAGGCGGTTAAGCTGAACGCAAAAACCGCAATCATCCCAGCGAACATCCAATTTTTCATTCGTTCTTTCCTATCAAACTCTTAAGGCGGTTCAAATCGTCTTCAAAGCGATCCACATCGGGGGTTTCCAGCAGCATGGGGACATGCTCAAAACGCGGGTCATTCATCAAGAGCCGGAACGCTTCAATCCCGATCTCTCCCTCACCGATATGCTCATGGCGGTCGACGCGTGAACCTAAAGGCTTCTTGGAATCGTTGACATGCCAAACCTGCAAGCGATTGAGACCAATCAGCCGGTCAAACTCGTCCCATACCTTGGCATAGGTTTCGGGCGTCCGCAGATCATAGCCTGCCGCGAAAAGGTGGCAACTGTCCGCGCAAATCGCCAGCCGCTCATCCGGCAGAGACTCCAAAACCGTGGAGAAATGTTCAAATTTGTAGCAAAGCGCGGAGCCTTGACCCGCCATCGTCTCCATCGCGATTTTCACGCCCTCCGGCATCTCCTGCAACAGGTCGCTCAGGCTCTGAATCAGCGTTTTCAAGCCCCCCTCTTCGCCCTTATCCAAATGAGACCCCATATGCACCACCGCATATCCAATCCCCAGTTCCGCGCAGCGATGAAGCTCTTGGAGATAGGCATCATACGATTGACGCCGGATTTTCTCGTCAGGCGCTGCCAGATTGATTAGATAAGCCGCATGAGAAACCACCGACTGAATGCCGGTTTCCTGCTTGCCTTTCTCAAAAGCCTCCACCGTTTCAGGTTTCAAGGGGTTATATTTCCATTGGCGAGGACTGGCAGTAAAGACCTGCACGGAGGTACAGTGAATCTTTTTCCCCGAATAAAGGGCATTTTGAATGCCTCCCGCGGCGGGCATGTGCGCCCCCATCAATCGTTCGTTCATCGGTTCTCCTATCCGGTTCTTTGTATCTACAACAGCGCGTCAAAAATCATATTGGCAATGGGCGCAAGGGTCATGCTTAACACATGAATGCCGATTAACGGCAAAATCAGGATGCTGCCGAACAAAAGCATCGGACCATAAACCATCTGAAAATTCCAGTACCGTCTTTCACGGTACATATCGGTGATTAATCCACCCACAATCTTAGAGCCGTCCAAAGGATGAAGCGGAATCAAGTTAAACAGCGCAAGCCAAATGTTCACGATGACCATATAAACCATGAAGTAGACAACCATCGTCGGCAAGGCTTGCGCGGTGGTTTTCAGCAGAATGGAGAAAATCACGGCTAAAACAATGTTCGAAAGCGGTCCCCAAGCCGCAACCAGAATGGAATCTTGACGGGGGTTCTTGAAATTCGCGGGATTCACTTGCACCGGTTTTCCCCAGCCAATCCCATAGCCGGATAAAGCCGTGATAAAAATCAAGATGGAACCGACAGGGTCCAAGTGCGCGATGGGATTGAGGGTCACTCTGCCCTGCACACGGGGGGTGGGGTCGCCCGCCATATCAGCAGACTTCGCATGCGCGAATTCGTGAATACCGATGCTTAGAAAGACAGCGATCAGCCGTAGAATAAGAAGCTCTGGACTTTGCTCAGGCATAGGTGTAACAAGTTTAGCATGCGGAGTGGCAAATCGGGTATACTATTCGTCCTGACTAAAGAAAATTCATAGTGGAGGAGCATCAAAACATCATGTACGCGATTATCAAAACGGGCGGCAAACAGTATCGCGCGGAGGCGGGCAACACCTTGATGGTAGAGAAAATCGAGGCGGAACCGGGCGCGCAAGTCGAATTGAACGAGGTCTTAATGATCAGCGATGGCGACAATGCGCGTGTGGGAACCCCCACGCTGGAAGGCGCGAAGGTGATTGCTGAAGTCACAAAACAGAGCAAAGGGAAAAAGATCGTGGGGTTCACTTACAAAGCGAAGAAGAATCAGCGGCGGCGATTTGGACACCGCCAGCCCTACACTTGGCTGAAAGTGACCGAGATTCAGGGTTAAAAAATTCTATCCCCCGAACTTCAGGGGGATAGAATTTCCCCTACACGTACTCAACTAAACTCACCAAATAGTTGTAAATCCAGCATCTGCTATCTTTTTGTCGCGAGTCACAAGCGGTAGTTGCAATAAGACTGCAGTCGCTGTAATAATTCGATCCGGCATATCAGGAATTGCTTCCCGTGAAACAGATTGAACGGATTTACAAACTTCTAAGTCAAGTGAAACCACACTAAATCCACTTGCATTATCATTCAAAGCGGCAAGTAGAGAATTTAAGGCTTGCATGGGTAGGCGTCCTTTTTCTGTGAGATAGACTACCTCGACGATAGAATGGACGGAACATATACGTGATACCCTGCGTTAAGCGCATCTTTAACTGCTTTTGAGGCATCTTTAGAAAGCTGCGAAGAATTCATCAAATACCATAGAAGAGTATGCGTATCTACAACAACAGACATCATTTCTGCCCCTTCTGTAGAACGGGTTCCCACACTTCCTTGCGTAAATCCTCAATATCAGCCTCTGAAATATCCAAGTTGAACTTTTCCCACAATCCCTGCATGCCCTTGTATTGTTTATTCGGAGAAGACTTATGCGCAAGGAAATCCACAAAATCCAAAACCTCGCGTTGCTTATCTCTTGGAAGTGTTCGCAAGCGTTCTAAGATCACCTGTTCGTAACTCATAAGATTGATTTTACCCAATTCTCTCCTTCCATTCACAAACCCAATGCTGCGCGTACCTCTTTCACGATTCCATCCGCATCGATACCATACAGTGCAAGCAACTCTTCGGGTTTTCCGGCGCGCGGAATCTCGCGTATCGCCACTCGGTGTACCCGAATCCCTGCCTCGTTCACCGCAACGGTCACCGCTTCGCCGATACCACCCTCCACATAATGGTCTTCCACCGTCATAATCAAGCCGTTCGTTTCCCGACCACAGCGAACCAAGGTGGTTTGGTCAACCGGCTTCACCGAGTAAAGGTCTATCACCCGAACCTGAATCCCATCCTGAGCCAATCGCTCGCTCGCTTCCAAAGCGGCATGAAGAGTCACCCCTGCTCCCACAAGAGTTAAGCGATCCTGCGCGCTGGAACGCAGCACCTTACAACCGCCTATCGGGAACGCTTCATTATTGGCATAAAGCACCGGCGTTTTTGGGCGAGAGGAGCGCATAAAGGCGATTCCCTGATAAGCTGCCATTGCTTCCACCAACTTATAAGTGGATACCGCATCAGAGGGATACAAGATAACCGCGTTGGGAATCGCTCTCATCATCGCCAAATCTTCCAGCGCCATCTGAGACGCGCCATCTTCGCCAATCGAGACTCCACAGTGCGAGCCGCACAACTTGATGTTCGCATGCGCGATACCTGCCATGCGAATGAAGTCATAGGCGCGACTGAAGAAGGCGGCAAAAGTAGAAGCGAACGGAACCCAGCCTCGGTGCGCCAGCCCAATCGCTGCGCCCACCATGTTTTGCTCGGCGATAAAACACTCCACAAAGCGGTCAGGGAACGCCTTGTAAAACTTTTCAGAGTAGGTGGAGTTCTTTACATCGCCATCTAACGCGATCACTCGTCCATTCGCGCGCCCCAAAGCAACCAGCGCATCGCCATAGGCTTCTCGAGTCGCCACCTGCTGCCCCTGTGTGTAGGCGGGTGGTTCCATTGCGCCGGCTGGCAGTGAAGGAACCGAAAATTCGGCGGGCGGCGCGACTTTTAATTGCGCAGAAAGAGCCTTTTGCTCCTGCGAAACCGCCAATTCCGCTACGGCTTGCTGAGCTAAGTCGGTAGGAAGCGGTTTGCCATGCCAGCCTTCCTTATCCTCCAAGAATGAAACGCCCCGTCCCTTGAAAGTGCGGGCAATGATGGCGGTCGGTTGCTCATTGGGAAGCTTTGCGGTATCCAGAGCGTCCACAATCTGGTTCATATCGTGCCCATCGATCTCGATAACGCGCCAGCCAAAAGCGCGAAAACGGTCGCTGTAGGTCTTCAAATCATGCTGGAGCATCGTCGCTTGGCTCTGCCCCAACCGATTCACATCCAATATGAGAGTAAGGTTGGAAAGTTGATAGTAGGATGCCAGCGCGGCGGCTTCCCACACGGAACCCTCTGCCGATTCGCCATCCCCCATAAAACAGTAGGAGGTAGCTGGCGAACCTGATAGTCGCAACGCGAGCGCGACGCCTACCGAGATGGAAAGCCCCTGCCCTAACGAACCCGTTGCTGCGCCGTACCAGCGGAAACGCGGGGTCGCATGTCCTTCTAAATCGCTGTCGACCTTTCGCAAAGTCATCAGATGATCCACTGGGAACGCGCCCGCTTCTGCCCAAGCCGCATATTGCAGAGGCGAGGCATGCCCCTTAGATAGAACAAGGTGATCATTTCGCGGATTGTCCGGGTTTGGCACATCATAGCGGAATGCATAGAAGAAAAGCGCGCTCATGAGGTCGGCGGCGGAAAGACAAGTCGTGGGGTGTCCAGAACCCGCCTCAGTGGTGGAGCGGATCGAGTGGCTTCTCAGAATCTGCGCTTTCGCTTTTAAGGCTTCAATCTGTTCGGTTCGCGTCATAAAATAATCATCCTCCCTTCCCCATGAGTATACCCAGCCAAAAATCTTTGCGAACCCCTTGATTATTTAGCCACGCTAAGGGTATAATCTAAAGATAAAATGGATTTTGGAGGAGTTGAATGAACGCAACAGTAGAAAACCGGTCTGCTGAACAAACACAGGCTCACTCAGAAGTTGCCGCCGCCTTTTCGGTGACGGACGGATTCGTCGCCATCAACTATATCACGTGCCGCGAAGATTATCGCGAGCGGTTTGAGCATCTGTTCCAGACTCGCGCGCGCGCCATCGACACAATGCCCGGTTTCCGGCATATGTATGTGCTGCGCCCGCAGAAAGAAGGGGATGTCTACTTGGTCGTGAGCCATTGGGACAGTGAAGAGAATTTCAAAGCGTGGATGAAATCGCCTGCCTTTATGGAGGGTCACAAGCGCGGATTTGAAGATGTGAAACAGGCGAAAGAAACAGGCACAGAACCGCCGATGAGTTCCGACTTCAAGACCTACTGCGTCATTGCGCGATAAATTTAGGTTCAAAGGAGGCAGATATAAGAAAGCCTGCCTCCTGATTTCGCATCTGCAACCTTCCTACTTCTTGTCAGGCTTCTTTGCTTCGTCTTTTTTCTGGAAGTCAATACTCGCCGAGTTGATGCAATAGCGCTGCCCTGTGGGCGCAGGTCCATCCTCAAAGAGATGCCCCAAATGTCCGCCGCATGCTTTGCACAGCACTTCGGTTCGGATCATGCCATAGCTCCGATCCTCTTTAAACTCGATTTTGCCCCTATCCATCGCGTCATAGAAACTGGGCCAACCGCAGCCCGAGTCATACTTCGTTGTGGACTTAAACAGTTCTTCGCCGCATGCCGCGCAACCGTAAGTGCCATCCTCTTTGTGGTTCCAATATTTGCCTGTGAAGGCGCGCTCAGTGCCTTTCTCGCGCAATATCCGGTACTGCTCTGGCGTCAACTGCTGGCGCCATTCCGCATCCGTTTTGTTCACTTTACGACCTTCGTTCATCGTTGTTGGTTTCCTTTCTGCCGGAGGAAGCGAGGCAGACGCGGTTCGATTCAGATAAAGCATGGCAAAAGACGCCACAACCACCAAAAACCCTAATCCCATCCATCGTTTCATCATAATGGCTCCTTTCACATAAACGGTTGATGCAGACAATAAGTTCCCTGAGAAAATCTTGACATCATCTTGATAGAAAGACCCTTGTTGTTTCCGCCTTCTTGACGCCCGATGAACTACAGTTTATATAGGAGTGAACGATGAAAGATCTTTTGTTTTTGACAATCGGCATCCTGTTTTTCCTGTTAAGTTTGAAATTGGTGGACGGGTTGTGGGCATTGAGGGGGGATTCATGATAACTTTGCTCGCTGCTAATAGCTCGCTGTATCTCTTTTTCGGGGCAATTTGCTTGCTGATGATGGTTTATCTATTCGCAGCATTGCTAAAACCGGAGTGGTTCGGATGACGATAGTAAGTTGGATTCAAATCGGGCTGTATATGGTTGCGCTCGTCGCCTTCACTAAGCCCTTGGGCATGTTTATGGCGCGCGTTTATCAAGGAGAAAGAACATGGCTGCATCCCTTACTGTCGCCTCTGGAACAGTTCCTCTACCGGATGGCAAACATCAAAGCAGAAGATGAGATGGATTGGAAGACCTATGCCAAAGCGGCGCTGGTGTTGAATCTGTTCGGGCTCTTGATGGTGTACGCGCTTCAAAGGCTGCAATTCATGCTTCCGTTCAATCCCGCTCACATGCTCGCTGTGCCTGCGGATTCTGCTTTCAACACAGCGGTCAGCTTCGCTTCCAATACCAATTGGCAGGGCTATGGGGGCGAAACCACAATGAGCTACCTCACCCAGATGTTCGGTTTGGGCGTTCAAAATTTTCTCTCGGCAGCGACTGGAATGGCAGTCTTAGCCGCCTTTATCCGCGGGTTTGCGCGCGAGCAGTCTCAGTCTTTAGGTAATTTCTGGGCAGACCTCACCCGAACTGTTCTCTACATTTTGCTGCCTCTTTCATTGACGCTATCGCTGGCGCTTGTGTCTCAAGGAGTCGTTCAATCGCTGCAACCCGCCCAGACCGCTTCCCTGATGCAGCCGGTGACAGATGAAGATGGCAGCAAGATAGGTCATCAGACCTTGCCCTTGGGACCTGCCGCGTCGCAAATAGCCATCAAGCAATTAGGCACGAATGGCGGCGGGTTCTTCAACACGAACTCCTCTCATCCCTTTGAAAACCCAACCCCATTGAGCAACTTCTTGCAAATGCTCGCGATTCTGCTCATTCCGTCTGCGCTTTGTTACACTTTTGGCAGCATGGTGAAGGATACGCGCCAAGGATGGGCGATCTGGCTATCGATGACCCTTATCTTTGTGGGAGCGCTTAGCCTGACCCTGTGGGCGGAACAACAAGGAAATCCTGTCTTGAGCGGGATGGGCGCGGATCAACAGGCGGGTCTTTGGCAGTCAGGTGGTAACATGGAGGGCAAAGAGACTCGATTTGGAATCGCCAATTCCGCGCTTTGGGCAACCGCAACGACCGCTGCCTCGAATGGCTCGGTGAACTCCATGCATGATTCTTACACCCCGTTGGGCGGTTTGGGTCCGTTATGGCTCATTCAGTTGGGCGAAATTGTGTTTGGTGGGGTTGGTTCTGGCTTATACGGGATGTTAGTGTTTGCCATCATCGCGGTCTTTATTGCCGGTCTGATGGTGGGACGCGCGCCAGAATATTTAGGAAAGAAAATAGAGGTGTTCGAGATTAAAATGGCATCGTTGGTCGCCTTGATACCGGTCTTGACCATTCTGGGCGGAACCGCCGCCGCGCTGCTGCTATATGCCGGTATCCGTTCGATTCAAGACCCCGGTCCCCATGGGATAAGCGAAGTTTTATATGCCTTTTCTTCCGCAGGCAACAATAACGGCAGCGCATTTGCAGGACTGAACGCCAATACCCCTTTCTACAATGTGACGCTGGGATTGGCCATGTTGGCGGGCAGATACTGGATCATTCTGCCTGTGCTGGCAATAGCGGGATCACTCGCTGCCAAAAAACGCTCACCTGTCTCACTCGGCACTTTACCTACTCATACCCCCCTCTTTATCGGGTGGCTGGTGGGGGTTGTGGTGATGGTGGGCGCGCTCAGCTTCTTTCCTGCCCTCGCGCTGGGTCCTATCGTTGAACATCTGATGTTAAAGTGAATTGGAGATTGAAGTCTCATGAAAAAAACGATAACGCATAACCGAACCCTTTACCAACAGGCGATCAAAGAGTCGTTTTTCAAATTGGCCCCAAGCAAGATGGCGCGCAATCCGGTCATGTTTGTTGTGGAGGTGGGTAGCGTCTCGACTACTTTGCTGTGGTTTCAAGCCCTGATGAGTCAAGGCGACGCGCCCGCCGGTTTTATCGGCGCAATCGCTCTATGGCTTTGGTTCACTGCGCTGTTCGCCAACTTCTCAGAGGCGCTGGCAGAAGGCAGGGGCAAAGCGCAAGCCGAATCGTTGAGACAAATGAAACAGCAAGCACCCGCCAAAAAACTCAAACGGGCATGGCGCAAAGAGGGCTCCAAACCCACAGAGAACGACTGGACGCAAGTATCCTCCACCGATCTCAGAAAAGGCGATTTCTATCTCGTGGAAGAGGGCGACACGATCCCCGCAGATGGCGAAATCGTAGAAGGTATCGCCTCCGTGGATGAGAGCGCGGTGACAGGCGAAAGCGCGCCTGTGATACGAGAGGCGGGCGGCGACCGGAGCGCAATTACCGGAGGCACTCGAGTTTTGTCTGATTGGTTGATCGCGGAAGTGACCTCGAACCCGGGCGATGGCTTCTTGGATCGGATGATTCACATGGTGGAAGGCGCAAAACGCCAAAAAACGCCTAACGAAATCGCGCTTAATATCCTGCTGGCAGGGTTCACTATTATCTTCTTAACAGTCTGCGCCACCCTGCTGCCCTTCTCTATCTTCAGCGCGAACGCCTCCCAGCAAGGAGAACCGATTGCCTTGACAAGTCTGATGGCGCTGTTGATCTGTTTGATTCCAACAACTATTGGGGGCTTATTAAGCGCGATTGGGATTGCCGGAATGGATCGCCTCATTAGGCGCAATGTCATAGCCACTTCGGGACGCGCCGTCGAAGCCGCAGGTGATGTGGATACCTTGCTGCTGGATAAGACCGGAACTATCACACTGGGTAACCGCCAGGCAGTGGAGTTTATCCCCGTGAACGGCACCCCTATAGAAGAGTTGGCGCGCTGCGCGATGTTAGCCTCCTTAGCGGATGAAACCCCCGAAGGAAAAAGCATTATCGCGCTGGCAAAAGAGGAGTATGGTATCCAAGAAAGCCTGTTGAGCGCAGAGGAATCGAATCCTATGGAATTCATCCCTTTCACCGCGCAAACTCGTATGAGCGGGGTCAACCTTCTGGGACACATCATTCGGAAAGGCGCGCCCGACACAATGATCGCGCATATCCAAAGTCAAGGCGGGACGGCTTCAGATTTTTTGAAAGAAGTGATCGATAAGATTGCGCGTTCTGGCGGTACGCCCTTAGTGGTTGCAAAAAATGGTCAAACCTTGGGCGCAATTCATTTGAAAGATGTGGTTAAAGGCGGCATGCGGGAGCGTTTCGCGCAACTGAGGCGCATGGGCATTAAAACCGTGATGATCACCGGCGATAACCCGCTTACTGCCGCCGCCATCGCCGCAGAAGCGGGAGTGGATGATTTCTTGGCGCAGGCGACACCCGAAACTAAATTGAAGCTGATCCGCGAATACCAGCAAGGCGGCAGGTTGGTCGCCATGACGGGCGACGGCACCAACGATGCGCCCGCGCTCGCGCAAGCAGATGTGGCGGTAGCCATGAATTCCGGCACCCAGCCCGCCCGCGAGGCAGCGAATATGGTGGACCTGGACAGCAATCCCACGAAATTGATTGAAATCGTGGAAATCGGCAAACAACTGCTGATGACCCGCGGCTCCCTCACTACCTTCAGCATCGCTAATGATGCGGCGAAATATTTCGCGATTATTCCTGCCGCGTTTGCGCCGATCTACCCGCAATTAGGCAGTCTGAATTTCATGGGCTTAACAAACCCGATTCTCTCTGCCGTCATTTTCAATGCTTTGATCATTGTGGTTTTGATACCGCTCGCGCTTCGGGGCGTGCCATACCGCCCCCTCAGCGCGGCAGAGCTCCTCCGAAACAATCTTTTGATCTATGGGTTGGGCGGGTTGATTGTGCCCTTCATCGGGATCAAGGGAATTGACCTCGTTCTCAGCCTTTTTTGAGTTGGGAGATAATCATAAGATGAATTCAATCATAAAACAAGCAGCCGTCCTTTTTCTTTTGATGACTTTGCTCACCGGAGTTTTATACCCTGCGCTGATCACCGGAATCGCCCAGATAGCCTTTCCCCGTCAAGCCAATGGCAGCCTCATTATGGAAGGAAAATCGATAAAGGGTTCCAGATTAATTGGGCAGCCTTTCTCGGACCCGCGCTATTTTTGGGGCAGGCTCTCGACAACCTCACCCTTTCCTTATAACAGCGCAGCATCCTCTGGCTCCAACGAGGGCGCGCTCAACCCAAATTTGAAACAGCGGTCGCAGGAGCGAGTCAATGCCCTTAAGCAGAGCTATACAGAAAACAACCGCCCCATTCCTGTGGACTTAATCACCGCTTCCGCCAGCGGCTTGGACCCGCATATCACGCCTGCCGCCGCCTACTACCAAGTCCCGCGTGTGGCAAAAGCGCGCCGAATAAAAGAGGAAAAAGTAAAGCAGTTAGTGGACCGCCTCATCGAAAACCGTCAGTTCGGCTTCTTGGGGGAACCGCGAGTAAATACGCTTTTGTTGAATCAAGAGTTAGACCGCTTGAATTAAAGCGTATAGGAAACACGCCAGCAGAAAGCGAAATAGTCAGATGGCAGGAGCAAGGTAAACCTATAGATGAACAATGATTCGCGTCCCGATCCCGATGCCCTGTTAGCGCAGGTAAACGAGGAGGAACGTCAGCATAAACGCGGACGGCTGAAGATTTTTCTGGGATATGTCGCGGGTGTCGGTAAGACCTACGCCATGCTCGCTGCCGCGCACCAACGAAAAGCGGAGGGAGTGGATGTGGTTGTCGGCTGTGCGGAGACCCACCGGCGCGCCGAAACCGAAGCGATGCTGGCGGGTCTGGAAGTGGTTCCCCTCAAGAGCGTAGTTCACAGAGGTATCGCCTTAGAAGAGATGGATATTGACGCACTGCTAACGCGGAAGCCTCAGCTCGCTTTGGTCGATGAACTGGCACATACCAACGCGCCCGACTCACGCCATCCCAAACGGTATCAAGATGTGGAAGAACTGCTGGAAGCGGGAATCGATGTGTATACTACCCTGAACATCCAGCACCTGGAGAGCCTGAATGACATCGTCGCGCAAATCACCTCGATCAAAGTGCGCGAAACCGTGCCGGACCGGGTTATTGATGAGGCATACGCCATCGAGCTGATTGACCTGCCCCCAGAAGAACTGCTGCAACGGCTCCGCGAGGGCAAAGTTTACATACCTGAACAAGCGTCGCGCGCGATGGACGGCTTCTTCAAAGCGGGACACTTAATCGCCCTGCGCGAGATCGCTATGAGGCGGGCTGCTGAACGAGTTGAAGACCATATGCGCGCCTTTATGCAATCTCAAGATATTTCGGGTCCTTGGCCCACCAAAGAGCGCGTGCTGGTGTGTGTCAGTCCCAGCGTATTGGCAGATAAACTGGTACGCGCTGCCCGGCGTCTGGCAGATGAATTAAATGCCGAATGGTTCGCGCTCTATGTGGAGCCGCCCAACAGCGCGCGTTTACCGATTGATGCGCGGGAGCAGGTTCTCAACAGCTTGCAGCTCGCTGAATCGCTGGGAGCGCGTATCGCGACCTTGCCCTCAAACGCCATTGCCGACACGATTATCGATTTCGCCGTGAAGCATCACATCACAAAAATCGTGCTTGGGAAACCGGTCCGGCACGGTTGGACGGAGCGATTCAGAGATACGCTGACCGAACAGATCGTCCGTCAATCGCGCGGCATCGACCTTTACATCGTCACCAGCGAAGTCCAAACCAATACATCCCGGTATGCGCCCCGTGTAGAACCCGAGCGGTCTTGGAAACCTTACGCGCAAGGTTTTTTGCTGTCGGTCATCACAACCCTGCTTTGTGTTCCTATGCATTTCTGGATTTCGCCCACAAACTTGGTCATGTTGTACCTATTGACCGTCGTTGTCGCAGCGATTCGGTTAGGCTTGCGCCCGGCGATCCTGACCGCTTTTTTCAGTGTCGTGGCATTCGATATCTTTTTCGTGCCTCCCCAATTCACGTTGGTTGTTGCGGACACAGAATACATTCTGACCTTTATCGGTCTGTTCGTTGTGGGGGCGGTCATCAGTTCACTGGTTGCCAGCACCAAAGATCAAGCCAAGGCAGCCCAGCGGCGTGAAAGTGAAACCGCCATGTTATACGCGCTCAGCCGGGAACTTTCCAGCGCAGAAAGCATAGACACCATTATCGCCGTCGTACTGAGAGGATTCAGCGAAACCTTCGGCAGGCATGCTGTGTTGTTCTTATCAAAAGATGACCGGTTAAACCTAATAGCAGCCACCCCTGGGCTGCTGTTGAGCGAACATGACCGGGCAGTGGCGGTCTGGACCTACGAAAAAGGCGAGCCTGCCGGTCGCGGGACATCCACGCTTTCCGCAACTGAAATGCGTTTTATGCCCCTCAAAACCTCGAATGGCACTTTGGGCGCGCTGGGAGTGAAACCTCAAGAAGCGGACGATTACCTGTCTCCAGAAAGACGCAGGCTCTTAGAAACCTTCGCCAACCTCGCCGCCCAAGCCATTGAACGCGCCCAACTGAATCAGCAAGCCAGCCAATTAGAGGTGCTGCAGGCGACGGAACGTCTTCAGACCGCGCTGCTCAATTCGATTTCGCATGATTTGAGAACTCCATTGGTATCCATTACGGGAACCCTGAGCAGCCTGCGAGACCAAGCCAGCCAACTAAACGAACAAGCGCGCCAATCATTAGTGGAAACAGCATTGGGGGAAGCCGAACGTCTCAATCAATTAGTCGGCAACCTGCTGGATATGACCCGCTTGGAGTCAGGAGGAATGCAGTTAAGGGTGGAGCCTTGCGATATTCAAGATTTAATCGGTTCCGCGCTGGCGGCATTGACCCCAAGGCTACTCCAGCGCGACATTCGTATTGACCTGGACCCTGCGCTGCCATTGATCCCAATGGATTTTGTGTTAATGCGGCAAGTTATGGTGAACCTCATCGACAATTCTATCAAATATTCCCCCAACGGCAGCCTGATTGAAGTCAAAGCATCGCTGCTTCTAAGAGAATTCCAATTGGAGGTCGTCGATCAAGGGATCGGTATTCCCGAACAAGACCTTCAGAAAGTATTTGACAAATTTTACCGGGTCCAAAGAACGGAATCGATAACCGGTACAGGGTTGGGATTGGCTATTTGCAAAGGAATTGTGGAGGCGCATGGGGGTAAAATTTGGGCAGAAAAAGCAAACAAGGGAACCCGTATCATCCTGCGTTTACCCTTAACGCGCTAAGATTATGAATAAAATAAGAGTTTTGGTGGTCGATGACGAAAGACCGATCCGGCGTTTCCTCACAACCGCGCTGAGCGCAGACGACTATGAAATCTTCGAAGCGGAAACGGGACAGGACACGCTGAAAATGGTCATTTCCGCGCACCCAGACATCATTATCTTAGACTTGGGACTGCCCGACATGGACGGTGCAGAGGTGTTGCGCAGACTGCGAGAGTGGTCTCAAGTCCCTGTGATTGTGCTTTCTGTACGGGAACAAGAGACGGTCAAGATCGCCGCGTTGGACCATGGCGCGGATGACTATCTCACAAAACCTTTTGGCATTGGCGAATTGCAAGCAAGGATGAGGGTCGCCTTGCGCCGTTCCTTACAATCCGCCCCTGAGCCTGTTTTTCGGGTCGGCGATTTAGAGGTAGACCTCGCGCTCCGGCAAGTGCTTTTTCAAAAACAGAAAGTCTCCTTAACTCCCACCGAATACGACATTCTCAAATGCCTGGTCACTCATGCGGGTAAAGTGCTAACGCATCGTCACTTACTGCGCGAAATCTGGGGACCGCTCTATGAAGAGGAAACGCATATGCTCCGGGTCAACATCAGCAACCTGCGTAAAAAAATAGAACCAGACCCCGCGCAGCCCCGCTATCTCATCACCGAACCGGGAGTCGGGTATCGCTTGAAAGCAGAGATGTAAACCTTCAAGCAAGAGAACTCGCTCATTCTATAAAGGCATCGAATGAAAACTTTTGAATATAGAGATTTGATGGCAACAACTTGGGACCTGTTCCGGGGCGATACCTCCCACTGGGAAGACCGGTATTTCTTTCTGGAAGCAATAAAGAAGTTCGGGGAGCCGGTGCTGGATGTGGGCTGCGGGACAGGCAGGCTGCTACTGGATTACCTGAAACAAGGAATCGATATAGAGGGTATGGATAACTCGCCTGAGATGCTGGCAATCTGCATAGGAAAAAGCCAATCGATGGGCTTGGACGCCGGCGCGCTCAAGCTCTATGAAGCGGAGATGGAGACCATGACGCTGCCCCGCCTCTATCAAACGATCCTTGTTCCCTCTGGCTCTTTTCAACTGCTCACCGGGCTCGATTCTGCCATGAGCGCGCTCCAGAATTTTCACCGCCATCTCTTGCCCGAGGGAACCCTGGTGATGCGGATCGTGCATGTCTGGAAAACGGGAGAACCCTTAGAGACTGATTGGCTGCTCAGCGGGGAAAAATCTATGGATGAGGGGCAAACCATAGTCAAGCGATGGTCCAAAGCGAAATTTGAACCTGACAAACAGTGGGAGCATACCTGGACCCGCTATGAGGTGGAGATGGAGGGCAGAATCGTCCAAAAAGAGCTTCATGAGCGGTCACCCGCAACCCGGTGGTATACCCAAGAACAACTGCAAGACATAGCTCATCAAGCAGGGTTCGAAACGCAATTCTTGAAACATGGAGGGTGGGAACCTTCCAAGGCTCAGGACACTGCTTGGTCTCTGATCGGTCAAAAACGCTGATTATCCCCATAAAATCATCGTTTTTTGCCTCTTTAACGCTCAAAATACCCCAAAAGCATGTATAATCTTAACGCTGAGCGGTGCTGATGAAGTTCTATCTATATTGAGGTGAAAACGATGAAAGTGAGTGTTATCTGTTCGAGGTTGGGAAAAGCCGCCGCTGCTTTGTGCTTGCTGTCCGCGGTCTTCTCTGCCCACGCCCAAAAATCGCCCCCGCGTTTGTTTGAACATTTGAAACCGGGTTCCGTGCAAGACTTGCCCTCCCCGCGCGAAGCGGTCGCGTCAGCGGCAGTTCGCGTCAACATCCCTGGATTAAAGACTTTAGATAAAAATGACCGTCTGTTCCTGAACTTCGCGAGCAATATGGAGTGGGTCGGCACCATTGAGCGTATTGAAAAACGCTCAGACGACAGTTTTTCTGTGTTTGGCGATATCGAGAATACCCCCCATGGGCGGTTCATCTTGACCGTGGAACAGGAAGTTCTGATCGCGAATGTCGATGCGTCCTACTACAATATGCAGTTCAAAACCCGCTATGTGCGCGACGGTATTCACCTGCTCTTCCAAATCAATGACAACCGGTATCAGCCCTGCGCAGATAACGAACCCAGCCAAACGAACTGGGAACCGGAGCAAGACGATTCCGAGTTTGCGCCCCCTGCAGACCTGCCCTCCGACTTCCAGACGATGGGCGGCGACGGCGATGATTTTGGCACCGCTGCCTGCGCAAGACCACGCGCGGGTTTGGACGTAATGATTGTTTACACGAACGTTGCCCGAAACGCGATGGGTGGGGTCAATGCGGCGAATGCAGAAGCGCAAGCATGTGTGGATGCGGCGAATGATGCTTACAACCTTAGCAATGTCAATATCACGATGCGCTTGGTCTATCGCGGAGAAGTCACCTACAACGAAAGCGGTTCTTACGAAGATCACCGAAATCGCCTGACCAACACCAGCGATGGGATCATGGATAATGTCCACACATTGCGCGACCAATACCGGGCAGATGATGTGATTTTGCTGGTCAATGATGGCGCGTACTGTGGCATTGCGTGGTGTCATCCCGTTACATCCGCTCGCGCATTCTGTATCGTCAACTGGACCTGTACCACTGGCAATAACTCGTTTGCCCACGAACTCGGGCATAACCAGGGCTGCGCCCACAACCGGGAAGACGCCGGCAGCTGCAACCTTTATTCCTACTCTTACGGACATCGGTTCATCGGGAACAGCAGCAACCGATACCGAACCATCATGTCCTATGCCACTGGCTCCTATAGCAGCAGTACGCGTATCCGCCGGTTCTCTAACCCAAATGTCTTTTTCGATGGCGTTCGGACAGGTGTCGCGATTGGGACTTCAGGCGAGTCGCACAACACTCAGACCATTGAGAACACTCGTTTAGATCGGGAAATTTTCCGGCGACTGGATATGTGGGCAGATTTCGCCCACGGAGGTGTCGAGATCGGTTCGTTTGACCTGCCCTACAACACGACGATTGAGGCGGTCAACGCCATGACCACGACGATTGATACAAACTTGGTAGAGTACCCCGAGTTAAATATCAAAGCAGGGTCGCAGGCGGGCGCAGTCAACATCACAAAACGCATGCGAGTGAACGCTTGCGGTGGGGTTGTGCGCATCGGCGCGCCCTAAGCCACGAATAAGTCTTAATCCTTAGAAAACTCTTCGATGCCCCGATAGACGCCGGTCACCTGCTTCACGATCTGCATCAGAAGGTCATTGACCAAAGAACTGGCGCCGAACCGAAACAGGTCCGGCGTCAGCCATTCTTGCCCCAGCGTCTCATTCAGCATCACCAGATAGCGCACCGCGTCTTTCGCGGTTCGAATGCCGCCTGCCGGTTTCATGCCGATCCGCTTGCCGGTCTGGTCATAAAAATCGCGAATCGCTTCTAACATCACTAAAGTCACAGGCAAGGTAGCCGCCGGTTGAATTTTGCCCGTGCTGGTCTTGATGAAATCCGCGCCTGCTAACATCGCGATCTGAGAGGCTCGGCGGACATGGTCATAGTTGCCCAACTCGCCTGTCTCCAGAATCACTTTGAGATGAACATCCTCCCCGCATGCCTCTTTCACTTTCCAAACCTCATTGAAAACCTGCTTATAATTGCCTCGCAAGAACTCGCCGCGGTTAATCACCATGTCGATCTCGTCCGCGCCCTCTTGAACCGCCCATTTCACATCCGCAAGCCGCAGCGAAAACGGGTATTGTCCTGAGGGGAACGCTGTCGCCACACTGGCGACCTTTACGCCAGACCCCTCCAAAGCTGCCTTTGCCGTCGCGATAAAAGCCGGATAGACACAAATGGCAGCCACCGGAGGCGCAGCCACCTGTTTGCGGTCAGGCATCCCCTCACGAGGCGTGTAGGGATAGCGCGCTTTCACGCACAACCGCTGCACTTTATCCTCTGAGTCTTGCCCCTCCAATGTGGTGAGATCGCACATCGAAACTGCCAGACGCAGCGCGAACAGCTTGCTCTCTTTCTTGATACTGCGCTTGGAAAGCCAATCCGCGCGCGCCTGCAACTCGAAGCTGTTCACCAGCGGCGACTCGTTCCAAGTTGCGCCCGGTTTCGGCAGTCGCTTGAGCAATCGCGCCTTCGAATCAATAGCCCATGCAGGCTGCAATTCCGCTTTTACCTGTTTCCTTTCTAATGTCAAACTCATCGCGTCTGATTATACCAGTTTTGCGCGCAGGTACAATTGATAATTATGAAACGTATCGCTGTCATGACCAGCGGAGGCGACGCGCCCGGCATGAACGCCGCCATCCGAGCGGTTGTACGCGCCGCCTTGGCGCAAGGCATCGAGGTGCATGGGATTCGCCGCGGCTATGAAGGGTTGCTGAACGAGGACCTGTTCGCCATGAACAGCCAGTCGGTGGGTGGCATCATCAATCTGGGCGGCACGATTTTGCGCTCTGCGCGCTCCAAACGCTTCCAGACCTCCGAGGGCTTAGCGCAGGCAGCCGAGATCCTGACAACCCACGAGATTCAGGGGTTGGTCGTGATTGGCGGCGACGGTTCCATGAAGGGCGCGTGCGCCTTGAATGCCCAATGCGGCGCGATGGTGATGGGTATCCCCGGCACCATCGACAATGACATCCCTGGCACCGACTACTCCATTGGCTTCGACACTGCCATCAACACCGCGCTGGACGCCATCGACAAAGTGCGCGATACCGCCTACTCTCATGAGCGTGTTTTTATTATTGAAGTGATGGGCAGGCACAACGGGTTCATCGCGTTAGAAGCGGGCTTGGCAGGCGGCGCGGAAGCAATCCTCATCCCTGAAATTCCGTATGACCTGCAGGCGATCATTGAGCAGTTGGATGAAGGATACCAGCGCGGAAAACGCTCTTGCATTATCGTTGTGGCGGAGGGCGCGACTCGAGCGGCGGACCTGCAAAAATATTTGGAAGAGAATTCAGAGTACCAAGCGCGCGCCTTGACCCTGGGGCATATGCAGCGAGGCGGATCGCCCACCGCATTTGACCGGGTATTAGCCACTCGCTTGGGCGCGCACGCGATAACGCGGCTCAAGGCAGGCTTTACCAACGAAATGGTGGGTGTGGAGGGCGACCGGTTAGTGGCGAACCCCATCGACTATGTGGTGCAGGCGCAAAAGCACATCGATTCGCAAAAATTGGCGTTGACCGCGCTGATGGCGATTTAATGCCTTTCAGTCAGGTACAATCCTATTAGGAGGCGCGCTCGTGCAGACGCAGAGTGTCATCAAGCGCAACTTAATCCAACAGATCGTTGAGAACCTGAGGGGTTCTATCCGTCAACTGCTGGCGAATCCGGTCATCGGACGCGAGTTGAAGATTCGCGTGCGTCTCACCCGCTCTTATTGGCTTCAAGGGATATTTCTGCTCTTTTTGCTGGGCTTAGTGCTGCTGGCGTATACCACCACCGTCGGCAACCAGGTTTCGATGAACCCTTTTGAAGCGCAACGCTACCTGCAAGAGTTTTACCGGATTATTCTCCTCACGCTCATCAGCCTGATCGCGTTGATTGCGCCCGCGCTGACTGCCGCCTCCATTACCAGCGAACGCGAACGTAAAACCATCGATCTCTTGCTGACCACGCCCCTCCAGGCGCGGGACCTGCTGGCAGGAAAACTGATCGGTTCTGTCGCGTTTATCTTACTACTACTCGCGCTTTCGCTGCCTGCCAGCGCGGTCTGTGTGCTGCTCGGCGGCGCGACCTTTGGAGAACTGCTCAAAACATATTGGCTGGTAGCGATGTCTGGGATGTTAATCAGTGCGGTCGCGCTCTCCTGCTCCACCTTCAACTCTCAAAGCGGGCGCGCCGTCTTTGTCGCCTATCTCTCGGTCGCTCTACTGTTGATGTTCTCTGCGCCATTTATTGGGATTGCAGTGGGTTTCCGGGGCGCGGGCAACGAATGTTATATGCCGCTGGCAGCGATCAATCCTTATGCCGCCCCTTGGATTGCCGATACGGTGGTGCCGATGTTTGGCTACCAAATTCCGACCTGGATTATCGGCACACTGATCATCTTGGCGTTGACCCGGCTCATGCTCACCAGTTGCGGAAAGCAGGTAGGACTTTATGATGTCGATCCCCTTCCCTCACTGCGCCGGCAGGGAATCTTTCTGAGCGCGCTGTTGGTCTTCTCCACCCTTGCCGCAGTGCCTTTCGGCGCAGCCAACCGGGATACGATGATGACAGGCGGTGTCATCACCGCGATTCTGCTTGCCAGCCTCATCGGCTTGACCATTCCCTGGGTTTCGACTTGGGGAATGCGCAACAGCAAGATGGAGTTGCCCGATGGCTGGTACAAGCCGCTGAGGGCGTTCCGCGCTTCTCCAGCGGGCGCGCTGCCTTTCCTGCATTTTTGGTTCCTGCTGCTATGCGCGGCGGGATTAGCCGCCTACTATGCCAAATTCAGTTCGCTGCCCGATTTGGATATTGTCGGTTTTTGCGCGCTGGTAGGGCTTAATTTTGTGACCTTCTTTTGGGCTATCGGGCGGTTCGGCAGTATTTTAGGACGCCAAATTATCCTGTCGCGGATGTTGGCGATTGGTTTTGCGATGATCATCGTCCTGCTGCCCGTGATGATCAGCATGCAGATCTATGATAGCAACCAGTTGGCAGACTCGCCCCTATTCAATATTTGGGTCTTTTTCCCGTTCTACTGGGCAACCGAAATGGTTTGGCGCGGCAATCTGAACGAAAACAATCTACTTTTTAACCAGATCATTATCGCGGGCGGTTCGCTCATCTTGGTTATCCTCTCTATGCTGTTGGAAAGAGATTTGTTGAAACCATTCAGGAAAAAGGCAGGTAATTAGGTTTACGTGGTCAATAATAGTAGTTAGGAGAAAGAACAATGATTGCTGGTTCCTTGCGATTGATCGATGAATTGCGTCAATACCGGAAACGCCTGCGGATTATGCTGGCATGGCGTTGGGGGGCGATTGGCGGGTTTTGGGGCGCGCTGATGGCGATTGCCGCCGACCTGCTGGATTGGTTCGCGGTGATGTCCGCGCCGCCGCTCGCGCTGATGGGCATCGTGCTGGGCGGTATCCTTATGGGTGTAGGCTACGCGATTTTCCGACCGCTGCCACCTCAAGCCATCGCGCGAATGATCGACCACCGGGGCAACCTGAAAGACCGCGTGCAAAGCGCGCTGGAGTGGTCCGATAAGCAGGGAACGTTCGATGAGCCGCTGCTGGAAGACGCTCTTAGCAGCCTGAACCAGATGCGTCCGAGACAGATTTTCCAACTGCGGGCGGGTTTCTGGCAAGGCATGTTTGTCGGCGCATTCGCATTGCTGCTCTTTGTGCATTTCCTGCCCTTGCTGCCCGTTTTCAACTCGGAAGAACGGCAGAATGAGCGCAAAGAGACCCAAGCGCAAGCGAATCAGGTGCAGGAAGTCGCGAAACCGATTGTGGAACGCGCGAAAAAACCGGATGCGCGCGAACTGGAAAAACGCATCGCTCGAAATGTGGAGCTTTATTCCAAACGCGCCCAACAAGGACGGATGAGCAAGAAAGAGGCAATGGTAAAGTATAACCAGATTCTGAACGACGCGAAGAAACTGGAAAACGAAACCCGCCAAGAAACACAAGCCGCCGCCCAGAAAATGGAAACCACTGCAGAGCAGATGTTAAAATCGCAAGAAGCAAGCAAGCAACTCCAGGGACATGAGCATATGATGGCTCAGCGTATGAACGATCTGCAAAAACAGATGCAGGCGGGTAAAAATCTGGAAGGCAAGCCGCTGGACAGCCAGCAAAAGGCGGCGATGCAAAACGATATCCGCAATATGCAAGCCACCATGCAGGCGATGCAGAATCCGGCGGATCAACAAGCGCTCCAGAACCAAATGGACGAGCTGCGCAAGCAGATGGATGCTCTCCAGCAACAGTTGCAATCGGGCAAAGACCAAAACGGCAGCCCGCTCAGTAAAGAGATGCAGGAACTGCTGAAAAAACAGATGGAAAGCCTGCAGCAGCAGATGCGCGCATTGGAACTCTCCAAAGAGGCGCAAGAGTTTTTGAAAAAACTGACCAGCGATCCCGACTTCATCGAGGCGATGAAAAAACTGCAGGAACTGGCTCAGAAAGCGCAGCAGAACGCCAATGAGCAGGACCCGGAGCAAAAGCAATTGACCCAAGAAGAAATCGAGCAAATGGCAAAAGAATTGCAAGAGAAATTAGAAGCGTTGGCGAAGGAATATGGCTCCGACGAAAAAATCAAAGAATTGGCAGAGCAACTGCGCAAACAAGTGGAAGAGTTAAAAGAGCTGTCTGCCTGCAATGGCGCATGCGCGGGTTTGGGCTTAGGTATGGGCGCGATGGGCACCGGTATGGGCGGCGGCGCGATGTCGCGAACCGGTATGAACCGCCCCTCCACCGATAAAGGCAACTCGGTCGGTCGCCCGGAAATGTTCAATCAAGGCGACAAACAGCCGGAGCTGAAAATCCCCCTGAAAAACACGCCGGTGCGCGGTCAGAACCCCATGCTGCCGGGTCCCGCCGATTATCAGGAATATAAAGATTTGCCCACCGCGGGCGGCTCCAGCGTACCCCTCAACCGGGTATTACCCAGCTACCAAAAGAGCGCGGAAAAAGCGATTAATAAGCAAAACATCCCGCCTGCGGAACGCAAGCGCGTGAAAAAGTATTTTGAGAGCTTACAAGGAACGGAGAAAAAATGAACACGGATGGCAAAGAGCTGGCAGTTTGGTTTCAAGAGCAGTTCAGTACCCTGAAAAATGAGTTAGGAAAGGTTATTGTAGGGCAGCATGAAGTGGTAGAAAACGCTCTGGTCGCGGTGGCGGCAGGCGGGCATGCATTGTTAGAAGGCGTGCCGGGACTCGGCAAAACGCTTCTGGTGCGCGCTTTATCCCAAACGCTCAGCCTGAACTTTTCGCGTATCCAGTTCACGCCCGACCTGATGCCTGCCGATGTGACGGGAACCAACATCTTGTCAGAACTGGAAGGCGGACAGCGTAACTTCTCATTCCGCCCCGGTCCGGTCTTTACCAATATCCTGCTGGCAGACGAAATCAACCGCGCCACCCCCAAAACGCAATCGGCATTGTTGGAAGCCATGCAGGAAAGCTCGGTGACGGTGGCGGGCAAACGCCATCCCATCGAACCGCCCTTTTGGGTGCTGGCAACCCAAAACCCCATCGAGCAAGAGGGAACCTATCCCCTGCCCGAAGCGCAATTGGACCGTTTCTTCTTCAAAATTCTGGTCACCTATCCCTCTCTGGAAGATTTGAGGGAGATCGTGGATCGCACCACCGGCATCGAAACCCCGCAGCCCCAGGCGGTGGCAGACAAAGAGACCCTGCTGAAAATGCAGCGCATTGTTCGGGAAGTGCGCGTCGCGGAAAATGTGGAGGATTACGCGCTGAAACTGATTGTCGCGACTCATCCTGGCTCGCCTTATGCCGCTGCCGATACCCAGCGCTATATCCGCTATGGTTCCAGTCCGCGCGGCGCGCAGTCGCTGATATTAGCCAGTAAGGTATTCGCCTTGTTAGATGGGCGGTACAATGTTTCGCGGGAAGATGTCCAGAGAGCGGCAAAACCTGCCTTGCGCCATCGAATCTTGTTAAACTTTGAGGCGGAAGCGGACGGCATCGACTCGGACCAGATCATCGAGCGATTGATGGATCACGTTAAACGCGCAGAAGGCGAACCGATCACCGTTTAAACCACCGTCATTATCGTGTTTTGGGTCATCCGCCTTTGGAAAGAACGCGCTCAATCCAAATCAAACTCTTGTCCTAATTCAGGCGAAGTCGTCTCCCATCCGAGCGTCTCACGGACATGCGCCTGGAAAGCTTCACGCGCAGCCGGTTCCCCATGAACCAGAAAGGTCTTGCGGGGCGCGCTCCGAAAGCGTGAGAGCCAGTGCATTAAGTCCTCCCTGTCCGCATGCGCAGAGAGCGCATTCACAACCCTTATCTTCGCCCGAACTTGCACAGGCTCCCCATGAATTGTCACTTCGGATGCGCCTTCCAAAAGTTCGCGTCCCAGCGTGCCTTCCGCCTGGAACCCCACAAACAGCACCGTGTTTCGCGCATCGGGCAGCCGCTGTTTCAGGTGGTGCAAAATGCGCCCGCCGGTACACATCCCGCTCGCGGAAAGAATGATCGCCGGTCCCGGCTGGTGGTTCAACCGCTTGGACGCGCTGACCTCCCGCACATACTTTACGTGACGGCAGCGTAAGGGTCCCCCTTCCGGGTCATCCAACAAATCAACGCGCAAATTGTGATCTTCGCTGAACTGACGGTAAAGGGAACTCGCGTCAATCGCCATGGGGCTGTCCACATAAATCGGCAAATCGGGTACGCGCCCTGCCTCTTGCATTTCATGCAGGTGATACAACATTTCTTGGGTGCGCCCCACTGCAAAGGCAGGCACGACCAAAACGCCTCCCTCATCGATAATTTCATGGATCAAAGGCTCCAGCGCGTCCTGAACATCTATATCGGAATGGCTCCGGTTGCCATAGGTTGTTTCCACAAGCAGGTAATCTGCCACTTGGAACTCCGTCGGCGCCGCCATAAAAGCGGTATCATACCGTCCAATATCGCCCGAAAAGAGGAGACGCCGCGCGCCGTTTTCCGTCTCAAAGTCAGTCATTATCATGCCAGAACCCAAAATATGCCCTGCCGGTCGCCAGGTAAAATGCGCCTCCTTCAAGGTCAGTCGTTTGCCAAAATGGACAGGCTTCAAGAGCTTCAAGGCGCGTTCCGCATCTTCCACCGTATAAAGGGGCAATGCAGGCTTATGGCGGCTGAACCCTTTCTTATTCGCGTAAGCGGCATCTTGCTCTTGCAGATTGGCAGAGTCAGGCAGCATGATGTTCAGCAGCGCGCAGGTCGCCTCCGTGGTATACACAGAGCCATGAAAGCCTTCTTTCACTAAGCGCGGCAGCCATCCCGAATGGTCGATATGGGCATGGGTTAAGAGAACGGCATCGATTTCGCTCGGAGGAATGGGAAAAGGGTCCCAATTGTGCGCTTTAATTTCAGAACTGCCCTGAAATAGACCGCAATCGATAAGGTACTGTTGACTCCCTGTCTTTAACAGGTATTTGGAGCCTGTCACCATGCCGGAGGCTCCAAGAAACTGGAGTTGAGTGGTTTTCATGTGTTATCTCGCCTTGTAGAGATTATCTCAAAACATTTCGTGATGAGTCTCGTCATTCCTGCGAACGCGGGAATCCAGCTTTTGAAAAGCAAACCCATTCGCTCCGCTCAGGATAACAGCCTTGTAGGAGCGCACCAGCGTGTGCGCCATAAAATTGGTCAGACACATAGGTCTGACCCTACAGGGTCACGCCGAGCAAGCCGAGGCATCGGCTGTTCGAGTTTTGAGCTATCTCGCCTTGAGGATGAACATGATACCCCTCTTTCGCTAAAATAAAACCTCAGAGGACAACTAAACAATCCCCTGAGGTATTTTTTGGTTGGAAGGTCACTCTTAAAGCAGAGCGCGATTTATTTGCGTCGTCGGCGCACTGCCAGACCGACCAAGCCTGTGCCGAGCGCGATCATGCTGGCAGGTTCGGGAACAACAATCTTGGACGAACCGCCGCCCGCAATGCCCTGCAAGTGGATCATCGCCTGCGTATTCGCCGTCAGCATAAACGCCGACTCCGATACGTCATCCAAAGTCCAACTCGC